>NZ_JBQGWG010000001.1:0-434112 GCF_052073805.1 Ornithinimicrobium panacihumi | reverse complement strand
GCGGAGATCTCGCCGGTGGTCAGGCCCTTGGCGAACAGGCTGATCGCGACCGCGTCCACATCGGTCAGGCGGCGTTGGCGCTTCTTGACGATGACCGGCTCGAAGGTGCCGGCCCGGTCCCGCGGCACCGCGATCGTCACCTCTCCGGCGGCGTCGGTGAGCACGGTCTTGGGCCGCGTGCCGTTGCGGATGTTGCCGCTCTCGGCGGTGGGCACCTGGTGCTTGGCGTGACCGAGGTGCTCGGTCAGCTCCTCCTCCAGCGCGGTCTCCAGGACCGTGGCGGTGATCGACTTGAGCAGCCCGTCCGGGCCGGTCAGGTCCTCACCACGTGCCCGGGCGGCCTTGACCAACTCCCGGACCGCAGCCTGCTCTGACTTGCTCCGCGAGGTCGTCTTCGTCACCTTCTTCGGCATCGAGCTCACGCTCGTGATCTTCTCGGTCATCACATGACCTTCCCCGCCAGCCGGGCCGGCGCGTCGGGCCAGAAACACCGTTTGTCTGACAGTCCCGGCACCGACACCCGGAGAGCACGAAGGAGGGGCCTACCGACGATTCGGCAGGCCCCTCCCTTCGGGTGCTACATCAGCTGCAGCCGCTGGTGCTCCCGCAGCCCTCGCAGACGTAGCAGGATCCGGCGGGACGCATCTTCGTCCCGCAGGTCATGCAGATCGGGGCGTCGTTCACCTTGCCGCTGAACTGCTCGAGCAGCTCGGCCGAGGAGTGGATGCCGGCGTCGGCCTTGCGGGCGTCGGCGGCTCCGGCACCGGACTTGTCGGCGTCCTTCTCAGCCTTCTCGGCCTTCTTGGCCGGGGTGGTGGCCACGGACTGCGACAGGTTCTCCAGCTCGTCCTCGTAGTCCTCCTCGGCGGAGGTGGACGGGGTGACCGGGGCGTAGGAGCCGGTCTCGAGCTGGCGGGCGCGCTCCTCGGCGGTGTGGATGCCCATGAAGGAGCGGGTCTCGAAGTCCAGGTAGTCCAGCGCCAGGCGGCGGAAGACGTAGTCCATGATCGACTGCGCCATGCGCACGTCCGGGTCGTCGGTCAGGCCGGCCGGCTCGAAGCGCAGGTTGGTGAACTTCTCCACGAAGGTCTCCAGCGGCACGCCATACTGCAGGCCGATCGAGACCGCGATCGAGAAGGCGTCCATCACGCCGGCCAGGGTCGAGCCCTGCTTGCCGAACTTGAGGAAGAGCTCACCCAGGTCGCCGGACTCGTAGGTGCCGGCGGTCAGGTAGCCCTCGGCCCCACCGACGGCAAAGCTGGTGGTCTGGCTGGAGCGGCGCTTGGGCAGGCGCTTGCGGACGGGGCGGTACTCGATGACCTTCTCGACCTTGACCTCGGCCGGCTTCTCGCCCTCCTTGGCCTCGGCGTCCTTCTTGCCGTCGGAGAGCGGCTGGCCGACCTTGCACGCATCGCGATACACGGCCAGGGCCTTCAGGCCGAGCTTCCAGCCCTGCATGTAGACCTCTTCGATCTCCTCGACCGTCGCGGACTCGGGCAGGTTGACGGTCTTGGAGATGGCGCCGGACAGGAACGGCTGGACCGCGGCCATCATCCGGACGTGACCCATCGGCTGGATCGCGCGGGCACCCATGGCGGTGTCGAAGACCTCGTAGTGCTCGGTCTTCAGGCCGGGCGCGTCGATGACGTGGCCCTTCTCGGCGATGTATTCGACGATCGCCTCGATGGTCTCCTCGGTGTAGCCGAGCTTCTTCAGCGCGCGCGGGATCGTCTGGTTGACGATCTGCATGGAACCGCCGCCGACGAGCTTCTTGAACTTGACCAGCGAGAAGTCGGGCTCGATGCCGGTGGTGTCGCAGTCCATCATGAAGCCGATGGTCCCGGTGGGGGCCAGCACCGACGCCTGAGCGTTGCGGTAGCCGTTCTTCTCCCCCGTCTTGACCACGTCGTCCCACGCCTTGGTCGCGGCGCGGTGGATCTCGGCGTCCATGGTGTGGAGCGTCTTGATCTGGTCGTTGGCGGCCTGGTGCTTGCGCATGACGCGCTTGTGGGCATCGGCGTTGCGGGCGTAGCCGTTGTAGGCGCCCACGACACCGGCGATCTCGGCGGAGCGCTTGTAGGCGGCGCCGGTCAGCAGCGAGGTCAGGCCGGCGGCCAGGGCGCGGCCACCCTCGGAGTCGTAGCCGTGGCCGGTCGCCATGAGCAGCGCGCCCAGGTTGGCGTAGCCGATGCCCAGCTGACGGTAGTTGCGGGTGGTCTCACCGATCGGCTCGGTCGGGAAGTCGGCGAAGCAGATCGAGATGTCCATCGCGGTGATGACCAGCTCGGCCACGGCCTGGTAGGTCTCCACGTCGAAGGTGTCGTCGTCGCGGAGGAACTTGAGCAGGTTCAGCGAGGCCAGGTTGCAGGAGCTGTTGTCCAGCGACATGTACTCCGAGCACGGGTTGGACGCGGTGATGCGGCCGGTCTCGGGGTTGGTGTGCCAGTCGTTGATGGTGTCGTCGTACTGGATGCCGGGGTCGGCGCACTCCCAGGCAGCCTTGGCCATCTTGTCGAAGAGGGCGCGGGCGTCGACGGTCTCGATGACCGAGCCGTCCTTGCGCGAGCGCAGACCGAACTCGGTGCCGTCCTCGACGGCCTTCATGAACTCGTCGGTGACGCGGACGGAGTTGTTGGCGTTCTGGTACTGCACCGACACGATGTCCTTGCCGCCCAGGTCCATGTCGAAGCCGGCGTCACGCAGCGCGCGGATCTTGTCCTCCTCGCGCGCCTTGGTGTCGATGAACTCCTCGATGTCGGGGTGGTCCACGTCCAGGACGACCATCTTCGCCGCACGACGGGTCGCGCCACCGGACTTGATGGTGCCCGCGGAGGCGTCCGCGCCACGCATGAAGGACACCGGGCCGGAGGCGGTGCCGCCGGAGGAGAGCAGCTCCTTGGAGGAGCGGATGCGGGAGAGGTTGAGGCCGGCGCCGGAGCCGCCCTTGAAGATGAAGCCCTCTTCCTTGTACCAGTTCAGGATCGAGTCCATCGAGTCGTCGACGGACAGGATGAAGCAGGCGCTGACCTGCTGGGGGCTGGCGGTGCCGACGTTGAACCAGACCGGGGAGTTGAAGGAGAAGATCTGGTGCACGAGCGCATAGGTCAGCTCGTGCTCGAAGATCTCGGCGTCCTCGTCGGTGGCGAAGTAGCCGTGCTCCTTGCCCGCCTTGACGTAGGTCAGCACGACGCGGTCGACGAGCTGCTTGAGGCCGGTCTCACGCTCGGGGGTACCGACGGCGCCGCGGAAGTACTTCGTCGTGACGATGGTGGAGGCGTTGGCCGACCAGAAGTCCGGGAACTCGACCCCACGCTGGTCGAAGATCGTCTCGCCGGTCTTCCAGTTGGTCTGGACGATGTCCCGCTTCTCCCAGGTGATCTGGTCGTAGGGGTGGACGCCCGGGGTGGTGAAGATCCGCTCGATCTTCAGGCCCTTCGGAGCGCGGCGGGAGCGCGTCTTGGCCCCGGTCGTCTGCGTCATCTCAACTTCTCCTTGGTTGGTGTTCCGGCGGTGGTGCGTGGATCGTGGGTGTGTCTGGTGGGCTGTTCGTGCGGCTTTTTTCTTAGGTATGCAGTCTCTCGCCGAGGTCTGACATACCTGCCTTCGGTGAGGGCTCGGGTCAGGTGGGTTGCTGCATACCCGTGGGCTCGAGCGCCTGATCTCGCTCGGTCCGCAGGAGGGTGATGGCCGCCTCGAAGTCGTCCAGGGAGTCGAACGCCTGGTAGACGGAGGCGAAGCGCAGGTAGGCGACCTCGTCCAGGGAGCGCAGCGGCTCGAGGATGGCCAGCCCGACCTCGTGGGCGTCGACCTCGGCCTGCCCCAGGGAGCGGATGGACTCCTCCACCTGCTGGGCCAGCAGCTGCAGCTGGTCCTCGGTCACCGGCCGCCCCTGGCACGCCTTGCGCGCACCGGAGATGACCTTGTCCCGACTGAAGGGTTCCGTCGCCCCCGACCGTTTGATGACCGACAGCGTGGCCGTCTCGACGGTGCCGAAGCGGCGCCCGCACTCGGGGCACTGCCGGCGCCGGCGGATGACCGTGCCTTCCTCCTGCACCCTGCTGTCGACGACCCGCGAGTCGGTGTGGCGGCAGAACGGGCAGTGCATGTCGCCTCCTTCGGCGTGGTCGTGGCAGCGCAGCGCGAACGGCCTGCTCAGAGGCCGTGTGTGGGTGGTGCTGGGGACAATGTGTGGATGACGTGTGTGGAACACGGCCTCCGTTGTGCACAACATGTGGAGGAACCACAGTGCTGTAACTACTAGATATAGGGATCGTAGGCGAGGCTGGCACTAGATGCAACAGGCTGGGGCGATGTGTCCGCGTGTCGTCCCGCCAGGGCCCGGCACGACGCGGAAAAGTCGTCTGAGGCGCTCGGCGTGTCCCCCGCCGCGTCCCCCACCCCCTACCTCCACCTCTCCCCCGCCGGACCTCCTACTCCATCATCCACCGCGCCCCGCCGCCTGCCCCGCCGCGCCAACAAATGTCACCGGACCGAGCCGATGTCGGTAAACCGCAGGGACGTCGCCACATCGGACATCCGCCCAGGTTGCAGCACGGGCAGATAGCCGGTTTGCCGACATCGGTGACCTTCGGCGACATCGGTCCCTGCTGGCGGATGGCGGCCAGGCGACACCGGTGACCTTTGGCGACATCCGTCGGCGCACGAGGCCCCCAACGACGGTGAGCGTCACGGTTCGGTAACGGTTCGGACCGGGTTCGTGACCGCATACCGGAGCATGGTCGTGCGCCCAACGCGCGCGCGTTAGCAAGGTCCCGGAGCGCGCGCAACCGCTGCGACACGCGGTCGGGCCAGGCCGGCAGGCCGTGCCATGGTGGAGAACGGCCCGCGTGTCCCGCAACCGACGGGACGGGGGCAGGGCCGCTTCGAGGGAGCCTGCAGACCGGCGGCTCCCGCCGACCTAGGAGCTGAGTTCGCTCATGTCCGCACGCACCACCACCCGCACCGTCCGTCTCGCCGCCCTGGCCGCGGCGCTCCCGCTCGTCCTCGCCGCCTGCGGAGGGGACGACGGCGAGGGCGCCGGCGACGGCGAGGCCCAGCTGATCAACGACGGCGAGCTCGTCGTCGCGATGAGCGGCGAGTTCCAGCCGTTCTCCTACTTCGAGGGCAACACCCTCACCGGCTTCGACCGCGACATCGGCGCGGCGATCGCCGAGGAGCTGGGGCTGGAGCTGAAGGAGGAGACCGGCACCTTCGACTCCCTCATCGGCGGGGTCCAGGCCAACCGGTATGACGTGCTGGTCGCCTCGATGACGCCGACCGAGGAGCGGGACAAGGCCGTCGACTTCACCGACGGCTACTACTCCTCCGGCGCCCAGGCCTTCGTGGCCACCGGCACCGAGTGCACCGACATCTCGCAGATGGACTCCCCCACCATCGGGGTCGCCAGCGGCACCACCTACCAGGGCTACCTGGAGGACGAGGGCGGCGACTGGGTGGGCGAGGTCCGTACCTTCGGCTCCGACGTCGTGGCCCTCCAGGACCTGGCCACCGGCCGCCTGGACGCCGTGATGACCGACCGGCTCGTGGGCCTCTACCAGATCGAGGAGGCCGGGCTGGACGTCGTCGAGTGCGGCGACCCGCTCTACACCGAGTCCCCCGCCTTCGCCGTCAAGGAGGGCAACACCGGCCTGCGTGACGACCTCAACGAGGCGCTGGCCACGATCATCGAGAACGGCACCTACGGAGAGATCAGCCAGAAGTACTTCGGCCAGGACATCTCCGGGGCCACCGGCGGCGACGACGCCGAGACCACCGAGGGTGACGACGCAGAGTCCACCGAGGGCTGATCCACCGTGGAGTTCTTCTCCCTCTTCGGAGAGTGGGCACCGCTCTTCCTCGAGGCCACGTGGGTCACGCTGAGCCTGACCGCGGTGGCGCTGGCGCTGGCCATGGTCGGCGGCGCCGGCGTGGCCGCCCTCGCGATGAGCAGGGTGAGGGCCCTGCGGTGGCTCGCCACCGCATACATCGGCCTGGTCCGTGGCACGCCGCTCATCACGCAGATCTTCATCATCTACTTCGGCCTGGCCTACGTGATCACGCTGCCGGCCTTCTGGGCCGGGTCGATCGCCCTGGCCTTCCACAACTCGGCCTACATCGCCGAGATCATCCGGTCCGGCTTCCAGGCCGTGCCCAAGGGCCTGGTCGAGGCCTCCCGCTCGCTGGGCATGTCCAAGGCCAAGACCCTCAAGCGGGTGCAGGCGCCGCTCGCGCTGCGCACGATGCTGCCGGTGCTGGGCAACCAATACATCATCGCCGTGAAGGACTCCTCGCTGGTCGCCTTCATCGGGATGACCGAGCTGTTCCGCACCTCGCAGAACATGGCGGCCTCGACCTACGAGCCGCTGACCGCCTACATGGTGGTGGCGATCTACTACCTGGCGATCGTGCTGGTCCTCACCCTGCTGGTCAACGCCCTGGAGCACCGGCTCAACAAGCACCGCCGACCCACGACCGAGGAGCGTGAGGTGGCTGACGAGGCCAAGGCGCGTGCGGAAGGAGGCGCGCGATGACCGGGCAGCCACTGGTCCAGATGCGCGACATTGTCAAGAAGTTCGGCTCCACCGTGGTGCTGGACGGCATCGACCTGGACGTCCAGGAGGGCGAGGTCGTCTGCCTCATCGGCCCCTCCGGCGCCGGCAAGTCGACCCTGCTGCGCTGCATCAACGGCCTGGAGCGGATCTCCTCGGGGTCCATCGAGGTCGGCGGGCAGGAGCTCCGGTATGACGAGAAGCACCTCAACGACATCCGGTCCCGCATCGGCATGGTCTTCCAGAGCTTCAACCTCTTCCCGCACATGACCGTGCTGGAGAACGTGTGCGTCGCCCAGCGCGAGGTGCACGGCCGCTCCAAGGACGAGGCCAGGGCCAGGGCGGGCGAGCTGCTGGAGCGGGTCGGCCTGGCCCACAAGGCCGATGCCTATCCGGACAACCTCTCCGGCGGTCAGCAGCAGCGCGTCGCGATCGCGCGGGCGCTGGCGATGGACCCGAAGGTGATGCTCTTCGACGAGCCCACCTCGGCCCTGGACCCCGAGCTGGTCGGCGAGGTGCTGCAGGTCATGCGCACGCTGGCCGACGAGGGCATGACAATGGTCGTGGTCACCCACGAGATGCGCTTCGCGCGGCAGGCGGCCGACCGGGTCGTGCTGCTCGCCGACGGCGGCATCGCCGAGCAGGGTCCGCCCGAGGACGTGCTGGGCAATCCCTCCAGCGAGCGCGGGAAGGCCTTCCTGGCCGAGCTCACCGACTGAGCGCGGACCGCTCCACGAGCGAAGCCCGGCCCTCCGCGTGGGGGCCGGGCTTCGTCGTGCGGCGGTCACTCGCAGCCGACGCCGTCCCGGTCACGGTCCAGGTGGGTGCCGTAGCCCGGCTGCCCGATGTAGACCGGCGCGGCCCCGGCCGCGCGGGCCGCGGCGCAGTTGGGGTAGTAGACGTTCGCCGGCGGAGCGGGCGCGGGTGCCGGTGCCGGTGCCGGCTGGGGCATGATCGGCTGGATCTGGGTGTTCTGCTCCTGCGCCCGGCGCGCCTCCTCCTCCGCGCGGCGTTGTGCCTCGGCGGCGGCCCGGGCCTCCTCCTCGGCCCTGCGCTCTGCCTCTTCCCGGGCCTTGCGCTCGGCCTCCTCCTCGGCCCTGCGCTCGGCCTCCTCCTTCGCCTTCTGCTCGGCCTCCTCCTTGGCCTTCCGCTCGGCCTCTTCCTTCGCCTTGCGCTCCGCCTTCTCCTTGGCCTTGCGGTCGGCCTCGGCGTTCTCCACCGCGTCCTTGGCGGACTGCCCGGCACCCGCGGCGCGCTCCTGCAGCTCCACGACCCGGACCCGCAGCATCTCCAGCTCGACCTCGGTCAGGCCGGCGGCGGCCAGCGACCCGGCCTCGGCGCCCGCGATGATGGCCAGCAGGGCCGCACCCTCGGCCACGACGCCGTCGGCGGCCTCCTGCGCGGCGACCGGGTCGGTCGCGACGGCGGCCTCCACCTGGGCGACGGACCCCGCATACCCCTGGATCCGGGCCTCGAAGGTGCAGGTGAGGGACGCGCTGAACATGCCCGCCCCGCCGGCCTTGGCCTCCTCGTAGGCCTCGGTGACCGCGGGGAGGAACTTGCGGTTGGGCTCGAAGTAGACCGGGATGCCCAGGCCCCGCCGCGCGATCTCGGCGTTGATCAGCAGGTCGTCCTCGAAGACACCGGCGAGCTCGCGGCCGTAGCGGTCCAGCAGCTCCTGGTCGAACTCGAGCCGCACGGTGTCACCGGGCTCCAGCTGCTGCTGCAGGTATGCGGTCGCCTCCGGTCCGAGGCACTCGACCGCCTTCCCGGGGTGCTTGGTCTCGGGGGCGTCGATGTTGAGCAGGCGCACGATGCGCTCCTGGCCGCTGTAGCGGACCTCGATGGTGTCCCCGTCCACCACCCGGACCACCTCGGCACGGTCCGGACCGTTGCCCGGGGCGATGGCCGAGTAGGCAGCTCCGCCACCGACGATGAGGACCGCGCCCGTGACGGTGGTGGACACGACAGACCGGAGAGACACCATTGATCTCCTGCTTCCCATGATGCGGATGTTGGGCTCATCCTGGCCCCTCCCGGGCGCGGTGGCCAGCGACTGAGATGCACGTCACGACGCGTAGTAGGAGACCCACCCCAAAGGGTGGGATTTCCTGTCGCGCAGGGGCGTTGGGCAGGCAACCACCCCTGAGGTCGACGGGAGTCCTCCGGTGGGCGACGGCATACCGCGCCCCTCCCCCGCGTTGCCGCCCACATGGCCCCATCAACGCGCGTGCCCCTGTCCGTCCTCGACCTGGTCCCCCGCTCGCAGGGGATGACGCCCGCGCAGGCGATCGAGGAGTCGGTGGCGCTGGCGCGGGAGGTCGACGGGCTGGGCTACCACCGGTTCTGGATGGCCGAGCACCACGGGTCGGAGACGTTCATGTCCTCGGCCACCTCGCTGCTGCTGGGGCACGTGGCCCACCACACGAGCCGGATCCGGCTGGGCTCGGGCGGGGTGATGCTGCCCAACCACAGCCCGCTGATGGTGGCGGAGTACTACGGCACCCTCGCGACCATCCACGGCGACCGCTTCGACCTGGGCCTCGGCCGGGCGCCGGGGACCGACCCGATGACCGCGGCCGCGCTGTCCCGCTCCAGCGGGCACCTGCCCGACTTCGCCGCCGAGGTCGCCCAGCTGCAGAAGTATCTCGGCGACCCGCCCACGCTGACCGGCGGGCGCGGTCAGGTGCGGGCGCTGCCCGGGGAGGGGACGCACGTGCCGCTGTGGATGCTCGGCTCCTCGACCGGCGGCGCGCAGGTGGCCGCCGCGCTCGGGCTGCCCTTCAGCTTCGCCTCGCACTTCGCGCCCGACCAGCTCCGGGAGGCGTTGATGGTCTATCGCGACCGCTTCCGCGCCGACGCCGCGACCGCCCAGGTCGAGCGGCCGACCACGATGGCCGGGGTCAACGTGCTCGTCGCGCCCTCGCAGGAGGAGGCCGACCACCTCTTCACGACCGCCCAGCTGATGGCCATCCGGATCCGCAGCGGGCAGCCGGCCCCGCTCGACCCGCCCGTGGAGTCGCTGGCCGCGGTCGTGCCGGCCGAGCTGCTGCCGATGGCGCAGGCGCACCAGGCGGTGCGGGCGGTCGGGACGCCCGAGGTGGTCGTGGAGCGGCTGGAGGAGTTCGTGGCCGAGCACGAGCTGGACGAGCTGATCGTGACGACCTACACCTTCGACCCGGAGCTGCGGCGCCGGTCCTACCGTCTGCTCGCGGAGGCGTGGGGTCTGGGCTGAGCCGCGGCTGGGGGCGCGCCTGTCGGTGATCGCTGCCATGGTGGTCGCATGGGCACCGACGCACTGACCGCGAGCGAGTTCCAGAGCACCGCCGGCACGCAGGACTGGCGGGTGATCGGCGCGGACGCGCTGGCCTGGTTCGCCACCACCTCCCACGCCGAGGGGGCCGCGCTGGCCAGGCGGGTCCTCGAGGGCTCCGGGGAGGCCGCGGGCGGCGGCCGAGGGGTCGAGATCGACGTCGACATCCGTGCCAAGGGTGTGCGGCTGCGGATCGTGCGCCCCGGGTCCCGTTTCACGTCCGCCGAGGTGGAGGCGGCGCGTGGCATCTCCGCGGCCGCGGCCGACCTCGGCCTGGCCGCCGACCCGACCCGGCTCCAGCTCGTCCAGATCGGCATCGACACCCAGGACACCCCGTCCCTGATGGGCTTCTGGGAGCGGGTGCTGGGTCACGAACGGCGCGGCGACGTCGCGCTGCGCGACCCGCACCGACGGCTGCCCAGCATGTGGTTCCAGGAGCTGGACGAGGCTCGGCCCTTGCGCAACCGGCTCCACCTCGACGTCGTCACGCCCTCGCCGGGCGCCGCCTCCACGCTCGCGGCGATCCCCGAGCTGGACGGGCAGATCCCGCAGCAGAACGACTTCTACGCCACGATCGCCGACACCGACGGCAACGAGGCCGACATCCTCCCGCTGCCCGACGGCGCCGACCGGTGGGAGGGCGAGGGGACCGAGGACTGGCGGCTCGTCTTCGCCGCGGTCGCCGCCTATCCCACGCTCGGCACCGAGCAGGCGCTCGAGCTCGCCGAGGCCACCGCGGCCCTCGCCGACGAGGCCGGACTCGCGCTGGGCATCGACCTCCAGCCCGGCCTGGTAGTCCTCGACTCCGGCAAGGACCTCTGGGAGATGGTGGAGGGCTATGAAGCTCTCGCCGCCCGGGTGCAGGCCGCCGCCCGCGGGCTGGGGCTGACGGCCGACACTGGCCTGCCCAGGTTCGTCCAGGTCGGCTTCGACGCGGTCGACATCGAGGGTGTCCGGGCCTTCTGGGCCGCGGCGCTGGGCTACGAGCAGGACCCGCGTGAGGACGTCACCGACCTGGTCCACCCCCACCAGCTGACGATGCCGGTGTTCTTCCAGCCGATGGACGAGGGTGACCACGAGCGTCGGGCGCAGCGCAACCGCATACACCTGGACGTCTTCGTCGCCGACGACCAGGCGCAGGCGCGCGTGGACGCCGCGCTGGCCGCCGGCGGGCGGATCACCTACGACGCCGAGGCGCCGGCCTGGTGGACGATCGCCGACCCCGAGGGCAACGAGGTCTGCATCGCAGTCTCGCCCGGGCGGGAGGAGCGCTGGGACGAGTGAGCGGCAGCGACGTTCAGCCCAGGATCGACACCCCGAGCTTGACGAGCGAGTCACGCAGGATCAGGAAGCCCAGGATCCCGACGACCCATCCGACGATGCCGTCCGAGGCCTTCTGCAACCAGGCGTGCAGGCGGTCCAGGAGCGGCTCGGCCCGGGTGCCCAGCGCCATCCGCAGGAGGGTGAGCACCACGGCGGGCGCGATCATCACGACCACGTAGGCCGCCAGGACTCCCACCGCGACCGGCACGGGCAGCCGGGCCCCGGTGATCAGCGCCACGGCGCCCAGGTAGGGCAGCATCGTGGCCACCTCGGCCAGCCCGGCCAGGAGCGCCACGACCACGACGGCGCGCGTGCCCAGCTCGCCCGACCGGAGGCGGGAGGTCCAGCGCTCCCGGCGTGAGGGCGTGCCGGCGGCGGCGCGCCGCTCACGTCGACGCTTCGCCGACGGCCCGTCGATGAGGAACGATCCGCCCAGCAGCAGGGCCCCGACGACGGCCTGGCCCCAGAGCAGGACCCGCCCACCGTCGGGAGCCGCCTCGCCGAGTGCGTCCAGCCAGCCCCCCACCTGCGCGCCGCCGAGCATGAGCACCAGGCCCACGAGCCAGTAGAAGACCGCGATGGTCGCCAGGTAGGTCCACAGCACCTTCAGCTGCGGCCGGCGCGCCAGCAGCAGGAGCACCGGCACCGCCAGCGTGCCGAAGCTCGTGCTGTCCACCAGGGCCAGCCCGGCCAGCGTGAGCACCTGGGTCAGGTCCATCTCCTCCACCCCTCGTTCGTCGGGCACGGATCTGTTATCCGCACGCCCGTATTAAAACACACCTGTGCCAAAATGGCCGCATGCCCAAGATCGTCGACCATGACGCCCGCCGGGCCGAGCTCGCCGCCGCCCTCTGGGCGGTGGTGGCCAGGGACGGCTTCGACGCCGCCTCGGTCCGCTCGGTGGCGGCCGAGTCAGGCTGGTCGGTCGGTGCCGTGCGCTACTACTTCCGCACCCAGGCCGACCTCGCCCGCTTCGCGATGGAAGCCCTGGCCGGGCGGATCGCCGCCAGGGTGCAGAGCGCCTATGTCGACGACCAGGGGATTGTCCGCGACCTGCCCGCCACCGGGAGCAGGAGCGAGCGTGCGCTCCATACCCTCCTCCAGCTGGTCCCCATCGACGAGGAGCGCCGGGCGGAGGTTCTGATCTGGCTCGAGTTCATGGCCCGCGCGCGCTTCGACCCCTCGCTGGACGAGCCGCGCGCCCTGGCCTGGGACGGCGAGCGCTATCTGCTGCGCCTGGCGCTGGCCGACGCCGCCGGCCTGCCCCTGCCCACCGACCCGGAGCAGAGCCTGCCCGGCCGGGCCGAGGAAGCCGCCCTCGACCTGCTGCTGGCCATCGACGGACTCACCGTCCAGGCCGTCACCCATCCCGAGCACTGGCCGCCGGCAGCGCAGGAGGAGGCCGCCCGGCGGCTGCTCGCCAGGGCTGCGGATATCGTGACGAGGTGACCGCCGACCTGCAGACCGACGACCGGCCGGCGGTGCCCCTGCCCAAGCTCCTGCCCGCGATCGGCGTCGCGGTCTCGGCCTTCCTGCTCTTCGGGCTGATGATCGGCTGGCCCGGCAACGTGCTGCTGGTGGCCAGCGTCGCCGCCGCGTGGTTCGTCGACCGCGGGCTCTTCCGCGACCTGCTGCTCATCGCCGTGGGCCTGACGATCGTCTCGACCACCTCGGTGGAGGCCGACATCTCCTGGCCCAACTTCTTCCGGCTCGGCATCGTGCTGGGCGGGGCGGTGCTGGTGCCGGTGCTCATCGACCGGTTCCTGTTCCGCCGCAAGGCGATCCGCTTCCCGTGGCTCACCGGGCGGCGCTGGACGAGGTCGCAGTGGGCCTATGTCATCGCGGTGCCGGTGCTGGGCTTCTTCATCCTGCCGCCCTACTTCATCAACTCCAGCGCCTATCTCAACTGGCCGGCGATCCAGACCCCGAGCGAGTTCGGGCGCTTCTTCGTCGGCGTCAACTCGGTCGGACTGTGGGACGAGCTGTTCTTCATCTGCATCTGCTTCGCGCTGCTGCGGCGGCACTTCCCGATGTGGCTGGCCAACGTGCTGCAGGCGACCATCTTCGTCTCGTTCCTGTGGGAGCTGGGCTACCGTGAGTGGGGGCCGCTGCTGACCGTCCCGTTCGCGCTGCTGCAGGGCTACATCTTCACCAAGACCAAGTCCCTGACCTACGTGGTGATCATCCACCTGCTCTTCGACGCCATCGTCTTCTTCGCGATCGTCCACGCGCACGACCGCAGCATCTTCCCCTGGTTCGTCTACTGAGCCAGGCTGGACCCATGACCCCCTCACGCCTCTCCCTGACCTGCGTCCGCGTGGCGGACGACCACGACCGTGCCGATCTGGAAGCGCTGCTCCCCGGAGCCGGTGCTGGTGAGGACGGGGCGGAGGCCAGCCTCGGGCGAGCAGGTCGGGTGGTGCTCGTCATGGGCCAGCCGGTCGTCGCCGCCGCCGAGGTGATCGAGATGGCGACAGACACGCAGCCGACGGGTATGCAGCTCTCCCGCCTCCGCGTCCTCCCCCACCTCCGCGGACGCGGGCTGCGCACCAGCCTCCTGCTGGCCGCGATGGGCCTGGGGCTGGAACGCGGGCTGACCGAGATGGGGCTGGGGGACGAGGTCGACCTGCCCGAGGCGCTCCCGATGCCGTTGGGTGGTGAGGTCGCCCCCGGCGGCCGGGTCGAGCTGCTCGACGAGCCCGCCCCACGTCCGGCGGTGAGCGTGCTGCCGCTGCGGGACGGGCCGGCGGGCCTGGAGGTCTTCGTGCAGCACCGCGTCTCGACGATGGACTTCGCGGCCGGGGTCGTCGTCTTCCCCGGCGGCCGGATCGACCCTGGTGACGCCGAGGCCGGTGGGGCGCTGGACCTGCCGGATGGCCTGGTGGCCGAGCACGTCGCGGCCTGGGCCGGGACCGAGCACGGACTGATCGGTGGCGGGGAGGTGGCCGCGCGGACGTTGCTGGCCACCGGTCTGCGCGAGGTGCAGGAGGAGACCGGGGCCAGGGTGGACCCGTCCCGGCTGGTGCCCTGGGACGACTGGATCACCCCTGCCGGCCTGCCCCGTCGCTTCGACGTGCGCTTCTTCGTGCTGCCGGTGTCGCAGAAGGAGTCGCAGGCCTACGCCAACACCACCACGGAGGCGCACCGGTCCGAGTGGGTGTCCATCGCCAGCCTGATCAGGCAGACCGAGGACGGCACGATCGGGCTGATGTCACCGACCCGGGCGCTGGTCGACGAGCTCTCCGCCCTGGGTTCGGTGGAAGAGGCCCTGGCCCACCGCCCCGTCGTCAAGGTGGTCCGCCACGACACCACGCCCCGCCGGCCCCGCGGCTTCTGACGCCTTCCCCCGCACCGCCATCTCCGCCGCCCACGAGACCCGTCTGTCCCACCCCACACCTTCGCCGTGGAGCCCTCCAGGGTGGAGGCGCGACCGACCGGCTTCGCAGTAACCAGTCGGCCCCGCCCCCATGAGCCCTCCCGACACGGGGAGATCGGATGGACTCACCCTGCCTATGCCGCGAGGGACCGGAAAGTTGCACCCGCCCCGCTCCCACGGCCGACTTCATGCGGGGGAACCCCACTTGACGCAGGTTATAACCGGCACACAGGTCCACAAGCCGCATGAAGTCGCGCTCCTGCTGAGACATGGACGCCCATCAGGCCTCGATGGCCAGGGCGAGCGGCAGCACCGCGTCGGCCCCGGCCAGGCGCAGCGCTCTGGCGGCCACGGTCATGGTCCAGCGGGAGTCGACGACGTCGTCGACGAGCAGCACCGGGCCGTGGGTCTGCGCCAAGGTCGCGGAGAGCTCGGGGCCCACGACGATCCGGTCCCAGACGTTGGCGAGCCGGAAGGCGCTGTTGCCGCCGGGCTCCCCGATCGGCCCGCCGTGGGCCAGGTCTAGCGTGCCCAGCAGCGGCAGCCGGCCGATGGTGCTGATCTGGTGCGCCAGGGAGCCGGTGACGGCGGCACGACGGCGCGAGGGCATGGCGACGACGCCCACGGGGCGAGCCGCCCAGTCCCAGCCGGCGAGGACCTGGACGACCGCTCGCACGACTTCCTCGGGGACCGGCTGGCCCATGACCAGCTCCTGCTCGGGGTCGTCGGGGTCACCCACCTGCGAGGTGCCGTCCCGCAGCACGGCCCGCAACCGCTGGCCCCATCCGAGGTCGGAGAGGCGGGCCAGGGCACGGCCGGGCTCGGCCTGCTCCTCGGGCGGGATCTTGCCCTTGACCTCGACGCCGAGGCGCGGCATCCCGGTCGGCCACTGCGCCCGGGGATCCAGCAGGACCCCGACGGCGCCGAGAGACTGCCGGGCCGTGCCGACCGCCTCCTCGGGGATGTCGGTGGGATACCAGGGCTCGGTGCAGGTGTCGCACCGTCCGCACGGCGCGGCGGTGGCGTCGTCGAGGCACTCCTGGAGGAAGGCCATCCGGCACTCGGTGGTCTGCTGGTAGGCGACCATGAGCTCGGCCTCGCGGATCCGGGCGTCGGCCACGCGCTGGTAGCGCTCCTTGTCGTAGGTCCAGGGCTGCCCGGTCGCGACCCAGCCACCCTGGACCTTCTCCACCGCGCCGTCGACGTCGAGCACCTTGAGCAGCAGCTCCAGCCGGGTGCGGCGGACGTCGACGATCGTCTCCAGCGCAGGCGTGGACAGCGGTCGGCCCGCCTCGGCCAGAGCGGTGAGGACCGCGTCGGCCTGGTCCTGGCGAGGCATCGAGACGGTGGCGAAGTAGGACCAGATGTCACGGTCCTCCGAGCCCGGCAGCAGCAGGACGTCGGCGCGGTCGGTGGCGCGTCCGGCACGACCGACCTGCTGGTAGTAGGCCACCGGAGAGCTGGGTGCCCCGAGGTGGACCACGAAACCCAGATCAGGCTTGTCGAAGCCCATCCCCAGCGCGCTGGTGGCGACCAGGGCCTTGACCTCGTTGTCACGCAGGGCTGCCTCGAGGCGCTCCCGCTCGTCGGGGTCGGTCCGGCCGGTGTAGGAGGAGACCGTGTGCCCCACGCCGCGCAGGGCCTCGGCGACGTCCTCGGCCGCGGAGACCGTCAGGCAGTAGATGATGCCGCTGCCGGGCAGCGAGCCCAGGTGGGCCACGATCCAACCGAGACGCTGCTCGGGAGTGAGCCGCGGCAGCACCCCCAGGCGCAGGGAGGCACGGGCCAGCGGGCCGCGGATCGTGGTCACCTCGGCCCCGCCGGCACCCAGCTGCTCGACGACGTCCTCGACGACCCGCTCGTTGGCGGTCGCGGTCGTGGCCAGCACGGGGGTGCCCTCGGGCAAGGTCTCCAGGAGGGTGCGGATGCGACGGTAGTCGGGACGGAAGTCGTGGCCCCAGTCGCTGATGCAGTGCGCCTCGTCCACGACGAGCAGCCCGCAGCGGCGGGCCAGGTCGGGCAGTTGCTCGTCGCGGAAGCGCGGGTTGTTGAGCCGCTCCGGGCTGACCAGGAGGACGTCGACCTCGTCGGCCGCAAGGGCGGCGCGGACGTCGTCCCAGTCGGTGGCGTTGGCGGAGTTCATCGTGACGGCGCGCACGCCGGCCCGCGCGGCTGCGGCGATCTGGTCACGCATGAGCGCCAAGAGCGGGGAGACGATGACGGTCGGCCCCGCCCCGGCGGCCCGGCGCAGGGCGGTGGCGACGAAGTAGACGGCCGACTTGCCCCAGCCGGTGCGCTGCACCACCAGCACCCGCGACCGCTGCTCGACAAGGGCCAGGACGGCCTCCAACTGACCATCACGGAAGTCGGCCTCGGGCCGCCCGACGAGCCGCCGCAGGGCCTCGCGCGCCTGGTCCACGGTGGCCTGGTCGACGGGAGCGTGGCTGGTCTCGTGCTCGGTGACTGACATGACCCCGACGCTATCTGCCCGCACCGACATCCCCGCCGTCCGTCCACAGGCGGCGCCGGGCCTCCAGCGCGTTGATACCCCGGTCCCGGCCGCGATGTGGTGCGATGGAGGCATGACCGACGCCCACCATTCCACGCCACAGGACCCTCTGCTCCCCCCGGCGGAGACCGAGACCGACCTGCTCGCCGCACGTGTGGAAGGACCTGACGACCACACCGGGATGACCGAGCTGTGGCGCGCGACGATGGGTCTGCCGCACTGGTGGTTCGTCGCGGTCGGCGACCCTGGGCAGGAGTCCCCCGCAGCGGCGACCATCGACGGGCAGCTCATGCTGCTGGCCTTCACCAACTCAGAGCGGGCCCGTCACTTCGCCGTGCAGAACGGCATGATCGCTCCCGACCAGGACCTCAGCGCCATCGCGCTGCCGCCGCACGAGGTCGTGGACACCGCCGGGTCCTACGCCAACGCCGGGATCGCCGGGCTGATGTTCGACCCCCACCTGAGCGGCTACTTCATCCCCTCCGAGCAGCTCCCCGTCGTCTGGGAGGCCGTGCGCTCCCTCGACGAGCCCGGACCGGCGGACGACCAGCCCCAGGGCTGACCCGGCACCTCCTCGGACAGCGCAGCGGCCGGCGCCCCTCGGGGCACCGGCCGCTGCAGTGTTCGGTCGGGTCCAGCAACCCTTGATGGGTCAGCGACCAGGGATGACCAGGACCTGCCCGGCGGCGATGCTGGTGCCGCTGAGGTTGTTGGCCCGCTGGATGTCGGTGATGGCCTGGGACAGCGGCAGCTCGGGCAGCTCCTCCGCCGCGATCTGCGACAGCGTCATGCCCGGCTGGACGGTCATGGCCGAGGTGGCCGCGGCCGGGCCCCAGGTGCCCAGGACCGAGGCGAGGGCCAGCACGAGGACCAGCGCTACCGTGCTGGTGACGGCCAGGCGGCCACGGCGGGTGATCCGCAGGGCACGGGCCGGGGAGCGACGCTCGTCCGCTGCGACGAGACGCAGGTGACCACCGGGACGACGCGCGGATGCAGCGACGGGTGCCGGTGCGGCATACAGGTCCTGCAGGTCGATCGCGACTGCGCTCATGGTTGTCCTCCTCAGACTCGGACGCGCGTTCGATAGCACGTCTGTCCTATTGTTAGCACGAACGTACGGGATTTGTCGACACGCCGTCGAACAGATGTTTGCTCGACGCTCCCGTTGCTCGTACGATGGGTTCATGTCAGGGACTCAACCACCGAGCACTGACAGACCTGGCACGAAGACCGTCTGACCTGGCAGTTCGGCCAGATCAGGGCGGCAGAGGACACGGGACGGAAGAGATGGCAACGATCCACGAAATGCCCGACCGAGACGGGGGCGCCAAGCTGACGAACCGCCAGCGCCGGGTGCTCGACGTGATCCGCGACTCCGTGGACGCGCGTGGCTACCCGCCCAGCCTGCGGGAGATCGGTGAGGCCGTCGGCCTGACCTCCCCCAGCTCCGTGGCCCACCAGCTCAAGATGCTGGAGCGCAAGGGCTACCTGCGCCGCGACCCCAACCGTCCGCGCGCCATCGAGGTCGTCACCCCGGGCGACGACGGCCACGGCTACCGTCGCACCCTCACCGACCCGGCCGAGCCGACGATGGACGAGACCGGCATCGGTGACTCCCGCCCGCAGGCCTCCTACGTCCCCGTCGTGGGCCGCATCGCCGCCGGCGGGCCGATCCTGGCCGAGGAGGCGGTCGAGGACGTCTTCCCCCTCCCCCGCCAGATCGTCGGCGACGGCGAGCTCTTCCTGCTCAAGGTCGTCGGTGACTCGATGATCGACGCGGCGATCTGCGACGGCGACTGGGTCGTGGTGCGTCGCCAGCCGACCGCCGTCAGCGGCGACATCGTCGCGGCCATGCTCGACAACGAGGCCACGGTCAAGACCTACAAGAAGGGCAAGGACAAGGTCTGGCTCATGCCGCACAACCCGGCCTACGAGCCGATCGACGGCGACCATGCCGTCGTCCTGGGCAAGGTGACCGCCGTCCTGCGCCGCGTCTGACCGCCCCGCTCCCCCAGTCCCACGATGCCGCCCTCTCGACCAGGGCGGCATCGTGCTGTCCGGGTCCGGGCACCGCGTGGCAGGGTGGGCCCATGGCCGCTGAGTCGGCGCGAGACGAAGAGGTGGCGTCATCGGAGCGCCTCGTCCTGCGCGAGATGCTCCCCTCCGACGCGTCACTCCTGCGCGAGCTGTGGGAGTCCCGGGACGCTCGCACCCCGCCGCACCGGCGGATCACCCAGCAGCACACCACCGACCCGGGCAGCAGCCGGTCCGCCGCGTGCAGATAGCGACGCACCGGGAGCGTCACGGAGGCAGGCAGCTGGGTGATGGGGCGCGACGAGTCGTCCACCTCATGCGCCTTGTGGACCTGGGTGCCGGTTATAACCGGCGTCAAGTGGGTTTCCCCGCATGAAGTGAGAACAGGCGGTCGCCGAGGTCACGCGGACGGCGCCGGCCCGTCGTCGACGGCGTAGTAAAGGTAGAGGTCCTGCTCGTTGTCCTCCGACAGGTGGCCGTCGGGGGCGATGTCGGGCGCGCGCTTGATCATCTCGGTGCTGTAGGGCACGAGCACCCGCCCGTCGCGCAGCTCGGCGGTGGCCAGCGGCACGAAGACCTTGCGCCCGGCGAACCAGCCGGTGCGCACCGTGGCCCAGGCGGGATGGCCCGTGCGGTTGTCCACGTAGACCTCGCCGAGGGATCCGACACGCTCGCCGTCCTGGTCGACGACCTCGGCGTCGAAGTACTGGTCGAGCTGTTCCTGCGTGATTCCCATCGGGACCTCCTGGCCGCGGTGCCATTGTGCTGCTCAAGCACACCACACCGACGGCTCAGCGCGCGAGATCCCGCGCCAGCCTCGGCAGGACGTCGACCAGCAGGTTGTCCAGCTGGAGGGTGGTCTCGGCCGTCCCCCTGGTCCCGCCCCGGGTCACGACGGCCACGGGTATGCCGTTCCTCGCCGCCCTGCGGACGAACCGGTAGCCGCTCATCACCTGGAGTGATGAGCCGAGCACGAGCAGCAGCCGTGCGCCGTCGACGAGCTCGAAGGCCTGCTCGACGAGGGCTTTGGGGACCGATCCGCCGAAGAAGACGACGTCGGGCTTGAGCCGGTCGTTGCCGCAGACCAGGCAGCGGGGCGCCCGGAAGGACTCGACGAGGTCGGCGGGCAGGATGACGTCGCCGTCGGGCTGGACCTCGCCGGTGGTGCCGGCCCGCTCGAGGAAGCCGGGGTTGGCCGCGGCCAGCCAGTCGTGGACCTGCTCGCGGGTGCTGGGCTCGCCGCAGTCCAGGCAGGTGACTCGGGCCAGGTTGCCGTGCAGCTCGAGGACGTCGGTGGCGCCGGCCTCCTGGTGGAGGCCATCGACGTTCTGGGTGATGATCCCGCGGACGAGCCCGAGACGCTGCAGGTCGGCGACGGCGCGGTGGGCGGCGTTGGGGCGGGCGGCCGAGAAGCGCTCCCAGCCGGCGTAGGCGCGCGCCCAGTAGCGCTGCCGGCCCTCGGCGGAGGTGACGAACTCCCCGTGCTGCATCGGCTGGACGCGGCGCTGGCCGTCCGGGCCGCGGTAGTCGGGGATGCCCGAGGCGGTCGACATGCCGGCCCCGGTGAGCACGGTGACCTCGCCGTCGGCGACCAGCTCCACGAGCTCGTCGTAGTGGTCGTCGTCGACGTCGGTGCGTGGCGGCACGTGCGGGGAGTGGGGATCCGTCGTCATGAGTCGGACCATCCTGTCACCCCGCCCGCGTCAGCGCCGCCCCAGCGCGGTGATCCGCTCCGAGCGGGACAGCAGCGGCGCGGCCTGGTCGCCGGCGACCTGCGGGTGCGGCGGCACCAGCGGGGTGTCGCGGGCCACCACCCGCGGGCTGTGCCGCCGGACGGAGGCGTCGCAGACGATGTAGCCGTGCCGCTCCAGGATCATCTGCTCGCCGGGGGTGAAGGCGTCCAGGTCGGTGCGGACCCGGTTGATCGTGGCGACCAGCTCGGCCGCGTAGCCGTCGACCAGCCCAGCCTCCGGGGCGTGACCGGGGACGGGTGAGACCGTGTTGGGCGACTCCAGCGACCACGTCGCGCCGTCGAGGATCCCGGCGGAGAAGCTGGCGCGCAGCCACCGCAGGCGGGTGGTCTTCCCCCCGCTGGCCGCGATCGAGAGCAGGTGCCACATCCGGCCGATCGTGCTGCCGGCCACCTGGCCGCGGAAGACCGCGCCGCCGTCGCTGACCAGCACCGTCTCGTGGTCGGACCAGACCTGCTCGAGCCCGAAGTTGTCGTAGATCCCGCCGTCGGCGAGGTGTATGCGGCGCACGATCTCCTCGCGCACCTCCGGCGGCTCGTCCAGGTCCGGCACTCCCCCGACCAGCCCGAGCCGGGTCCCGTCCAGGGTGAGCGGCCCGAACCACGGCGGGTGGGCGCAGGAGGCGGCCACCGCGTCGACGATGCGCAACCCGGGAGGTGGTGCCGCATACCCGAGCCGGTGGTCCCCGATCCGTCCGCGCGGCGCGGAGGTGCAGGCGTCCGCGAAGACCCAGGAGACCCCATATCCCATCTCCGTGGCCCCGGTGAGGATCGCCGGGCCGCCGCGCTGGTTCTCGCGCAGCGGCGTCCCCCACCACGGGACGGCGCGCTCGAGCTCACCGGCGAGGACGCTGATGCTGACGTCCGCTCGGCCCCAGGCGTCGGGGCGCAGACGCGCCAGGAGAGCAGGGGTGCGGACGTTGCGGCCGGTCAGCCGCCGCAGCGGGTCGACCACCAGTTCCTCGAGGCCGCCAACCTGCGCCGGGGCGCCGTGGGGGTCGGGCCACTCAAGGTCGGGATGGGCCAGCAGGTTGGCGACCAGGGCCCCGCCGGAGACCGCGCTGATGGTGCGCAGCCGGCCGAGGACCCCGAGCTCGTCGAGGCGACGGATGGCGCCGAGGTGGAAGAGGGCCGCACGGAAGCCGCCGCCGGACAGGCACAGGGCGGACCCGCTGCGCGGGCGCCGGGCCGAGGGCCCGTGGTGGGCGGTGGCCCGGGCCGCCCCGAGCTGGGCCGAGGCCGGGTCGGCCCAGCCGTGCGGCTCGACGCCGGGGCCGTGGGCGTTCTGGTGGAACACGCTCCAAGCGCACCGTCCGCAGGTGACGGGACGGTGAAGGGCACGCCGACCGGTGGGCGACGTGCACGTGTCCGCAGGGCCAACTGTGCTGCCCGCGGGCACGCGCGAGGCCCCGGTCGATGTCTCGACCGGGGCCTCGTGACCGGAACGTCAGGGGATCTGCGTCCAGGGGATCTGGCTCAGAGGATCAGGTGATCAGCGGAGCCACTCGGGGGCGATGCGCTTCCACATCTCGCCCAGGCCCAGGTACTCCCAGCTCGCCGGGATGGCGGCGATGACGAGCATCACGATCGCGCCGGTGAGGTGGTCGTCCAGGAAGGGGTTGGTGGTGGTGGGCAGCGAGGCGCCGTACATGAACAGGTACATCAGGGCGCCGGCCAGGGCACCGACGCGGGCGCCCATGCCCGTGATCAGGGTCAGGCCGATGCCGAGCAGGCCGATCATGAACAGCCAGTCGAACAGCGCGATGCCGGACCAGGAGTTGTACATCCCGGCGAGGGGGCCCTCGACGCCGGCCAGGTAACCGGTGGTGGGGGAACCGCCGTTGACCACGGCGCGCTCGGCCGGGGTCGCGAAGCCGAGGCCGAACATCTTGTCGACGAAGGCCCACAGGAAGTAGAAACCGAAGGCGATGCGCATGATGCCGAGCATCCAGCCACCGATCTCCGGGAGGAAGTGCTTCTCGTCACGAACCACGGCGTGGTCGTGCTCAACGCTACGGTCGATGGTGCTCATGTCAGCCAGCTCTCCTTGGGTGTGCGTTCTGGTGGCTGATTCAACAATCGCAGGATCCGACATTTCGTAGTAGAGGCTTCGGTCCGCAGTTGGACGGGACCAAGGTCCCTTGATGTCCGGGCCGTGCTGGGCGCAGAAGATGAGTCTGCGGGGCGTGGCATGAGCGCACCCCGGGCGCGGGACATTAGTCACCGTTATGATGGCCGGATGCTGGACGCTGCTGGACTTCGGGTCATGAAGGCGATCGCCGACGAGGGCACCTTCACGGCCGCGGCCAACGCGCTCGGCTACACCCAGCCGGCGATCTCCCAGATGGTGCGGCGGCTGGAGGACCGGACCGGCACCGTGCTGGTGGAGCGGGCGGGTCGGGCCGTGCGCCTCACCGAGGCCGGCCAGCTCCTGGCCCGCCACGCCACCGAGATCCTCGCGGCCCTGGACCGGGCCGAGGGCGAGATCGCCGCGATCGCCGGGCTGCAGCAGGGGCGCGTCCGCCTGATGGCCTTTCCCTCCTCCTCCGCCACGCTCGTGCCCCGCGCCCTGGCCGCGCTCAAGGCGCGGCACCCGCAGCTGACGGTGAAGTTCACCGAGGCCGAGCCGCCGGAGTCCCTGGCCGCGCTGCGTGCCGGCGAGGTCGACCTGGCACTGGCCTTCTCCTACGAGGGCACCGACCCCGGCCGCGGCGAGGACGACCTCAGCGGCCTGGAGGTCATCGACGTCCTCACCGACCCGGTGATGCTCGTCCTGCCCAAGGACCACCCGCTCGCGGCCCAGGACGAGGTCGACCTCGCCGCCCTCTCGGACGAGAGCTGGATCGCCGGGTGCCCCCGCTGCCGCGGCCACCTGCTGACCCTCTCCCGCGATGCCGGCTTCGCGCCGGACGTGGTCTTCGAGACCGAGGACTACGTCGCCGTGCTGGGCCTGGTCGCGGCCGGGCTCGGGGTGGCCCTGGCCCCCCAGCTGATCCTGCACTCGGTCTCCCACCCCGACGTGGTCGTGCGCCCGGTCGCGCCGCCCTCGCGTCGCGTCGTGCAGATCGTGACCACGCCGGACCTCAAGCGCGTGCCCTCGGTGGCGGCCCTGCTGGACGCCCTGTGCGCGAGCGCGGCGGAGCTCAAGGTGGCCACCGCGGCCGAGTGAGCGGCGCGAACGTCGGCGCGCACGGTCCGCGCCGGGCTGGCTCCGAGCCGGGCCACCGCGGGCCCGGCCCCCCTGCCCCAGCGGTCACGGCCCACTGCCGGCCCCGCGCCGGTGCACGCGCAGCCCGTCCTCCCCGTCGCTGACCGCGATGTCGCCGTCCAGGTCGGTGCGCAGCACCACCATCCCCTCCCCGTGCAGCAGCTCCAGCGCGCTGGGGGCGGGATGCCCGAAGGTGTTGTCCGGGCCGACGCCGATCATCGCCACCTCGGCACGGCTGTCCGCCACCAGCTGCGCGTCCTGGGCGGCCGACCCGTGGTGGGCGACCTTGAGGATGTCGTAGTCCCTCCCCTCCACCGACGACCGCACCGGCCTGGCGCCCTCGGGCTCGATGTCGCCGGTGAACAGCAGCGCCCGCTCCCCCACCCGCACGTCCAGGATGAGGCTGCCGTTGTTGGCCGGCGACTGCCCCACGACCGGCACCGGCCCCGGCGCGAGCACCTCGACCCGCGCGGCCCCGACCTGGACGACGTCACCCGCGCGCAGCGTCACCGGCGCGACCCGGTGGGAGCTGAGCTCTCGGGCCACCTGGTCGCTCATCTCGGGCGGTTCGAGGACCGGACTCAGGTATGCGGTCTCCGCGCCGGTCGCGCGCAGCGCACCTCCCAGACCGGCGACGTGGTCGGCGTGGAAGTGGCTGAGCACGACCGCGTCGAGGCGGTCCAGCCGGAGGTCGCGCAGGCAGCGGTGGAGGGGGTCGGGGTCGGGCCCGGTGTCGACGAGCATCCCGGAGGCCGGCCCGGTGCGGACCACGAAGGCATCGCCCTGGCCGACGTCGCAGCCGACCACCACCCAGCCGGGAGGTGGCCAGGAGTCCAGCGCCCGGGTCGGCCAGATCGCGGCGAGGACGGCGCCGAGGCCGACGATGCCCACCCAGGGTCGGCGTCGCAGCAGGTCCCGCCACCACGGGCCGCTCGCCAGTGCTGCCGCCGTGACGACGGCCAGGAGCCAGGCGCCGGGGACCCCGTCGACCCACTCCAGGGTGCCCCAGGGCAGGTCCGCGCAGCGGCGGGCGACCCAGCCGATCGTCCAGGCGGGCAGCGCTGCGAGCCAGGCGACACCGGTCCCCAGCAGGAGCGACACCGGGGAGAGGACGGCGGCGACGACACCGAGGACGGTGGTGGGGGCGACGAGGGGTGCGGCCAGGAGGTTCGCCAGGACCGCGACGGTGGTGATGTTGCCCTGGAGGAGGACGATCACCGGTGCGCACGCGACCTGGGCGGCCAGCGGGACCGCGATGGCATCGCCGACCAGGGACAGCCGTCGCGGCAGCCGGGCGGCGATGGCATCTGCCCAGGGTCGTGACCACAGGACCAGGCCGAGGGTGGCCATGGTGGACAGCGCGAAGCCGTACGAGCGCGCCAGCCACGGATCGACGCACAGCAGCGCGATGACGGCCGCCGCGAGGGTGGGCAGGCTGACCCGGCGGCGCGCCGAGCTGAGGGCGAGCAGCCCCACGGTGCCCATCACGCCGGCCCGCAGCACCGAGGGCTCGGGCCGGCAGAGCAGGACGAAACCGACGAGCCCGAGCAGGATCAGCGGGGTCCGCCAGCGTCGTCCCACCCCGAGGCGTGCCACGACGATCGCGACGGCGCCGGTCACGAGCGCGACGTTCGAGCCCGAGACGGCGCTCAAATGTGTCATCCCGGTGGCGCGCATCGCCTCGGTGAGGTCGGCAGGAGTCAGCGAGGTGTCGCCGATCACCAGCCCCGGGACGAGGCCTCTCGCGTCGGCCGGCAACGGGTCGACGGCCTGCCGGAAGGCCTCCCGGACGTGGTCGGTCGCGGTCAGGACGCGGCCCGGTGACTGCCGCACCTCCGGCAAACCCCGGGGCTGGAAGACCGCGACGGGCCGGCCCACGTCGTCCGGCGCCTGGAGCCTGCCCCGGGCGTGCACGGTGCTGCGCCAGGCGAGCTCCTCCCAGCCGTCCCCGGCCTTGGCGAACACCAGCACCGGCGTCGCCCCGAGTGTCAACTCTCCCCTTGCCCTGGCCTCGCCGACCCGCAGCTCGACCACGACCAGCCCAGGTCGTTCGTCGCCGCTGCTGATCACCCGTGGCTCGGTGGTGACGGTCCCGACGATCTCCGCGACCGCGCGGTCCTCGCCCCAGCCTGGCAGCGGGCCGGCCCGGTCCCGGGCTAGATGGGCGGCGGTCACCGAGCAGACCAGGCCGGTGACGGCCAGGCTGAGCGCGAGCAGCCCCGTGGCGCGCCTCCGCGCCCCGAGCAGCGTCACGCGCCGCCGCGCGGCGACCGGCCCCGCCAGGACCAGGCACGTGAGACCCACCCCGAGGACCACGGGCACACGGTGCGGCAGCAGCACCACCACCGCGGCCCAGGCGACGAGGGCCGGGACCAGCAGGCGACCGTCCAGCCGGGGACGATCCACCTCGACCAGCGGGCTCACGGGCCGACCGTGACGTCAGGGGCGAGCCGCTCAAGGGTCTTCTCCCCGATGCCGCTCACCTCCAGCAGCTCGTCCACGGAGGTGAACCTGCCGTGCTCCTCGCGCCAGGCCAGGATCGCCTGCGCCGTCACCGGCCCGACTCCCGAGAGGCCCTCGAGGTCGGCCTGGGTTGCGGTGTTCAGGTCCAGCGGCCCCCGTCCCGGACCACCTCCTCCGCCACCACCCGCACCGCCGCCGTCTCCCCCGCCCGGCCCACCACCCGCACCGCCGCCACCAGCCGTCTGCGGTGGTGGCCCCACGGAGTCAGGTGGCTCCTCGCCCGGGCGTCCGACCCAGATCTGCTCTCCGTCGCTGACCGGACGGGCGAGGTTGAGGACGGCCTGGTCCGCCTCGTCGGTGAATCCTCCGGCCTGCTGAACCGCGTCGAGGACCCTGGCCCCGGCCGGGACCTCGACGACGCCCGGCCTCTCGACCTGTCCGGTGACGTGGACGAGCAACGGCGGCCCGGCCGGCTGCCCGGTCGGTGAGCCGTCCTCCGGCTGGCCCGACGACTGGGACGGGGACGCGTCCGGCGGGGCTGAGGACTGTGATGCCCCGCCCTCCTGCTGGCTCGACGCCTCGTCGACCGCCGCGAGATGGACGGGCTCGCCGGGGGCCGCCATCGTCGTCGTCCAGACCCAGAGGCCACCCAGCACGACGATGACGACAGCGGCGACGAGCAGCATGCCCCGGACTGCACCCCGCCCCACGGACAGGTCCACCGACCGCAGGGACTCGGGCACCGACAGCACCGGGACGCCTCCACCACCACGGCGGTGACGGCCAATGGAGGGTCCGGAGGGACGTCCGGCTCCGGGGTCGTCGAGCAGGTCCTCGAGACGGTCAGCATCACCGGAGAGGCTGCCGCCATCACCGGCGAGACGGTGGACGTCGCCGGCGAGACCCGTCTCCTCATCCGACGCCCCACCCCTCATGACCTCCGACCGTAGGGAGATGGCGCGCTTGGTTCACGGTCGTCGGCCGCGCTGTGGAAAGGCCCGTGCCCGCAGTCCAGGGTGTGGACGACCGCGCGGGGTCCGGGCCGAGCCGCATCGCCGCGGTGCGCGCGTGCACCGCGGGCGTCTCAGAGGTCTACCGAGGCTGGGGCGCGACGACGACGCCGACCGTGCCGGGGCCGACGTGGACCCCCACGATCGGGTCGACCTCGGCCACGTCCGGCTCGATGCCGGTCCGCTCGGCGAGCTCCCCGGCCACCTGGGCGGCGGACTCCTCGGCGGCCAGCTGCAGGACGGCGACCTTGACCTCCAGACCCTCGGCGCGCGCCTCCTCGACCGCCTCGACCCCACGCTCGACCAGCCGGGCGAGCGCCTTGGCCTTGGTCCGGACCTTCTCCGCCGGGGCGACCGCGCCGTCCTTGACGGTCAGCAGCGGCTTGATCGCCAGCGCCGACCCGAGCAGGGCCGAGGCCAGGCCGATCCGGCCGCCGCGGCGCAGGTGCTCGAGGGTGTCGACGTAGAACCAGGTCCGGCTGGCGGCCGCGTGCGCGCGGACCGTCTCGACGACCTCCTCGGCCGTGCCGCCGGAGGCGGCGACGCGGGAGCCTGCGAGCACCGCATACCCCATCGCCAGGCCGAGCACCGCGGAGTCGACGACCTCGACCCGGATCTCCTCGGCGACGGAGTCACGCGCGATCTCGGCCGCCTCCACGGTGCCGCTGACCTTCGAGGACAGGTGCACCGAGACCAGGGTCTGCGCCCCGTCGGCGGCTTCCTGGCGGTAGGTGCGCGCGAGCTCGCCCGGGGAGGGCATCGAGGTGGAGACGCGCTCCTTGCCCTCGGCGAGGATCTCGGCGACCTCGCCGGGGGTGATCTGCCTCGACTCCACCGACCGCCTGCCCGTCACGGTGACGTGCAGGGGGACGATCGTCACCCCCGCCGCCAGCGCCTGCTCGGCGGTGAGGGCGGCGGTGGTGTCGGTCACCAGGCGGAGTCGGGGCACGGGAAACCTCAGACGACGATGTTGACCAGGCTCGGGGCGCGGACGATGACCTTGCGGACGGGCGCGCCGTCGATGATCGCCTGCACCTTCTCGCTGGCCAGGGCCGCGGCCTCCAGGTCGGCCTCGGAGATGTCGGCCGCGACCTCCAGCCGGTCGCGGACCTTGCCCTTGACCTGCACGACCGCGGTGACGGTGTCCTCGACCAGCTTGGCCGGGTCGGCCTCCGGGAAGGGCGCGTAGGCCAGACCGCCCTCGTGGCCCAGCCGCTCCCACAGCTCCTCGGCCAGGTGCGGCGCGACCGGTGCGACCATCTGGACCAGGGGCTCGACGGCGGCGCGGGGCACGACGTCCAGCTTGGTCAGGTGGTTGTTCAGCTCGATCATCTTGGCGACCGCGGTGTTGGTCCGCAGCGCCTCGTAGTCGGCCCGGACGCCGTCGATGGTGCGGTGCAGCGCCTTGTCGGTCGCCTCGTCCAGCGCGGCGTCGACGACGGTGACCTCGCCGGTCTCCTCGTCGACCACGTTGCGCCACAACCGCTGCAGGAAGCGCTGGCTGCCGACGACGGCGCGGGTCTCCCAGGGGCGGTACTGCTCCAGCGGCCCCATCGACATCTCGTAGACCCGGAAGGTGTCTGCGCCGTAGGCCTCGACCATCTCGTCGGGGGTGACGACATTCTTCAGGGACTTGCCCATCTTGCCGTACTCCTGGGTGACGGCCTCGCCGTTCCAGGTGTATGTGGTGCGGTTGCCGTCCGTGTGCTCCTCCACCTCGGCCGCGGGCACCGGGAAGCCGCGGGAGTCGCGGTAGACGTAGGCCTCGATCATCCCCTGGTTGATCAGCCGCCGGAAGGGCTCCTCGGAGGAGACGTAGCCCAGGTCGTAGAGCACCTTGTGCCAGAACCTCGCGTAGAGCAGGTGCAGCACCGCGTGCTCGACGCCGCCGACGTAGAGGTCGACGCCACCGGGGTCGGTCGCACCCGTAGGCGCGCCGGCCACCGGCGCGGGGCGAGGGCCGATCCAGTAGCGCTCGACCGCCGGGTCGACCGGGGCGTCCTCGTTGGCGGGGTCCAGGTAGCGCAGGTGGTACCAGCACGACCCGGCCCAGTTGGGCATCGTGTTGGTCTCGCGGCGGAAGCGGCGGGTGCCGCGACCGTCGCCCAGGTCCAGCTCGACCTCGACCCAGTCGGTCGCGCGCGCCAGCGGGGCCTCCGGGCTGGACTGCGCGTCCTGGGGGTCGAAGGTGCGGGGGCTGTAGTCGGGCACCTCGGGCAGCGTGACCGGCAGCTGGTCGTCGGGCACGACGTGCGCGACGCCGTCCTCATCCCAGACGATCGGGAAGGGCTCGCCCCAGTAGCGCTGCCGGCTGAACAGCCAGTCGCGCAGCCGGTAGGTGATCGTGGGCGTGCCCAGGCCCTTGTCGGCCAGCCACGCGATGATCCGCTCCTTGGCCTCCGCGACGCCCAGCCCGTCCAGGCTGACCTCGTCGTTGGCGGAGTTGATCGCCGGCCCCTCGCCGGTGAAGGCCTCGTCCTCGGGGTGCCCCTCGGTGGGCTGCACCGTGCGGATGATCGGCAGGTCGAAGGCCTTGGCGAAGTCCCAGTCGCGCTGGTCCTGACCGGGGACGGCCATGATCGCGCCGGTGCCGTAGCCCATCAGCACGTAGTCGGCGACGAACACCGGGATCTGCGCGCCGTTGACCGGGTTGGTCGCGAACGCGCCGGTGAAGACGCCGGACTTGGTCTTGGCGTCGGCCTGCCGCTCGACGTCGCTCTTGGTCGAGGCCATCTTCTGGTATGCGGCCACGGCCGCCCTGGGGTCCGGCTCGCCGGAGGTCCAGGTCGGGTTGGTGCCGGCCGGCCAGTCGTCGGGGACGATCGCCTGCAGGGCCGGGTGCTCGGGGGCCACGACCATGAAGGTCGCCCCGAACAGCGTGTCCGGGCGGGTGGTGAAGACGTGCAGCGGGGCGCTGCCCGAGCCGTCGGCGGTCGGCACCTCGAAGCGCACGTCCGCGCCGGTGGAGCGGCCGATCCAGTTGCGCTGCATCAGCTTGACCTTCTCGGGCCAGTCCAGGCGCTCCAGGTCGTCGACCAGCCGGTCGGCGTAGGCGGTGATCCGCATCATCCACTGGCTCAGGTTGCGCTTGAACACCGGGAAGTCGCCGCGCTCGGACTTGCCGTCGGCGGTGACCTCCTCGTTGGACAGCACCGTGCCCAGACCCGGGCACCAGTTGACCGGGGCGGCCGAGACGTAGGCCAGACGGTAGCCGTCCAGGACGTCGGCGCGGTCCTTGGCGGACAGGTCGGCCCAGGCCAGGGCGGCGCCGCTCTCGTCGCGGCGCCCGGTCTCGCGCTCGCCCGCCTCGAACTGGGCGACCAGCTCGCTGATCGGCCGGGCCCGTCCGGTCCCCTTCCCGTCCCGGGAGGTGGCGGACACGTCATACCAGGAGTTGTAGATCTGGGTGAAGATCCACTGGGTCCAGCGGTAGTAGTCGGGGTCGAGGGTGGCGAAGCTGCGGCGCCGCTCGTGCGACAGACCGATCATCCGCATCTGGCGCAGGTAGGTCTCGATCGCCTGCTCGGTCGTGACCCGCGGGTGCTGGCCGGTCTGCACGGCGTAGTGCTCGGCCGGCAGGCCAAAGGCGTCGAAGCCCATCGTGTAGAGGACGTTGGCACCGGTCGTGCGGGCGTAGCGGGCACGGACGTCGGTGGCCAGGTAGCCGAGCGGGTGGCCCACGTGCATCCCCGCCCCGGAGGGATAGGGAAACATGTCCATGATCATCAGGTGGCCGTTGGTCAGCCGCGGGTCGTCCGGCTGCGCCCACGGACCCGCGGGGTTGGCCGAGTTGAAGGTGCTCTCGGCGTCCCACCGGTCCTGCCACTTCGCCTCGATCTGGTTGGCCAGCTCGGCGGTGTAGCGGTGCTGCGGGGTGCGCTCGCTCATCGGTGCTCTCGTCCTTGTCGTCTCGTCCCGGATGCGGTCTGTTCCTGTGGCACAAAAAAGCCCCTCTGGTCAGGAGGGGTCGCCGCGCTGGTCGTGCCTGGTCAGCGCGGCTGCGTAAGGAGGAGCTCGCAACGGGTCGTCATGATGCCGTTCATCGTAGCGCAGGCCCCACCCCACCCCCACCGAGAGCGGCCAATGGTTGCTGCCGACGCCAGGCGGACATGACGAAGCCCCACCCCTGAGAAGGGGCGGGGCCACGTCATACCTGCGTCGTCCGTGCGCCGATCAGCTCGACGGGGCGGAGCAGGGAGGTGCGTCAGGCGCCGATGGAGTTGAACTTCTTCGCCATGGCCGACTTCTTGTTGGCGGCCTGGTTGGCGTGAAGAACACCCTTGGAGACAGCCTTGTCCAGCTTCTTGGAGGCCAGCTTCAGGGCCTCCTCGGCCTTGGCGGTGTCACCGCTCTCGGCGGCCTCGCGGAACTTGCGGATCCAGGTGCGCAGCTCGGACTTGTACGCACGGTTGCGCTCGGTGCGCTTGGCGTTGGTCTTGACGCGCTTGATCTGGGACTTGATGTTTGCCACGAAGTGTCTTCCTGCTTCAGTCGTTGGTCTGGTGTCGTGAGGGCGACGACGCGCGGTCCAGGATTGAGGCGTGGGGATGCCCTGGCGGCTGGAACCGTGCGGTTTGGTGCATGCATGCGCGCACGACCGAGCGCGCACGCAGAGATCAACGTTACCAGCGCCGGTGCGCGGGAGAAAATTCAGGAGCACAATGGAGATGGACCCGCTCCCGCGCGAGCCCGCGCCAGGGCCCTGACGCACGGGAGGTGCATCATGACCGCCGCCCCCATCACCACGCAGACACCTGCGGCCCACCACGACGTGCGCAACGCCTGGATGGCGCTCCTGCTGGTCCCCCTCGCCATCGCCGGCGCCTTCCTCGTCGGCGAAGGTCTCATCGCGGCCCTCAGCTGGCCCGGCGACGGCGCACGGCCGCCGCTGTGGGCGATCCTGGCCGCGACGCTGCCCGCCCTGGCCGTCTTCTCGGTGCCGGCGCTGGTCTCCACGTGGTTCGCCCGGCGGGTCTCCCACGACGGCGACCGCCGCGGCTGGGTCCCGGCCGGGCTGCTGATCGGCGCGACCGTGCTCTTCGTGCTCACCAACGTCGGAGCGCTCTTCGCCTGAGCGAGCCCACCCGACCCGACCGGTCCTGCCGCGGGTCGCCTCAGCGGTCCTGCCAGGGACCGAGGTCGAGCCAGCCCTTCTCCACCGCGGCGGGGCGGGTCCGGGTCACGGCCTCCACCGGCAGCGCGCCGTAGACATGCGGGAAGAGCGGTGAGCCCGGATCGCCGGGGTCGCCGTGCTCCAGCCGCACCTCGACGAGCACGCGCGCCAGGACGGCCGGGTCGATCTCCAGCACGACCATGGGCTCGTCCACCCGCTGATAGTGCTCCTTGACCACGCCCGGCAGCTGCTCGGGATAGGAGCAGTGGATGAACCCCACCTCGGCCAGCGACGCACCCCGGGTGGACTGCTCATAGCTCCCGGTATGCAGTGCCTCGGCCCAGTGCTTCTCCTCAGCCAGGTGCCAGAAGGCTCGGGCGTCCTCCTCCGACCAACGGTCCACCTGCCCCGCGTCAGTCATGACCTTCTCCTATCCGTTACGTGCGCGGCAGACCTCGAGCACCGCCCGCTCCACGGCGAACTCGGGGCTGCGCACGGTCGCCTCGGTGCGCAGCCCACCCTTGACGTCGACGTCGGCGCGGGCGACGGCCTGGATGGCGCGGCCCAGGCGCTCCCCGTCCCAGCCCTGGGCCACCCGCCGGGCCTGGTCGACCTGCCACGGGGCGAGGCTGAGGTCGCGGGCCACCTGGGCCGAGCTGCCGCGTCCGGCGGAGGCCACCTTGCCGACCTGCCGCAGCTGCATGGCCAGCACGGCGACGATCGGCACGGGATCCAGACCGCCGAGCATGGCGTGGCGCAGCAGCCCCATGGCGGTGCGCTCGTCCCCCGCCAGCGCGGCCTCGGCGACCTTGAAGCCGGTCGTCTCGACCCGCTCGCCGTAGTAGGTGTGGACGTCCTCAGCCTCGATCGTGCCCTCGACGTCCCGGATGAGCTGGGCGCAGGCGCCGGCCAGCTCGCGCACGTCCTTGCCCACGGACTGGACGAGGGCGCCGACGGCCTCGTCCAGGATCTTGCGCCGGGCCTCGCGGAACTCGTGCTTGACGAAGTCGACCTTGTCCCGCTCGGTCTTGACCGCCTTGGCCTCGATGACCCTGGCGCCGTTCTTCTTCAGGGTGTCCAGGACCTTCTTGCCCCGGTTGCCGCTCTTGTGGCGCACCACCAGGGTGACCCCGTCGGCCGGCTGGTCGAGATAGGCCAGCAGGTCCTCCACCAGCGCGTCGTCGGCCTCGTCCATGTCGTGGACCACGATGATCGTCCAGCCCCCGAAGAGGCTGGGGCTCGCGTGCACCAGCAGCTCGCCGGACTGATAGCTGGCGGCGTAGAGCTTGACGACCTCGGCCTCGGGCTCGACGGCGCGCACCTGCTCGACCACCGACTCGGCGCCGCGCTCCGCGACGATCTCCTCCGGCCCGGTGATGAGGGCGTACTCCAACGGCTGGCTCACACCCCCACCCTGCCACGTCGCACCGACAGACGATCCCCGGCCCGATGACGCGGCCTAGGATGCCGGGCGTGACCTGGTTCGAGGACCTCAGCCCCTACACCTACCTGGAGCAGGACCGGGGTGAGGGCATGCTCAACGTGGGCTGGCTCGAGCCCGCGCACGCCTACAGCATCGGCACGGTCCCGGAGGAGGCCACCGCAGCCCTCGCCACCCTTGCCCTCGACCCGCAGGGGCGGACGCGCGGCTTCCACACCTGCGGCTTCTGCGGCGACGCCGGGGGCGGGTCGGGGCAGGTGCCGCGGGGCTCGGCCGAGATCCGCGTGACCGGTGCGGACGGGACCCGGTATGCGGCTCCCACCCTCGTGGTCCACTACGTCACCTCCCACGGCTACCTGCCTCCGCGCGGCTTCCTCGAGGCCGCGGTCGCCGCCGCTCCGCCGCAGCCGACGCCAGCGCCGACCCCCGACGGACCCCATCCCCGCCGCCCGTGCTGGCGGCGCCTGCTCAGACCAGGCCGAGTTGGTTGATCCGGGCCGTCACCTGGTCGGGCGCGATGTCGAGGTGCTCGGCCAGCTCCTCGGCGCTGACGCCCGCCTCGAGCCCGTCCCTGAGCTCCTCGTCCTGCTCCTCGGTCCAGGCATGACCGCCGGTGACCGCCGTGCGGGGTGAGCGGGCCACCGGCACGCTCGCCGCCGGCCCCTCGAGCACGGGCTTGTCCCCCGCACCCTCCAACGGGGCTCCGCCGATCCCGCGCGCCCCGGGCTCGGCGACCGGGACCACCTCGGGCGCGATGTCGTGCAGCTTGCCCAGGGCCCGCAGCACCAGCGCCTGGTCGGTCGTGGGCCAGAACGGCGGCAGCGACCGCTGCAGGAAGCCGGCGTAGCGCGCGGTGATCATCCGCGAGTCGAGGAAGGCGATGACGCCCCGGTCGTCGGAGCGCCGGATCAGCCGACCCGCTCCCTGCGCCAGCCGCAGCGCGGCGTGCGTGGCCGAGACCGCCATGAAGCCGTTGCCGCCCATCCTCGAGATGGCCTCCGTGCGGGCCGAGGACAGCGGGTCGTCGGGCCGCGGGAACGGGATCCGGTCGATGATGACCAGCTGGCAGGCCGGGCCCGGGACGTCCACGCCCTGCCACAGGGACATCGTCCCGAACAGGCAGGTGGAGGCGTCCGAGGCGAACTGACGCACCAGGGTCGGCATCTGGTCGTCCCCCTGGCACAGCACCGTGATGCCCAGGTCGGCCAGCCGCGAGCGCATCTCCTCCGCGGCCGCCTCGGCCGCGCGCCGGGAGCTGAACAGCCCCAGCGTCCGGCCCCCCGCGGCCCGCACCAGCGCCTCGATCTCGTCGAAGACGGCCGGCGCCGCACCGTCGCGCCCCGGGGGCGGCAGGTGCTTGGCCACGTAGGCGATCGCCTGCTGGGGATAGTCGAAGGGCGAGCCGACGTCCAGCCCCTGCCAGGGCGGCGACCCGGCGCCGCGCAGCCCGATGGTGCCGGCGACCGCGTCGAAGGTGCCGCCCAGCTCGAGGGTCGCCGAGGTGAGCACGACCGTGCGCTCGTCGAAGATCTTCTCCCGCACCAGCATCGCCACGCTCATCGGCGCGACCCGCAGCACCGAACCCCGGCGCTGGTCGTGGCTGGCCCAGACGACGTCGAGCTCCCGCTCCTCCAGGACGCGCGCCGCGGTGTCGTGCACCTCGTCGACCGCGGCCAGGGCCATCTGCCGGGCCCCGTCGACCTCGGCACCCTTGTCCGGCTTGATCTCGGACAGGGTGGCGTGGGCCGCGTCCCGCACCACCTGCAGGGTCGTCACGAGCCGGTCCGGCAGGTGGGTCAGCTTGCCCTCGGGCAGGTCGGCCAGGGCGTCGGCGAGCAGGTCGGTGGTCTCGGCCAGCCGCGCCGCGGCCTCGCCCTTCCCCGCGCGCCGCGCCGCGACCGACACCGAGCTGCTGGTGAGCTCGTCGGTGATGGTCGAGGTGATCCGGTCGGTCAGCTCGTGCGCCTCGTCGACGATCAGCAGGTCGTGCTCGGGCAGCATGAAGCGACCCTCGAAGGCGTCGATGGCCATGAAGCTGTGGTTGGTGACGATGACGTCGACATCCTTGGCGGCCTCGCGCGAGAGCTCGACGAAGCACTCCCCGACCACCGGGCAGCGGCTCCCGAGACACTCGTGGGAGCTGACCGAAACCTGGCGCCAGGCCCGGTTGCTGACGCCCGGCACGAGCTCGTCGCGGTCGCCCGACTCGGTGATGTCGGCCCACTCGCGCAGCCGGGTCACCTCGTCGCCGAGCCTGGACCGCTCACGGTCGACCGAGCCCATCGACAGCAGCGCGCCCTCGTCCTCGTCCGGGAACCCACCGACCAGCTTGTGCTGGCACAGGTAGTTGGACCGCCCCTTGACCAGCGCGAACGTCGGCCGTCGCCCCAGGATGGGCGCCAGCGCCTCGGCGATGCGCGGCAGGTCACGGTCGACGATCTGGGCCTGCAGCGCCAGCGTCGCGGTGGCCACGATCGCCGGCTTGCCGGTCCGGAAGGCGTGGGCGATCGCCGGCACCAGATAGGCCAGCGACTTGCCGGTGCCCGTCCCCGCCTGCACCAGCAGGTGCTCCTCGCGCTCGACCGCCCGCTCGACGGCCTGGGCCATCTGGACCTGGCCGGGCCGTTCGGTCCCGCCGACTGCCGAGACGGCGGCGGCGAGCAGGGTGGTCAGGTCCGGGACGGCAGGCACCGACCCAGGGTATGCGGCTCCACCCACCTGCGGTCGGACCCGTCCACAGGCGGGTGGTTCGGGCTCAGTCCCGAGGCTGCTCGGGGCCGTCCCCCGCCGGCTCCGGCGTCGTCGCCGGCGTCGACGTCGCCGGCTCGACCCGCTCGTGCCCGCAGTAGACGTTGAGGCTGCTGCCCCGGTTGAAGCCGATCAAGGTCAGCCCCGACTCCTGAGCCAGGTCCACGGCCAGCGACGACGGGGCCGAGACGGCGGACAGCACGGGGATCCCGGCCAGCACCGCCTTCTGCACCAGCTCGAAGGACGCCCGTCCGGACACCTGCAGGACGCCCCCGCGCAACGGCATACCCCGCTCCCTCAGGGCCCACCCCACTACCTTGTCGACCGCGTTGTGGCGTCCCACGTCCTCGCGCAGGCAGGCCAGCTCGAGGCCGTCCTCGCCCGGCAGGAACAGGCCGGCGGCGTGCACCCCGCCGGTGCGGTCGAAGACCGCCTGCTCGACGCGCAACCGTTCGGGCAGGTCGAGCAGGGAGGCGAGGGGGTATGCGGTCTCGTCGGCCCCCAGGTCGTGCGCGCCGGAGCGGCGCACGGACTCGATCGACGCGGTGCCGCAGATGCCGCAGGAGGATGAGGTGTAGACGTGCCGCTCCAGGCCGGGGTCCGGCGGGGCGACCCCGTCCGCAAGAGTGACGTCCACGACGTTGTAGTCGCGCTGCCCGTCGGCCCCGATGCCGGAGCGGTAGTCGATCTGCGCGACATCCGACCACGACGTGACCACGCCCTCGCCGTGCAGGAAGCCGACCGCCAGGTCGAAGTCGTGCCCCGGTGTGCGCATCGTGACCGAGAAGGATGACCCGTTGACCCGGACCTCCAGCGGCTCCTCCCCCGCCAGCGTGTCCCCGCGCTCGCTGACGGCCCCGTCCGCCGACAGGCGTGCGACGCGGCGGCGCTGGGTGACCCGGGACATGGGGCCAGGGTACGGCGTGGGTAGGCAGGCCGCCGGGCCGGCGCTGACCGACACACAGCCTTCACACGAATCGTGCTGGGGGCTTCACGCGCGTGCCGTTGTCTCGGATGCACGAGGACACCACACCCGAGAAAGGACGCCTCATGCGCACCACCCTGGCTCGAGCGGGGTCTGACCTCCAAAGAGGAGGCCTTCGCCGTCGGCATCGAGCTGGAGACGGCCGACATCGCCGACCTGGCCTGGAAGATCGAGGACGTCGACGACGCCCGGGTCGTCGTGGACCGGGCGCGCGCGCTCTGAGCCGTCTGCGCGACCGCATACCCTCCCTCAGCGGTTGGCGATCCCCCGGGGTGCGCAGATGTAGTGCGCCACCAGCGCCGTCCACCCGGTCTGGTGGGAGGCTCCCAGGCCGGAGCCGTCGTCGCCGTCGAAGTACTCGCTGAAGGTGGGGTGGGCGTCCCACAGCTCGCCGGAAGGGTGGTGCCGCGGGGTGGAGGGGCGCCGGCCGTCGGGACCGGGGCGGAAGAGGGAGACGAGCCGGTCCTGGACCTCGTCGGCGACCTCCTCGACGGAGATCTTCCGCCCCGAGCCGGTCGGCATCTCCACCGTCGTGCCCACGCCCGCGCTGCGGCCGTAGGTGCGCAGGGCGTCGACGAGCAGGGCGTTGACGGGGAACCAGATGGGACCGCGCCAGTTGGAGTTGCCGCCGAACATGCCCGAGTCCGACTCGCCGGGGACATAGGCCAGCGACAGCTCCTGGTCCCCCAGGCGCACGGCCAGGCCCTCGCGGTGGGCGGCCGAGAGCGACCGGATGCCGTGGGGCGAGAGGAACTCGCCCTCGTCCAGCATCCGGCGCACGATGGCCGACCACTGCTCCTTGGTGACCATCGACAGCGTCCGCAGCGAGTAGCCGCGGTGGTTGGTGTGGAGCAGCGCGTCGGCCAGCTCGGGCCGGCGGCGGGTCCAGCCGTCGAAGAACTCGGTCAGGTCCGGCAGCTCGTAGACGGTCCAGTTGGGCACCAGCGAGACCCCGGTCAGCGGCAGGAGGCCGACCATCGAGCGGACCGGCATCCGGTAGGCCTGCCCGGAGTCGTCGACGAGCACGTCGTGGAAGAACTCGTCCTCGGGGTCCCACAGCGAGGTGTGCCCGGTCCCGATGTCGTCCATCGCCTCCGAGATCGCCAGGAAGTGCACGAGGAACTTGGTCGCCACCTCGTCCCAGGCCTCGTCCTCACGGGCCAGCTCCATGGCCATCCGCAGCATCTTGAGGCAGAACATCCCCATCCACGCGGTGGCGTCGGCCTGCTCCAGCCGCTGGCCGTCGGGCAGCTGCTCGGAGCGGTCGAAGAGGCCCACGTTGTCCATCCCGAGGAAGCCGCCCTCGAAGATGTTGGACCCCTCGGAGTCCTTGCGGTTCACCCACCAGGGGAAGTTGAGCAGCATCTTCAGCACGATCCGCTGCAGGAAGCTGCGGTCCTGGCAGCCGTCGATGGCGTAGACCTGCCAGGCCGCCCAGGGGTGCACCGGCGGGTTGACGTCGGAGAAGTTCCACTCGTAGGCGGCCAGCTGGCCGTTGGGGTGCATCGCCCACTCGCGGCACATGAGCAGCAGCTGCCACTTGGCGAACCACGGGTCGACGTGGGCCAGCGGCACGCAGTGGAAGGCAAGGTCCCAGGTGGCGAACCAGGGGTACTCCCACTCGTCGGGCATGGAGATGACCTCGGCGAGGTTGACGTGCTTCCAGTGGCTGTTGCGGCCGGTCTCGCGACCCGGCGGGGGCGGCGGCATCGCCGGGTCGCCCTCCAGCCAGCGGGGCACGTCGTAGAGGTAGAGCTGCTTGCCCCACTGGAGGCCGGCGAAGGCCCGGCGGGCGATGAGGGCGTCCTCCGCCGAGGTCTCCTCGGGCAGCACCCGGGCGTAGAACTCCTCGCACTCCTCCCGGCGCCGGCGGAGCACGTCGTCGAAGGTCGGGGTCGGGTCGGGTCGGCCGTCGACCTCGGTCATCCGCAGCCGCACCGTGACGCTCTCCCCCGGGGCGACCTTGTCGAAGACCCACCAGAAGGCGGCCTTGGTGCCCTGCTCGCGCGGATTGCAGGCGTCGGCCTGACCGTGCACGACCGCCCGGTCGACGGCGTCCTTCGGGTATGGGGTGTGGTCGGCGGGGACCTGGTCGGCACCGTAGAGGGTGGCGATGTTGGTCTCGTTCTCGCAGAACAGGATCCGCGGGTCGCCCTCGGCCTCGACGCGGATCCGGCCGAGCTCGTGGTGGTCGGCGGTGACCGCGACGACGCCGGGCTCGTCCTGGGCCCGGCGGATCAGCGGGCGCCGGTCGTCCAGGCCCCAGCTCCAGGTGTTGCGGAACCAGACCTGCGGGATCAGGTGCAGCGGCGCGGCCTCGGGGCCGTGGTTGGTGGCGGTCACCTCGATGCAGATGTCGCTCGGGCTGGCCTTGGCGTGGGTGAGGTGGATGTCGAAGAAGCGGTCCTGCTCCAGGATGCCGGTGTCGGCGAGCTCGTACTCCTCCTCGTCCACGCTGCGCCCGGCGTTGACCCGGACCAGCTCCTCGTAGGGATAGGCGGCCTGGGGGTAGCGGTAGAGCCAGGTGGCGTAGGAGTGGGTCGGGGTGCCCTCCAGGGCCCACCAGTACTCCTTGGGGTCCTCGCCGTGGTTGCCCTGCGGGTTGGTCAGCCCGAAGAGGCGCTCCTTGAGCCGGTCGTCGTGGCCGTTCCACAGCGCCAGGCCCACGTTGAGGAAACCCTCGACGTCGCACAGCCCGGCCAGGCCGTCCTCGCCCCAGCGGTAGGCGCGCAGGTGGGCGTGGTCGAAGGGGAAGTGGGCCCAGGCGTTGCCGTCGGCGGAGTAGTCCTCCCGGACCGTGCCCCACTGGCGGGCGGAGACGTAGGGCCCCCAGCGCCGCCAGGCGGACTTGGGGTCGTCGGACTCGGCCAGCCGGCGGTGCTCCGCCGTCGCGTCGTCACGGGTGCCCTCCAGGGCGCGGGCTGCAGCGTGGGGAAGGTCGGAGCTCACGCCCCAACCCTGCCACAGCGGAACCGCCGGTCGGGGTCCTACGTCGGAGGTGCCACACTGGTCGCGGATGCCACATCGGCTGGGACGAGGGACGTCAGGGCGGGAAGGTGCGAAGGGGGACACCGATGGCGGGGATGGTGCGGGGCAGGCTGGGCCTGGTGGTCCTGACGGCCTTGCTCGCGGCCGGCTGCCAGTCGGAGGGAGGCGCTCGGGACGGTGGGCCGCAGGGCGGGCCACCGGACCCGACCACGCCGGTGGGCGCCGTCGGCAGCCTGGTGGGCTCGGTGGACGAGTCGACACTGCCGCGGGAGGTGCTGGAGCGGACCGTGGACGGCGCGGTGCTCATCACCACCGAGGCGGACCGGGACGCCCTGGCCGAGGCGCTGGGGCTGCCGCCCGTGGAGGGGGTCGACCTGTCCCGGAACCTGCTCGTGGCGGGCAGCTACCCGCGCTGCGCGGAGACGAGCCAGGTGCTCCTGGACACCGGCCGCGAGCCGCCCGGGCTCCGGTTCGTCGTCCGCAGGGCGTCCCCGGAGACGGTCTGCGCATGGTCCCCGCTCACCATCGACGTGTGGGCGGTCCCGCGGACGGCGCTGGACGGCACGGACGGCGAGCCGGAGCTGGTCACCAGGGCACCCACAGGGTGAGGTGGGCGGCCCGCCCGAGGCGGGCGGGCCGCATACTCCGACGTCGTCTCAGACCGCGTAGGCGGTGAGGTGACCGTGCAGGTCCTCGTCCACCTTGGCGCTGATCCGCGTGCCCTCGGAGGTGTGCTCCTCGGAGAGGATCTCGGCCTCCTCGTGCAGCCGCGCCACCAGGTCGCCGCGGGTGTAGGGCACGAGCACGTCCACGAGGATCTGCGGCCGCGGCAGGGTCGCCTCGACCATCTCCACGAGGTCGTCCACGCCTCGGCCGGTCTTGGCCGAGACGATCACGACGCGGGGATACATCCGCTGCAGGCGGTCGAGCACCTCGGGGTCGGCCAGGTCTGCCTTGTTGACCGCGATGATCTCCGGCAGCTTCAGGGGCTCCCCGTCTTCGACCTCGGCCAGCACCGCGTGCACCGCTGCGATCTGGCCCTCGGGCTGTGGGTGGGAGCCGTCGACGACGTGCAGCAGCACGTCGGCCTCGGCGGCCTCCTCCAGCGTCGAGCGGAAGGCCTCGACGAGTTGGTGCGGCAGGTTGCGCACGAACCCGACGGTGTCGGACAGCGTGTAGGCCCGCCCCTCGCTCGACTCGTGCCGACGCACGGTCGGGTCCAGGGTGGCGAAGAGCTGGTTCTGCACCAGGACGCCGGCGCCGGTGAGGCGGTTGAGGATCGAGGACTTGCCCGCGTTGGTGTAGCCGACGATGGCCACGCTGGGCACCTTGCCGGCGCGGCGGCTGCTGCGCTTGGTCTCCCGGACGGTCTTCATCGCCTTGATCTCGCGGCGGAGCTTGGCGATCCGGCTGTTGATCCGGCGGCGGTCCAGCTCGATCTTGGTCTCACCAGGACCACGCGACCCGATGCCCTCACCGCCGGCGACCCGACCACCGGCCTGCCGGGACATCGACTCGCCCCAGCCCCGGAGCCTGGGCAGCAGGTACTGCAGCTGGGCCAGCTCGACCTGGGCGCGGCCCTCCTTGCTCTTGGCGTGCTGGGCGAAGATGTCGAGGATGAGCGCGGTCCGGTCGATGACCTTGACCTTGACGACGTCTTCCAGCGCACGTCGCTGGGAAGGGCCCAGCTCGCCGTCGACCACGACGGTGTCGGCGCCCTCGGCGGCGACGATGTCGCGCAGCTCGGCGGCCTTGCCCGACCCGAGGTAGGTGGCCGGGTCCGGCTTGAGACGACGCTGGATCACGCCGTCGAGCACCTGGGAGCCCGCCGTCTCGGCGAGCGCGGCGAGCTCACGGAGGGAGTCCTCGGCGTCCTCGAGGGTGGTCTGACCGTTGTCCTCCCAGACGGAGGCCAGGACGACCCGCTCCAGCCGCAGCTGGCGGTACTCGACCTCGGTGACGTCCTCGAGCTCGGTGGACAGCCCCGCGACGCGGCGCAGCGCGGCACGCTCCTCACGGTCGAGCTGGTCACCATCCCGGGAGCTGTCGTCCTCGCCCCAGCCGAGCGGGTCCGTGCCCTGGTCGAGGTGGATCTCGTGCTCGTCGAGCGCCTCTGCGCGTCGGTCGAGCACGCCGGACGAACGGTGCTCGGGGTGCGGGGTGGCAGTCATTGAATCCTTCGGGTATGCGGTGCGGCCGGTGCTCCAGCCTCTCACCGTGCAACGTCGGTCGCCACCGATTTCTGCCCTGCAGGCGTGTGCGTCCATCTACCCTCGAGCGAAAGGAACCCGCGCCACGACCACCCCCTGACCCTCCTGCCCCTGCCCGCTCGGGGCCCGGTCCACCCGGTCGACCTCGGTCAGCCCCAGGTCCGTGAGCATCGCCGACACGGCGTCCATGGTGCGGTGATGGCGGACGAGCTCGACCGCATACCCCTCTTCCGGAAGCCCTCGCCCACCTCCCGGCTGCCGGCGCCGGTCTGGAAGGCGAGGAGCAGGTGCCCGCCGGGTCGAAGGACGCGCACCAGCTCGGCCAGCGCGACGGGCAGGTCATCGTCACCGATGTGGATGAGTGAGTACCACGCGAAGACCCCGTCGAATCTCCCGTTCTCCTGCGGCAGGTCGGTAACCGAGGCCACCTCGACCGGGAAGCCCGGGTGGTCCGGCCGTGCCCGACGGACCATCTCCGGCGAGAGGTCGACCCCCTCCACCCGCACCCCGCGCGCCGCCAGGTGGGGCAGCATCCGCCCGGCTCCGCAGTCCGCGTCGAGCACCAGCGGCGAGGTCGGCAGCCGGGCGAGGCACGGGATCGTGCGCTAGCGCGGGCCACCGACGCACGGGCGGATCTAGACTGGCCGGGCCATGAGCGAGCACCCCAGCGACGAACAGCCCGACCACTACTTCACCGCGCAGCCCGCCTCCGACGGTGAGCTGCGCCGCACCTCCGTCCGCCTGGCCGGGCAGGACGTCGAGGTGGTCACGGCGGGCGGCATCTTCTCCCCCGACGGGATCGACAAGGGCACCCGGGTGCTGCTCGACGAGGCGCCCGCTCCCCCGGGGAGCGGGACCTTCCTCGACCTCGGCTGCGGCTGGGGTCCGCTCGCGCTGACCATGGCGCTGGAGTCCCCCGCCGCCACGGTCCACGCCGTCGACGTCAACGAGCGCGCTCTCGACCTGTGCCGCCGAAACGCCGAGGCCCTGGGTTGCGCCGCCACCGGCGACGGGCCCGGGGTGTCGGTGGGCCGCCCCGAGGTGTCGGTGGACCGTCCCGGGGTGTCGGCGAGCCGCCCCGAGGACGTCGACCCCACGACCACCTACGACCTCATCTGGTCCAACCCTCCGATCCGTGTCGGCAAGGCGGTCCTGCACGAGCTGATGACCACCTGGCTGCCCCGCCTGACGCCGGCGACGGACGGTCGCCCGGGCGGCACCGCATACCTCGTGGTGCAGAAGAACCTCGGCTCGGACTCCCTGCAGGCCTGGCTGCAGGCGACCCTCCCCGACCTCATGGCCCCTGACACGGTCGAGGTCACGCGCGCGGCGAGCAGCAAGGGCTTCCGCATCCTGCGGGTCACGAGGAGCTGACCCGTCCTGCGGTTTGGTGCCCTGCGATTCGTGTCCGGCGATGTCCGGCGATTCGTGTCCTGCACTTCTCGCGCTATGACGCGAATAGTGCAGGACCACAAACGCAGGACCACGAACGCAGGACATCAACCGCGGGTCAGTCGCGGGCCCCGAGGGCCACATCCAGACGCCCCCGCAGCGCCTCCAGCGCCTCACGCACGGCCTTGTCCCCGACGATCCGGAAGGGATGCTCCAGCCGCAGGAGCCACTCGGCCGCCCTGGCCGGGTCCTCGGTGCCGCTGACCATCCGCGTCGTGGTGGCGTCGACCTCCTCCAGCGTCACGTAGGCCGCATAGCCCTCCAGCTCGGCCAGCGGTGCGTCGACGAGCAGCTCGATCCGGTGGCGGTAGGAGGACGGGTCGTGGTGGCTGCCCAGGGTCGTGGTGATGTCGGGCTCCCCCGGGCGCGGGCGGTAACGGAAGGTCGTGGCGCGCGCGTCCTGGATCCGGTCGAGGCGGAAGGTGCGCCAGTCGTCGCGCTCGAGGTCGAAGGCGGACAGGTACCAGCGACGGCCCCACGCCACGAGCCGGTAGGGCTCGACCCGGCGCTCGGTCGCGGCGCCCCGGCGGTCGAGATAGCCCAGGCGCGCCTGCACCCTGCCGGTCACGCAGTCGGCGAGCGTGGTGAGCAGGTCCACGGGGACCGACCGACCGGAGAAGGGCTCCGCCGCGCTGATCGCCTCGCCGAGGCGCTCGACCCGTGCCCGGGCGCGGGCCGGGAGGACGTGCTCGAGCTTGACCAGGGCGCGCAGCGAGTCCTCCTGGTCACCGGCCAGGCCCGAGCTGCCCGCAGTGCGCAGCGCCAGGGCGACGGCCACCGCCTCGTCGTCGGTCAGCAGCATGCGAGGAGTCTGCCACTTTCACCGGACAGGAACTGTCCTGTTAACCCCCGAGAGTGGTCTCAGCAGGAAGGACCTGCACCCACAGACCCAGGAGATCGACATGGGATTCCTCACCGACGACGCCACCGGCGAGCAGGACGTGCTGGCCACCTTCGTCCTGCAGCAGCTGGCCCAGCTGCGCACCACCGTCCACGGCCTCACCGACGAGCAGGTCCGCTCCACCCCGAGCGCCAGCGAGCTCTCCCTGGCCGAGCTGCTCAACCACACCGGCGACTGCGCGCGCTCCTACGCCGAGATGGTGGCCGAGCCCGGCTCCGACGGGTCCTACTCCGAGGCCTGGCGATCGGTCGCCCCCGAGGACGTGACGCTCGAGAGCGCGCTGGAGCGCTTCGACGCCCAGGTGGCCAGGGTGCGGGAGATCCTCGAGCAGCCGCTGGACATGACGGCGGCGATCCCGGTGCCGGAGGCGCCCTGGTTCCCCCCGGAGCTCACGCACTGGGAGACCCGCTGGGTGCTGGCCCACCTCATCGCCGAGCTCGCGCGGCACGCCGGGCACGCGGACATCGTCCGGGAGAGCATCGACGGCGCGATCTCCTACGACCTCAACGACCTCGCCGAGGGCAAGGAGCCCCAGGACTGGACGACAGCGACCGACTGGTGACGGACGACCTCCTTCGCAGGCCGATCCATGATCAGGTGCCCCGGTCAGCCGACCGGTGGCCCGGCTCTGCCCGCGGCACGACCACCTCGAGCGCACGCTCCACCAGGTCGGGCGCGTCGTGCTCCAGCCAGGTGATCCTGGGGTCGGGGCCGAACCACCGCTCCTGCCGACGGGCGAGACGTCGGGTCGCGACGACCGTGTCCTCGATCGCCTCGTCCTGCGTCAGTTCGCCGTCGAGCTGGCGCAGGGCCTGGGCGTAGCCGACCGCCCGGGACGCGGTCCGCCCCTCGCGCAGGCCCTCCTCAACCAGGCCCTCGACCTCCTCGACGAGGCCGGCCCGCCACATCGCCTCGGCGCGGCGGGCGATCCGCCCGTCCAGGACGTCCCGGTCGGCGCGCAGCCCGATCATGACGGTGGGCCGCACGAACTCCCGGACCGGCATCGAGGCGCTGAACGGTCGTCCGGTCAGCTCGATGACCTCCAGCGCGCGCACGACCCTGCGCCCGTTCCGCCTCTCGATCGCTTCCGCCGCAACGGGATCCAGCGCCTTGAGGCGATCGTGCAGCGCCTCCGGACCGACCTCCCCCAGCACCTGCTCCCACCTGGCCCGGACCGCCGGATCGGTCGGCGGGATCTCCAGCCGGTCCAGCAGCGCCCGCACGTAGAGCCCCGATCCCCCTACCACCACGGGCACCCCTCCGCGCGCCCGGACCGCCTGCAGGTCCGCACGGCCTTCTTCCTGGTATGTGGCGACACTCGCCTCCTCGACCACGTCCAGGACGTCGAGCTGGTGGTGGGGCACGCCCTGACGCTCCGCCACGGGCAGCTTGGCCGTCCCGACGTCCATCCCCCGGTAGAGCTGGGAGGCGTCGGCGTTGACGACCTCTCCCCCGAGCGCGAGCGCCAGCGCCACGCCCAGGTCGGACTTGCCGGTGGCGGTCGCGCCGACGACGGCGACGATCGGACAGGTCGTGGACGGGGAGGACATGGCCGAAAGTCTCCCACCAGCAGCCCCTTCTCCGGTTGCCGCGCCGAGCCGCCCACGGCAGGGTGTCCGTCATGACTGAGAACACCGCATGGTTCGACAAGGACTCCGACCAGGACGCCGGCACGGAGCGGGACGGCGAGGGCAACTTCGTCGGCGGCAGCTTCGGCAAGCCCAGCCTGGCCAAGGAGAGCCACGAGCAGACCACGGCGCAGGAGGTCGAGCAGGAGGCCGAGGACCCCACCCTGGCCTCCGCCCCGGCACCCGCCGAGGTGGAGGAGACGATCGAGGACGAGGGCGGGTCGACCTTCGCCGCCGCGGACGTCGAGGGAACCACGACCGAGCCGGCACCCGGGGAGCGCAACGAGCCGGTCTGAGCCGGCACACCGCATACCCCTAGCCTGACCTCATGGCCGACACCCCCATCGAGGTCCACATCATCGCCGACTCGACCGGCGACACCGCGGCGCGCGTGGCACGCGCGGCGGCGGCCCAGTACGTCGGCTACGAGGTCCGGATCATCCGCCACCCGCGGCAGAGCACGCCCGAGAGCCTCCACGACGCCTTCGCGCGGATGCACCCGGAGCGGGCGCGCACGGTCGTCTTCTCCACGGTCGTCGACGAGGGGCTGCGGCACCTCGTCGCCCAGCTGTGCAAGGAGCGGGACCTGCCGCACGCCGACCTGCTGGAGCCGGCGATCGCCGCGCTGCGGGCCACCACGGGGCAGAACCCGGACGGGGTCGTGCGCCCGGTCGGGGTCGGCGAGGACTACTTCAAGCGCATCCAGGCGATGGAGTTCTCGATCGCCAACGACGACGGCAACCTGTCCAACCACCTGCGCGAGGCCGACATCATCCTCATCGGCGTGAGCCGCTCGGGCAAGACGCCGCTGTCGATGTACCTGGGCTACCTGGGCTTCAAGACCGCCAACATCCCGCTGGTCCCGGGGCTGCCGGTGACGCCCCAGCTCGGCGAGGTGCCACGCTGGAAGATCGTCGGGCTGACCATCGACCCCGAGCGGCTCGTGCAGATCCGCAGCCGTCGCGTGCGCGCCATGGGCGCCGCCGGGACCCAGCGCGACGGCTACACCGACATCGTCAAGATCTTCAACGAGCTGGACCAGGTCGCCACCATCCAGCGCAACCTGGGCTGCCCCGTCATCGACACCACCGAGCTGGCCCTCGAGGAGGCCGCCGGCCGCGTCATCGAGGTGGTCCAGCGGCGCCGGGAGGCGGCGTCCGGGCGTTGAGCCGGACGGGATAAAGTCAGGATCAGGTGCCTGGCGCTGGAGCCGGGCGCACCCCCTCCCGAGGAGCACATGAAGATGAGCGGAGACACAGCGGTCAAGTACCTCTACGACATGTCCGAGGGCGATGCGACGATGCGCACCGTCCTGGGCGGTAAGGGGGCGAACCTCGCGGAGATGAAGCGACTGGGATTCCCTGTCCCCGACGGCTTCACGGTCTCCACGGCGGCCTGCGTGGCCACCATGGAGAGCCACGGCGAGTGGCCCGACGGGCTGTGGGAGGACGTGGAGGCCGCCGTCGAGCGCCTCGAGGAGCGCACCGGCCGCACGCTCGGCGGGGAGCGCCCGCTGCTGCTGGCCGTCCGCTCCGGCGCGGTCTTCTCGATGCCCGGCATGATGGACACGATCCTCAACCTGGGCATGAGCGACGAGACCGTCGAGATCCTCGGCGCCGAGTCCCACGACCCCCGCTTCGCCTGGGACTCCTACCGCCGCTTCATCCAGATGTACGGCGACGTCGTCGAGGGCGTCCAGCCCCACGTCTACGAGGACGAGCTGACGGCGCTGAAGGCCAAGCGCGGCGTCGAGAACGACACCGACCTGACCACCGAGGACCTCAAGGAGCTCGTCGCGACCTTCAAGGAGGTCTCGCGCCGCGAGCTCGGCCGTGACCTGCCCACCGACCCGCGCGAGCAGCTCCGCGGCGCCGTCGACGCGGTCTTCAAGTCCTGGGACACCCCCCGCGCCCGGGTCTACCGCAAGGCCAACGACATCCCCGACGACCTCGGCACCGCCGTCAACGTCATGCAGATGGTCTTCGGCAACCGCGGCGACACCTCCGCCACCGGCGTCTGCTTCACCCGCAACCCCTCCACCGGCGAGAACACGATCTACGGCGAGTTCCTCATCAACGCCCAGGGCGAGGACGTCGTGGCCGGCATCCGGACCCCGCGCCCGCTGGCGGAGCTGGAGGAGGTCCTCCCCGAGGCCTACGCCCAGCTCGTGCAGACCCTGCACGACCTCGAGGCGCACTACAAGGACATGCAGGACATCGAGTTCACCGTCGAGGACGGCACGCTCTACATGCTGCAGACCCGCACCGGCAAGCGCACCGCCGCCGCGGCCCTGAAGATCGCCCGCGACCTCGTCGAGGAGGGCGTGCTCACCCAGGAGGAGGCCCTTCAGCGCATCGAGGCCAGCCAGCTCGACCAGCTGCTGCACCCGGCGATCGACCCCGAGCACGGCAAGACCCCGCTCACCAAGGGCCTGCCGGCCTCCCCCGGCGCGGCCGTGGGCGAGCTGGTCTTCGACGCCGACACCGCCGCCGAGCGCGGCAACAACGGTGAGGCCGTCGTCCTGGTCCGCTACGAGACCACCCCCGACGACATCCACGGCGTGATCGTGGCCCAGGGTGTCCTGACCGCCCACGGCGGCATGACCTCGCACGCGGCCGTGGTGGCCCGCGGCATGGGCAAGCCCTGCGTCGCCGGAGCCCAGGCCATCCGCCTCAACACCGCGGAGAAGACCCTCACCGTCGGTGACAAGGTCTTCAACGAGGGCGACGTGATCACCCTTGACGGCTCCACCGGTGACGTCTACGGCGAGGCCATCGACCTGGTCCCGCCGCAGGTCAACGAGGACTTCAGCGCGATCGTCGGCTGGGCCGACGAGCTGCGTGAGCTCGGGGTGCGCGCCAACGCCGACACCGGCGAGGACGCCGCCAAGGCCCGCGAGCTGGGCGCCGAGGGCATCGGCCTGTGCCGCACCGAGCACATGTTCATGGCCACCGACCGTCTCCCGGCCGTCCGCGAGATGATCCTGGCCGAGTCCGTCGAGGACCGTGCCGCCGCGCTGGAGAAGATCCTGCCGATGCAGCAGGCCGACTTCGAGGGCATCTTCACCGCGATGAAGGGCCTGCCCGTCACGGTGCGTCTGCTCGACCCGCCGCTGCACGAGTTCCTCCCCAGCCTGGTCGACCAGTCGCTGCTGGTGCAGCGCCTGGAGCTGACCGGCGGCGACGCCGAGGAGCTGGACGAGGCACGCGCGCTGCTGGGCTCGGTCAAGCGCCTGCACGAGCAGAACCCCATGCTCGGCACCCGCGGCTGCCGCCTGGCGATGCTCTACCCCGAGATCCCGGAGATGCAGACCCGCGCGATCATCCGTGCCGCCCTGGCGGTCCGCGAGCGCGAGGGCGAGACGGTGGGCGTGGAGATCATGATCCCGCTGGTGGCCTACTCCGCCGAGCTCGAGGCCCAGCGCGCGATCGTCGAGCGCGCGGTCGCCGAGGAGCTCCAGGCGGCCGGGCAGGAGATCGACGTCACCGTCGGCACGATGATCGAGCTGCCCCGCGCCTGCGTGGTCGCCGACCAGATCGCCGAGCACGCCGACTTCTTCTCCTTCGGCACCAACGACCTGACGCAGACGGGCATCGGCATCAGCCGTGACGACGCCGAGGGCGGCTTCCTGTCGGCCTACGTCAGCGACGAGGTCATCCCGGCCAACCCGTTCGAGTCGATCGACCGCGAGGGCGTCGGCCGCCTGGTCCAGATCGGCACCGAGCGCGGGCGCTCCACCAAGCCCGAGCTCAAGGTCGGCGTCTGCGGTGAGCACGGCGGCGACCCGGCCTCGATCCAGCTCTTCCACGAGCTCGGCCTGTCCTACGTGTCCTGCTCGCCCTTCCGGGTGCCGATCGCCCGCTTCGCCGCGGCCCGCGCCGTCCTGGACGCGCGCGGTGAGGCGACGCCCGACGCGTGACGCAGCCGCCTTCTGACGCTCCCGAGGGGGCGCGGGTCCTGACCGACCTGCGCTCCCTCGGGGGCTTCTACGCCCTGGTCTCCCCCGTCCCCGCCGGGAGCGACGCGCTTCCGTGGGCCGAGGTGCTCGCCGAGGACGCCCTGACGGCGCGGTTCGCCGCGGTCCGCGCGGCCCTCGCCGCCAGCACGGGTATGCAGCCACCCGCCGTCGACGCACGCGTCGCCGTCTCCGCCACGCAGGTCGGGCTGGCCTCGCGCCTGTGGTCGCCCGCGCTCGGTGGTGCCGTGCTGCACGGCTGGGTCCCCGACCTGTCGTCGGCCAACCTGGTGGCCAGCCCGGTCCACCGCGGGGCGGTGCCGCTGGGTGTTCGTGATGCCTCGGCCGGCGTGGCCGTCGGGTCGGCCGCCGAGGCCGCTGAGGCCATCGCACGCCTCGTGGTGCGCGACAGCCTGGCCCAGCTCCACACCGCCTGCTCGGCCGTGGGTCGCACGGCGGTGAGGGTGCTGGTCAGCAACTCGGCCTCGGCGCTCACCGGCGCCGGTCGGGTCCTGGCCGGTCAGGCTCCGGAGCACACCGATCAGATCGGGGAGATCGTCCGTCTCCTGCTCGCGGTTCCCGAGGTCGCGGCCGGAGGCGGGTTCTCACCGGACGGGTCGTTCCTGCGCAGCGGGTGCTGCCTCTTCTACCGCATACCGGAGCACGGCCTGTGCCCCGACTGCGTGCTGGCGCCGGCCCATCCCGAGCAGGTCACCGAGGCCCACTGACCTCCCCGGCGGAGCCCACATCCCCGGCCGCGCCCACCGCCTCGGCCGCCCTGGTCCCGTCCGTGACGAACGCCCACGCCGTGGCCAGGTCGCCCATCCCGCGGGCGTGCCGCAGCGCGAACGCCGCCCGCACCAGCGGCGCGGCCCTCCCGTGGACCTCGTTGAGCACCACGGCCCGGACGTGCAGGTCCTTCCCGCCCCAGCGGCTCCCCGAGCTGCTGTCGGGGTGGGTCCCGAAGATGTAGGGCACCGAGACGGCCTTGAGCCCACGGCGCAGGAGCTCGACGATGAAGAGATATTCGTCGCCGAGGTAGAGCGGCGCCCCGGCCCCGAACCGGGTGTCGAAGCGCACGCCGGCAGCACGGACCTGGTCCAGGTCGACGAGCATCTCGTAGGTCGCCGCCTTGGCCGCGCTGAAGCGGTTGAGCGGACCCGGCCGGCTGGTCAGGTAACGCTTGCGCACCTGCCCCTCGGCGTCGGTCCCACGCCCGAGCGCCAGCGCGGCGCCGGTCCTCTTCAGATGGGCGATGCCGTCGAGCACGCCCGGCAGGTTGACCTCGACGTCGTCGTCGCAGAAGAGCAGGTAGCGACGGGTCGCGTGCTCAATGGCGGCGTTGCGGCTGCGTGCCACCCCGTGCCCCGGCACGCGCACGACCCGGTCCCAGGACGGGTCCGGCTCGAGCGCGCCGTCCCCCTGCACCAGGACCAGGACCTGGGGTGAGGCCCGCGCCCCGGCGCCGTCGGGCGGCCGGATGTCGCCAGCGGTCTCCAGCAGGGTGGAGTAGCCGATGGTGAGCTGGTCGGCGTCGCTCACGGGCGCACCAGGTCGGTGCGGGCGGCGGCACGGGCGAAGCGCATGATCCCCGCGGAGTAGGTGCCCACCTGGCCGTAGAGCAGCCGCAGGCCGAGGAAGAAGACGACGGCGTCGCTGCTGGAGACCTCTCCTCGCAGGGCCCGGATCACCACGAGCAGCAGGACCAGGGCCATCCCGACGCTGCCCATCGTGGCGCCCAGCTCGGCGATCCGGATCCGGCCGCCCACGCGGTCGTCGATCGTCGCCGATCCTGGCTTGGTCCCGCTGGCCACGTAGGACTGCTGCCGCGCCAGCTCCTTGCCGTAGAGCCGCCCGATGAGGGCCAGCACCACGACGACCACGAGGGCGTTGGCCACGGCGACCCACACGTCGAGGAAGAGGAAGAAGACCGTCAGCGCCACCGCCTGGACGATGGCGACCAGGACCCCTGACAGCTCCAGCGCCAGGGCCCAGTCCCAGCTCTGCCGGCTCGGCGAGCGCTGCTCCAGCTCCTCGAAGCGACGACGGAAGCGGTTGACCCTCACGACCCGGACGAGGTGGTGCAGCGCCCTGGCGCCCGCCATCGCGGCGAAGAGCAGCACGATGGTCAGCGTGAGGGAGGCGTCGTGCTCGAGGAGACGCTGGCGCCCATGGATGACCAGGTCGGAGAAGAGCCGGATCACCAGCATCTCCACGACCGGGACCATCGCCATCACCACGACGAGGACCGCGACCTCGGCCTTGCCCGCCCTGGAGGGGAAGAGCCGGCGCAGCGCGTGCACCAGGTGGACCAGCACGGTCGGCCTAGTCGCCCTGCAGGGTCAGCTCGACGCCGGCGCGGACGGCCTGCTCGATCTCGTCGAGCTTCTCCTCCGAGATCCGCTCCTGGGTCAGGAGGTCCTGGAAGGGGATGCGCCGCAGGTCGAAGCCGATGACCCGCGGCTCGTAGACGGTCTCCAGCCCGACCCCGCGGCAGTAGTCGCCGTACTTGATGCCCGTCCCGTGGACCGCCGACTCCAGACCCTGGAAGCCGACGAGGGTGCAGGGGATGCCATAGCTGTGGCAGGCGATCATCACGTGCATCGCGCTGGTCACGACGGCGTCGTAGCCGTTGATCGCTCGCAGGAACTCGTGGATCTCCCCTGGATGGGACATCCGCACCCCGAGCTCGTCCATGCCCTCGGGCAGGAGCAGCGGGACGTTGGCGTGCTTGAAGTGGCGCACCAGAGCGGTGCGCCCGTTGGTCTGGCCGCGCTCCACCGGGACCAGGCGGCGCACGAGCGCGCCCGGGTCGCCGAAGGACTCGACGTCGGGACCGCCGCTGTCGCGCAGCAGCTGGGCGGTGACCGGACCACGCACCGAGACGTAGGTGGCCTGGGGCTCCAGCTCCAGGTCGGTGCTGCTGACCCCGGTGCCCACGACGACCGAGCGCGGCTTGATGAAGCGACCGATGGAGCCGACGGCGACCAGGTGCGGGCTGTGCGAGGGGGCGGTCGGGGGCACGTAGCTGACGCCGCGGTCGGTGAGCTCGCTGACCACCATCGGGCTGAGCCAGTCGCCGAAGTTGCCGGGGAAGGGCCGGGCCCACCATGCGACGGGGACGGGATCCTGCCCCTGACCGAGGGTGGCGTAGTGCGCGAACGCGTCCGCCGCACTCTTGGCCGCCTTCTCCCCCGGCGTCAGGATCCCGCCGCTCTGGAGCCGCTCGAAGGCCTGGTATGCGGCATCCACGTCACCACGCTGCGCCGCCGCGATCATGTGCCGGGTCAGGCGACCCCGCTGGGCGGTCAGGCTGCCGGCCGACCCGACCGCTCCGCCGCTGGTCAGCAGGTGGGTGATGCCGACCTGGTCGGCGAGCCGGCGCGCGGGGCGGCTGACCCGGGGCGGGAGGCGGCGCTCGACCTTCTTGGCCACGCGCAGCGCCCGCTTCAACGGAAGGCGGACCGGCAGGCCCTGTCCACGTCCGCCCCCGGGCAGGCCGGCGGTGGAGTGCTGCTCGACCTTGTCCTTGAAGTCGTCCACGTTGCCGCTGGCGCCGAAGGAGAAGAAGGGCACCACGCCGGTCTCGGCGTCCGCCTTGTCGAGCCGGGCCGTGCTGGGGATGACCTGAAAGGTCAGGCGTCGGGCGTTGGCCCGCCAGGACTCCTCGAAGAAGTAGTCGTCGGTGGCCTTGATGGTCATCTCCTGCTCGGCCGCATAGGCGTCGGCGATGAAGCGGCGGCCGGCGGGAGTGGCGTTGATGCCGAAGAAGCAGGGCTCCCAGAAGCGGGTCCGGTTGCCGTAGCCGATCGACAACGGCGTGGAGAAGCCCCGCTGGAAGCCGATGAGGTCGGCGGTGAAGTCGGCCACGTAGTCGGGCAGGGAGAGCAGGGAGCAGTCGACGTCGATCCAGAAGACCTTGGCCTGCGGGTTGCGCTCGCAGACCTCGGCGAGGAAGCCGATCTTGCGTCGGGTCATGTCGGCCCAGTCCGCGCCCTCGGGCTTGTGGATCTCCTCCATCTCGTGACGCAGGCCGAGCCCGTCGAGGGTGCGTCGGAGTGCGTCGGCGTGGCCGCGGTAGTAGTCGTCGTCGGTGTAGAAGGAGCAGACGACGATGTCGTCCCGGCGGGTCGGGGCGGGGCCTTCGGGCGCCTCGACCACCACGCCGGCCGTCGTCAGGGAGGGGTCGGCTGGGGAAGCAGTCATGATGCGCAAATGCTACTGATGAACCTCGGTGGAGTCTGGGAGCCGCTCCGGGCGGCCCGAGGCCGCCCCCTGCCGAGGTCGTCGACGACGGCCTCCTAGAGTCGTGACCATGGAGCAGCCGCACCCGATCGCCATCGTCAACGCCCGCCTCGTCCCGATCGACGGTCCCGTCGTGGAGGACGGCGCCATCGTCCTGCGCGACGGACGGATCGAGGCCCTGGGCAGCACCGAGGAGGTGCCGGTCCCCGACGGCGCCGAGGTCGTCGACGCCGCGGGCGGCTGGGTGCTCCCGGGCCTCATCGACGCGCACGTCCACCTCGGCGTCTGGGAGGAGGGCGAGGGCTGGGCCGGTCAGGACACCAACGAGATGACCGACCCGGTGATGGCCGCGGCCCGGGCTCTCGACGGCATCAACCCGCGGGAGCAGGGCTTCGACGACGCGCTCATGGGCGGCATCACCACGGTCAACGTCAACCCCGGCTCGGGCAACCCGATCGGCGGCCAGGCGGTGGCCCTGAAGACCTACGGCCGCTATGTCGACGAGATGATCCTGCGCAGTCCCTCGGGCGTGAAGGCGGCGCTGGGCGAGAACCCCAAGCGGGTCTACGGGGAGCAGAAGAAGACCCCGTCGACCAGGCTGGGCGTCGCCCTGGTGCTCCGCCGGGCCTTCGCCGCCGCCCGGTCCTACCAGGCCAAGGTGGACGCGGCCGAGGGCAAGCCGGTCGACAGCGACCTGGTGAGCGAGACCCTGCTCAAGGTGCTGGAGCGGGAGATCCCCTGGCGCCAGCACTGCCACCGCGCCGACGACATCGCCACGGCGCTGCGCCTGGCCGACGAGTTCGGCTACCGCCTCGTGCTCGACCACGGCACCGAGAGCTACCTGCTGGCGGACCTGCTGGCCGAGAAGCAGGTCCCCGTCCTCTACGGGCCGCTGATCGTGAGCCGGTCCAAGGTGGAGGTCCGGGACCGTTCGCTCGCGGCCCCGGGCATCCTCGACCGGGCCGGGGTGGAGGTCTCGATCATCACCGACCACCCCGTCGTGCCGATCGAGTACCTCATCACCCAGGCCGCCCTGGCGGTCCGCGAGGGCATGGAGCGCGAGTCGGCCCTGCGCGCGGTCACCATCAACCCCGCCCGCGTGCTGGGTGTCGAGGACCGGGTCGGGTCGCTGGCGGTGGGCAAGGACGCCGACGTGGTGCTGTGGTCCGGGGATCCGCTCGACCTCCAGTCGCGGGTGCTGCGCACCTGGCAGGACGGGGTCGAGGTCTACACCTACGACCCCGGGCAGGGCACCGGATCGGTGCGTCCCCGGTAGCCCGACCTGCGTCGACGGGCGACCCGACCCAGGCCCGGCGCTGACGCCGACTGTGACTGACGCCTCATCCGCGCCAGGCATTCCCGCACCACCAAACCCTTGTGCATCACGACGGTCCTCTGCGAGGATGCTCGGGAACACCCCGCCAGCGCCCGACGTTGGCACCTAGACGACGAGGAAGCCCGGTGGGCTGCTCGCGCAACGACGGTGACATTGATGTTGTCCGTCCCCGTCCCAGCGAGGTCCCCTGACATCCTGCGACGGAGACGGGCCAAAGACCCTGCTCTGACAGCAGGAGATGCAAGGAGCAACGACTGATGGACTGGCGCGATCGCGCAGCCTGCCTGGACGAGGACCCCGAGCTGTTCTTCCCGATCGGCAACACCGGCCCCGCCCTGCAGCAGATCGAGGATGCCAAGGCCGTGTGTCGGACCTGCCCGGTGATCGACACCTGCCTGAAGTGGGCCCTGGAGAGCGGTCAGGACGCCGGCGTCTGGGGAGGCCTCTCCGAGGACGAGCGACGCGCCCTGAAGCGTCGCAAGGCCCGCGCCCGCCGCGCCGGCTGACCACACCGCCCACCTGGCCGCCCGGGTCGGGAGCAGTCAGGCCGAAGACTTCGAGCGAAGCCGCACGGACAACCGCACGACGGTCCCGTGCGGCTTCGTCGCTTCCCAGGTGATGGTTCCCCGCAGGTCGGAGACCAGGGCCTCCACGATCTGCATCCCCAGCCCGGTGCGGTCCGGGGAGGAGCCTTCCGGCAGCCCCACCCCGTTGTCGATGACCATGATCTCCACGCGGTCCTGATCGCCGACCATCTCCCGCCGGGCGCTGACGACGACCCGGGGCGGTGTCCCGCCCCCGGTCGATGGGCCCTGCTCCTCGAAGCCGTGCTCGACGGCGTTGTGGACCAGCTCAGCCAGGATCATCGCCAGGTGGGTGGCATCCTCGGCCAGCAGCGAGCCGAACGACCCCCGCAGCTCGGTGGCCACGACGGTCCGGGTGGCTGCCACCTCCACCGTGGCACGCAGCACGCGGAGCGCGACCTCGTCGAAGTCGACCTGCTCGGAGAAGCCCTGGGACAGGGTGTCGTGCACCAGCGCCACCGTGGTGAGCCGTCGGCCCGCCTCGGCCAGGGCCTCCTGCGCGGCCGGGTCGTGGAGGCGCCGGGACTGCAGCCGCAGCAGCGCGGCCACGGTCTGGAGGTTGTTCTTGACCCGGTGGTGGATCTCCCGGATCGTGGCGTCCTTGCTCAGCAGCTCCCGTTCGCGCCGACGGATCTCGCTGACGTCGCGCAGGAGCAGGAGCGCTCCGATCCGCTCCCCCGCCCGCGTCAACGGCACCGCGCGCAGCGTCATGTTGATGCTGCCGCTCTCGATCTCGGTCCCCCAGGGCGCGCGCCCGGTGAGGACCAGCGGCACCGTCTCGTCCACGGTCGTGCCCTCGACCAGACGGCTGGTGACGATCTCGGACAGGTCGGCCCCGTTGACCTGATCGGTGTGCCCGAGGCGGCGCAGCGCCGAGACCGCGTTGGGGCTGGCGTAGTCGATCACCCCCGCCGCCGTGATCCGGACCACGCCGTCGCCCACGCGCGGGGTCCCGCGACCGACCCCCACCGCCGATCCCTCGATCGGGAAGGCGCCCTCGGCGATCATCGCGAAGAGCTGCTGGCTGATCTGGAGGTAGTTGACCTCCAGGCCGCCCTGCTGGCGCATGTTCTGCAGATCGGTGTGCCGGATGAGGACGGCGATGGCGCGGCCCTCGCGCACGACGGGCACGTACTGCTCCCGGACGAACCCGGTCTCGTCGTGGGTCACCGACCGTGCCGAGGTCAGAACGTGGGTGAGGCGCTCCTCCCGCTCCCTGGACGCCGGTTGGCCGATGACGTCGTCGTGGTAGAAGTTCGGACCGGTCGTGGGCCGGGCGTGCGAGGCCAGGAACCACGGCGACAGGTCGGGATCGAGCGCGTCGTCCAGCTCCACCGGAAGCCACAGGGTCAGGTCGGCGAAGGACAGGTCGGCCACCATCTGCCAGTCACCGACCAGCCTGTGCAGCCAGTCGACGTCGGCGGCGGACAGCCGGGTCCGGGAGAGGGTCTCGCGCAGCGAAGGCACGTCCGCACTCTAGCGACCGCCCACCCATCGCCCGCTCCCGACCGGCGAGGCGTGTCGCCGGTCGTGGGAGAGGGCCGGGTCAGCCCGTCGGGTCAGGCGAGTCACTCCGGTCACTCGCCGACGGCTCCCTGCCGGACCAGGGCGCGCAGGGTGCGCAGGGCGACGGACAGCGGGGCCAGCCCGGGTGAGGGCAGGTCGTTGACCGAGCCGAGCACCTGGTTGGCGCGGGCCAGTGCGGCGCGGTTCTCCGCCATCCAGTCCTTGACCCGGTCCGCCGACATGGAGCCGGAGGTGGTGTAGGAGGCGACGGTCCGCGTCAGACCCCGCATCACGCCATACATGTCGTCGCGGATCGCACCGCGGGCCAGCGCCGACCACCGGTCGTGACGCGGGAGACCCGAGACGTGGGTGAGCATCTCGTCCAGCTTGAAGGCCTCGGACACCCCGAAGTAGATCTGGGCCATCTCCTCGGCGTCGCGGTCGGTCTCCATCGCCAGCTCGACCACGTCCAGCAGCGAGTAGCTGTCCAGCAGCGCGGCCCACCGGCCGGCCAACTCCTGGGGCACACCCTGCTCGACGGCCCACCGGGTCTTCTCCTCCCAGCGCTGGTGCTCCTCACCCTGGAGGTAGTCCCCGGCATGCGGGATCATCGCCTGGACGGGACCGGAGAAGCGCTCGATCTCCTGACCGATGCCGGAGGTCAGCGACCGGTTGGTGATGAACCAGCGGACCCCGCGGTCGATGAGGCGACGGAACTCGATGTAGAGCTGGGCCTGCACGTCGGTGTCGACGGTGTTGTCCAGCGCCTCCACCTGCTCCATGTAGTCGGCCATCCCGAAGATGTCCTGGACGACGTAGAAGGCCCGGGCGATCTGGGTGAGCGTCGCGCTGGTCTCGTCCTGGGCCCGGTAGGCGAAGCTGACCCCGCCGCGGTTGATCATCGCGTTGGCGATCTGGTTGACGATGATCTGCTTGCGCAGCGGGTGCGCCAGCAGCGCCTCGCTGGCCCGCTCGCGCAGGGGCGCCGGGAAGTAGTCCAGCAGCGTCTCGTCCAGGGCCGGGTCGTCGGCCAGGTCGCTGGTCTCCAGGGCGTCCTTGATCCCCATCTTGGCGTAGGCGACCAGGACGGAGAACTCGGGACTGGTCAGGCCGGTCCCCTCCTTCTCCCGGCGCTCGAACTCCTTGCGGGTGGGGAGGAACTCCAGCTTGGGGTCCAGGCCGGCCGTCTCCTCCAGATAGGGGATCAGGCGCTTGTGGACCGAGGCCATCCGCTCGCGCTGGACGCGGCCGTTGCCGATGAGGACGTTCTGGTCGTAGTTGTGGACCAGGACCTTGTGGGCCACCTCGTCGGTCATCGACTCCAGCAGCTCGTCGCGCTCCTCCATCGTCATCTCGCCCGCGTGGACGAGCGGGGTGAGGGCGATCTTGATGTTGACCTCGTGGTCGGAGCTGTCGACGCCGGCAGAGTTGTCGATGGCGTCGGTGTTGACGTGGACGCCGTGCAGCGCGGCCTCGATGCGGCCGAGCTGGCTGAAGCCGAGGTTGCCGCCCTCGCCGACGACACGGGCGCGCAGGTCGCGCCCGTCGACCCGGATCGCGTCGTTGGAGCGGTCGCCGATGTCGGCGTGGCTCTCGGAGGACGCCTTGACGTAGGTGCCGATGCCGCCGTTCCACAGCAGGTCCACCGGAGCCTTCAGCACGGCCTGGAGGAGCTCGCTCGGAGCCAGGGACGTGACGCCCTCCTCCAGCCCGAGACTGGCCCTGACCTGCTCGCTGACCGGGATCGACTTCGCGGTGCGCGGGTAGACGCCGCCACCCTCGCTGATCACGGACTCGTCGTAGTCGGCCCAGCTGGAGCCGGGCAGCTCGAACATCCGCTTCCGCTCCGCGAAGGAGGTCGCCGCGTCGGGGTCGGGGTCGAGGAAGACGTGCCGGTGGTCGAAGGCCGCCACCAGCCGGATGTGCTCGGACAGCAGCATGCCGTTGCCGAAGACGTCGCCGCTCATGTCGCCGATGCCCACGACGGTGAAGTCCTCGGACTGGGTGTCGTGCCCCAGCTCGCGGAAGTGGCGCTTGACCGACTCCCACGCGCCGCGGGCGGTGATGCCCATCTCCTTGTGGTCGTAGCCCGCCGAGCCGCCGGAGGCGAAGGCGTCGTCGAGCCAGAAGCCGTACTCCCGCGCGGTGCGGTTGGCCAGGTCGGAGAACTTGGCCGTGCCCTTGTCGGCCGCGACGACCAGGTAGGGGTCGTCGCCGTCGTAGCGCACCACGCGATCGGGGGCCACGACGTCGTCGCCGACCCGGTTGTCGGTGATGTCGAGCATGCCGCGGATGAAGGTGGTGTAGGCCTCCTGCCCCTCGACCAGCCAGGCCTCCCGGTCGGAGGCCGGCGGCAGCCGCTTGGCGAAGAAGGCGCCCTTGGAGCCGGTCGGCACGATGACGGCGTTCTTGACCATCTGCGCCTTGACCAGGCCGAGCACCTCGGTGCGGAAGTCCTCCCGCCGGTCGCTCCAGCGCAGGCCGCCACGCGCGACCGGGCCGAAGCGCAGGTGCGATCCCTCGACCCGGGGCGCGTAGACCCAGATCTCGAAGGCGGGCCGCGGCTCGGGCAGGATCTTCAGCTCGCGCGGCAGCAGCTTGAGCGAGACGTGCGCCTTGGGCTGGCCGTCCTCGTCGCGCTGGTAGAAGTTGGTGCGCAGCCCGGCCATCACCAGCGCCAGCAGGGCCCGCAGGATGCGGTCCTGGTCCAGGCTGGAGACCTCGTCCAGCGCAGCCTTGATCCCGGAGACGATCTCCTCCACGCCAGCCTTGCGCCCGCCCTCGTCGACCTCGAGGTCGGGGTCGAAGCGCTGGCGGAAGAGGTCGATGAGCTGGTGGGCGATGCCCGGGTTGGCGACCAGGGCCTCCTCGATGTAGTCGAGGCTGAAAGCCCCGACCTGACGGACGTACCTGGCCAGGGTGCGCAGGATGACGACCTGCCGCCACTCGAGCCCGGCCGACAGGACGAGGGAGTTGAGCGTGTCGGACTCGGCCTGGCCACCCCATACCGCGGTGAAGGCGTCCTCGAAGGACCGGGCGACCTCCTCCTCCGAGGCGGACCCGTCGCCGGCCCACAGGTCGGCCGACTCCGCGCGCAGGGCGAAGTCGTAGATGTAGTTGGTCCCGCCGTCCTCCAGGTCGAGCTCGTAGGGCCGCTGGACGGTGACCTCCAGCCCCATGTGGGAGAAGACGGGCAGCACGTCGGACAGCGACATCTCGCTGTCGCGGTAGACCTTGATCCGGCGCAGCTCACCCGGGTCGTCGTCCTCGGCGTAGAGGCGGGGCCGTGGCGCCTCCCCCTCCGCGAGCTGGACGAGGCGGGCGATGTCGCGGTATGCCGTCCCGCCGTCGAAGTCTTCCTTGTAGGCCTCGGGGAAGGCCGTGGCGTAGCGCTCCAGCACGTCGCCGGCGCTGGCCTCGTCCTGCTCCTGGTCGAAGACGGCGTCGGTCAGACCCTCGTGCCAGCTGCGGGTGGCCTGCCGGATCTGCTCCTGCAGCGCGTCCTCGTCCACGGCGGTGGGGGCGCCGTCCTGCGGCAGGCGGATGGTGAAGTGCAGCTGCGCCAGCGGACCGTCGCCGACCCGGGTGGCGTAGTCGGCCAGCTCACCCTTGTAGGCATCCTCCAGGAGGGCCTGGACCCGCAGCCTGCTGCCGGTGTTGTAACGGTCGCGCGGCAGGAAGACCACGGCGCTGACGAAGCGGCCGAACTCGTCCCGCCGCAGGTAGGCCTTGGCGTCCGGACGCTCCAAGAGACGCAGGACGTCGTTGGCGGTCGCGCCCAGCGTCTCCACCGGGGCCTGGAAGAGCTCGTCGCGCGGGAAGCCCTCCAGGACGCTGATGAGGTCCTTGCCGGAGTGGCTGTTGCTGGCGTAGCCGCTGTCGGCCAGGATCTTGCGGACCTTCGGCCCGGCGATCGGCAGGCGCGTGGCCGACTCGGCGTAGGCGCTCTGGGTGAACAGCCCCAGGAAGCGGCGCTCCCCCACGACCTTGCCCTGCTGGTCGAAGCGACGGATGCCGATGTAGTCCAGGGGGACGTTGCGGTGGACCGAGGCGCGGGTGTTGGCCTTGGTCACCGTGAGCAGCCTCGGCTCGCGGGCGGTCGCGGCGGCCTCGGGGCGCAGCGGGCTCAGCGACGGGGCCTGCCCGTCCTCGTCGCGCAGGATGCCCAGGCCACTGCCGGGGACCGCGCGGAGGAAGGCGCCGTCCTCGTTCTCGACCAGGTCGTAGGCGCGGTAGCCCAGGTAGGTGAAGTGGTCGTCGTCGAGCCAGCTGAGGAAGTCGACGGTCGGCTGCACGGTCGCGGGGTCGACCGTCGCCGGGGGCGTGAGCTGGAGCTCGGCGATGACCGACCGGGTGCGCTGGCGCATACCCCTCCAGTCCTCGACGGCACGGCGCACGTCGCCCAGGACGTGGACGAGGCGGGCCTGCAGGTCCTCACGGGCCTGCTGCTGGCCGATCCGGTCGGTGGTGACCATGATCCAGGACTCGACGCGCTGGCTCGGGTCGGCCGCGCCGCCGTCCGCGTCGACCACCTGGCCGTCAGGGTCGAGGACGAGCTGGGGGTGCAGCAGATCGTGCACCTGCAGCCCGCGCAGGCCGATCTCCCCCAGGATCGAGTCGACGAGGAAGGGCATGTCGTCGGTGACCGCCTGGACGACGGTGTGACGGGAGGTCCAGCCGTCACCCTCGCCGGGGTTGAAGACCCGCACGGCCGCCGTGCCGGGCTCGCGACCGGCCGACAACTGTGCCATCGAGTCGACGATCGCCCCCCTGACCCCCTCGTCCTCGGGGATCGCCTCCGGCGGTGCGTGGTGGAAAAAGCGGTCGGTCAGCGTCGTCGAAGACCCCATCGCTAACAAGTTCTCCTCGAGTTGGTGTCGACGCACCACCTCGTGCGCCGCGGTCCACACTACTCGCCCTGGGGATGAGTTCGAGGCCGAGTCTCCCCTCCCGCCTACAGTGGGGGTATGGGGCATCTTCCGGGCACGGGTGGCGGCACCGGCGTGCGTCTCGGTCCGGGCGATCCTGCCGCTCCTTCCGCGGCCGCCGGGCCGGAGGGGAGGTCCACGCCCGCGGCGCCCACGTCCGGCATGCTCGTGGCCGCCGTCGAGGACCTGCAGGAGCACGGCCCCGACCTGGGCTGGCCCGAGGCGAGCAGTCTCGCCGACGCCCTGATCGACACCGTCTCGCACCTGCTCGTGGACCTCGCCGCCGGTGCCGCCACCCCCTCGCCGCGGCCGCAGGTGATCGGTGCGCTCGGGGCCGGGGCAGGTGCCCTGGACGCGGCCTCCTGCCGGGCGACCGCAGCGTCGCTGAGGCGGGCCGGCCGTCTCCTGACGGAGGCGGGCCGACCGGGTGGATCCTCCTGGGCCGGAGCGGCTGGCGAGGTCGCCCTCGACCTGGCGGACCTGCTGGAGACCACCGCCGCGCAGGGTCGCGCGGGCCGGCTGGCCCCGATGCACAAGGGCCCGGTGCTGCGCCGGCTGCACGGGCTGCGGCGGCGTCTCGACGCGCTCTGATCTAGCGTTCTCCCATGAGGATCACCGAGACCGTCACGCACCCCATCGACGTCGTCGACACCTTCGCGATGGTCACCGACGAGAGCTACCAGCAGCTGCGGTGCGAGCGCGCGGGCTCCACCGACCACTCGGTCCACGTGGAGCACGACGGCGCGGACACCGTGGTCACGACCCAGCGCCACCTGCCCACCGACGAGTTCCCCGACTTCGCCAGGGCTCTCGTGGGGTCCTCGATCCTGGTGGTCGAGACCGTGCGCTGGGGCGGCGCGGACGCCGACGGCGAGCGCGAGGGTGCGATGTCGGTCGATCTGCCGGGCACCCCGGTCAGCTTCACCGGTGGCGTCCACCTGCGCCGCACGCCCGACGGCGCCAGCACGCTGCACGTCGTGGACGGCGACCTCGAGGCCAACGTGCCCCTGCTGGGCCGACGCATCGAGGCCGCGGTCGCCCCGCAGATCAGCAGCATCGTGCAGATCGAGGAGCAGGTCGCCCGGGAGTGGCTCTCGCGGCGCTGAGCGTGGCGCCGGGTAGGCCTCAGCCCATGTGCGGGTAGCGATAGTCGGTCGCCGGCACGTAGGTCTCCTTGATGACGCGCGTGTTGATCCAGCGCTGGAGGTTGGCGGCCGAGCCGGCCTTGTCGTTGGTGCCCGAGGACCGGGCACCGCCGAAGGGCTGCTGCCCCACGACCGCGCCGGTGGGCTTGTCGTTGATGTAGAAGTTGCCGGCGGCGAAGCGCAGGCGGCCGGTGGCTTCGACGATCGCCGCCCGGTCCTGGGCGATGACGGCACCGGTCAGCGCGTAGGGCGCGACCGACTCCATCTGGTCCAGCATCGAGGACCACTGGGCGTCCGGGTAGACGTGGACGGTCAGGATCGGGCCGAAGTACTCGGTCGTCACCATCTCGTGGGCCGGGTCCTCCACGACCGCGATCGTGGGGCGGACGAACCAGCCGACCGAGTCGTCGTAGGTGCCGCCGGCGACGATCTCGACCTTGGGGTCCTTGTGCGCAGCGTCGATGACCTTCTTGTGCTTGGCGAAGGCCTTGGCGTCGATGACCGCACCCATGAAGTTGGACAGGTCCCGCACGTCGCCGACCGACAGGCCCTCGGTCTCGGCGACGAGGTCGTCCTTGAGCAGCTTCCACAGCGAGGCGGGGACGTAGGCGCGGGAGGCGGCCGAGCACTTCTGGCCCTGATACTCGAAGGCGCCCCGGACCAGCGCCGTGCGCAGCACGTCCACGTCGGCGCTGGGGTGGGCCACGACGAAGTCCTTGCCGCCCGTCTCGCCCACGATCCGCGGGTAGGAGCGGTAGCGGGACAGGTTGGACCCGATCTCCTTCCAGAACATGTTGAAGACCGCGGTCGAGCCGGTGAAGTGGATGCCGGCCAGCTCGGGGTGCTCCAGCACCACGTCGGAGACGGCCGGGCCGCCACCGGTGACCATGTTGATCACGCCGTCGGGCATCCCGGCGGCCATGAGCAGCTCCATCGTCACCGTCGCCGCCCGCTGCTGGGTGGTGGCCGGCTTCCACAGCACGGTGTTGCCCATCAGGGCGGGGGCGGTGGGCAGGTTGCCGCCGATGGCGGTGAAGTTGAAGGGCGTGACCGCATACACGAAGCCCTCGAGCGGCCGCTGGTCGATGCGGTTCCACGTGCCGGGGGCATTGCGGATCGGCTGCTCGGCCAGCAGCTGCCGGGCGTAGTGCACGTTGAAGCGCCAGAAGTCGGCCAGCTCGCAGGCGGAGTCGATCTCGGCCTGGTAGGCGGTCTTGCTCTGGCCCAGCATGGTGGCGGCGTTCATCCGGGCGCGCCACGGGCCGGCGAGCAGGTCGGCGGCCTTGAGCAGCACGGCCGCCCGGTCCTCGAAGTCCAGCCCGCGCCACGCGGACCCGGCCTCCAGGGAGGCCTCGATCGCGGCGGTGGCCTCCTTGCCGGTGCCGTCACGCAGGGTGCCCAGCACCTCGCCGTGGGCGTGCGGCTGCACGACGTCGATGGCCTCTCCCCCGCCGGTGACGGCCTGGCCCCCGATAATGTGCGGCAGGTCCACCGGCGTGGCGGACATCTGCGCCAGCGCCACCTCCAGCTCTGCGCGCTCGGCGCTGCCGGGGGCGTAGGTGAGCACGGTCTCGTTCTGCGGGGTGGGCACGTCGACGATGGCGTCCATGACAGATATCTCTCGCGTTCGGGTTGCTGGGGGTCTGATGATTCTCGGGTATGGGTCGCTGGTCCGGTCGGTCCTGCCGGAGGGCCCGACGTGCGGGCACCGGTGAGGGCCGGACCGGCGGGCTAGTCGCCGCCGTCCAGGGCGGCGCCCAGCTCGGCGACGTGAGCGATCTCGGTGGTGTCGTACCACGACAGCTCCAGCTCGCCGTCGGTGCCGGTCGTGGCTCCGCCCTCGCCGGTGACGACGTCGTCACCGAGGTGGAAGGCCGCGACCCGGGGCAGGTCGAGGTCGCTGAGCCGCACGAGCCCCTTCGCGGGGTCTCCCTCGGTCGGGCCGGCGCCAGGCTCCTGGTCGACCTTGTCGGTGACCAGGTCGACGGCGGCCACGATGACCGGCCGCCCGGCGGAGACGAGACCGGCCGCAGCCTCCTGGAGCGCGGCGAACTCCCACTGGTCGACATCTCCTCCGGGGTTGGCCTTCTGGAGCGCCGGGGTGACCGCGTGCGCCGTCAGGGGCCCGTCGAGGTGGCGCTGGCTGCGCAGGACCTCGACCTGGGCCGGGCTCAACGGCACGTAGCACCGAACTGTCGACATCGCTGTGCTCCTCCTCGTCATCGGGGCGGGACCGCCGTCCCCCATCGTCGCAGACGCACGCTACCCGCGCCGACCGACCCCGCGCGCCCTCACCCGCCGGTCCCGGGCATGCCCCTCCCGGGGCCGTCCGGACACCTGGGCGGCCAGGTCGACCAGCGCCAACCGGGCGGCGCTGCGGGGCCGGACCTCCTGGAGCGTCGAGCCCTGCAGCAGCGCGGCGTCCAGCGCGTCCTGGTCCTCGGGGACGAGATGGGCGCTGCGGACGCCGGCATAGCGCTCGAGGGCCTCCCGGATCCGACGGTCGGGCTCGCGGCCGACCGGGCCGGGCCGCACGCGCGTGACGACGACCGTGCGCTCCGCGACGCTGTGCGGGCCGACCTGGTCCAGCCCACGCACGAGCCGTTGCAGGCCGACGGGGTCGCCGGTGCCGACCACCACGACCTTGTCGGCGGCCTCCAGCGCGGTGAGCGCCGCGCCGTTGCGCCTCGGGGCCACGGTGTCGAAGGAGAGCTCCTCGTCCTGCTCCAGCGGCGAGGCCATGTCCACGACGGTCCAGGCGGCCAGCTGTCGGCAGCACTCGAGCACGTCGGCCAGGGCGACGTCGCGCAGCTCGGGCCAGCGTTCGGAGCGGGGCAGGCCGGTCAGCACCCGCAGCCCGGGCCTGATCTCGGGCGCCAGCTCGGCCAACGCCGCGCGGTCCAGCCCGCCCTGGTCGGCGGCACGGGCGGCCGCCGCCACTCCCGGGACCTCGTCGAGCACACCGAGCACCTGGGCGACGCTGGCGCCGTAGGTGTCGGCGTCGACGAGCAGCACCGGCCGGGTCGGGTCTGCGGCCAGCTCGGCCGCCAGGTTGACCGCCACGGTCGTGCGCCCCGGGCTGCCCACGGGGCCCCACACCGCGATCACCTCGCCACGACCATGCTCCTCACCCGTGCTGAAGACGTCCGTCTCCGCCCCGTCGAAGGGTTCACCGGGCGGCTGGTCGGACCGCGCGCCAGGGGAACGCTCGGACGGGTCGGCGCCTGGTTCCGCCACGTCGACCTGCGGGGCTCGGGAGCGCGAGCCTCCCTGGAAGCCCTCCCCGGAGCCCGGGCCCGGGCCGCCGCGCTCGCTGGTGACCTCGCTCCCGTCGGCGTTCCCGGCCGAGCTCTCGTCCACGATCTCATCCGCCAGTTCCCCCGCGGGCCGACCCGTCCCGGCCTCCCGCGCGAGGAGCTGGTGGATCCCCGCGTCGAGCACGTCGGCCGTGCTGTCGGTCGGCAGCACGACGCGGACGCCCCACCGTCGCAACGTCCGGGCCGCAGCCTCGTCCTGGGGCGGGTGCACTCCCAGCACCTCGACGTCGTGGGCGGCGAGCTGGTCCACGACCGAGCGGTCGAGCGCCCGGAGGTCGCTGGACACGACCGCGATCCGGGCCAGCCCTGCCGCGGCCACACCGAGCAGCTCGGGGACGTCCGCGCAGCGCCGGGCCAGGTGGGACTCTCGCGACCTGGCCAGCGTGGAGGCGAGGTCGACCTCCCACCGCGGCGCGACCGCCGTGACCAGGGGCTGGCTCACCGGCCGGGACCTGCCACGGGGCGGGGAGCCGGGACCAGGGTGATGCGGGCGCCCTGGTCGACGGCGCCGATGAGCTGACCGACCTGCTCGGCCGGCACCACCACGTGCACCGCGGTGCGGCCGAGCCCCATGCCGAGGCCCTTGGACTGGTCGGGCACCTGGTCCACGAGCGCCCCGGCCAGCAGCAGCTCGGGGTCGGTGAAGGCCTCACCCACCGCCTCGGGATCCTTCCTGCTCACCCAGACGTCGACGACAGCCCCGGCGACCAGGGCAGAGGCCGCCACCGGATCCACGGGCACGCTCACCGTCTTGTCCAGCGCCTCCCGGGCGGTGCCCAACGAGGCGGCCGGGACCAGCTCCCCCGCACGCACCGCGCTGAGCAGGTGCGTGCCCTCGGCGAGCGGCTGCGAGCCGTCCACGTAGCGGGCCAGGTTGTCCTCCATCCGCACCTTGACCGGGACCAGGTCCGTGGCGGAGACCGGCTGCCCCGGGACCAGGTTGCGGGCAGCCGCATACACCGGGGTGGTGTCGTCGAGAGCCGCGACGAGGCGGATGCCACCCGCGACGGAGCCGAGGACGAGAAGGAGACCGACCAGGAGCCGCAGGTCCTTCCAGCCCGGACGCCGCAGCCGTCTCGCCTGCCTGGTGCGCTCGCCGTCCACCGCCCCGTCGCTGCTCGTCGGCATGCCAACACTTCCCCTCGTCCTCGATCGCAGGTCTTTCGGGCCCCGTGCCCGGACTCCTGAGTGCCCTCGACGTTCCCCTGCGGGCCGCTGCGGGTCGCTCGTCCTGCCCGCCACGCTAGCGAGCCGGCGGGCAGGCGCTCCCATCTTGTCCACAGGCCGGTCAAGAGTGGGCCTAGATTTCGTAAAATCATGGTCAAGTTCGGACGGCGGACCACCCACCACGGTGTTCCACGACAGGAGCACCCATCGGGCGCTCCGCGAAAGGAGACCTTCGTGCCAGGGCCCCGCTTCCTGACCCTCACCGACGTCGCCGAGGTCCTCAATGTCTCCCTCTCCCAGGTCAAGGCGCTCGTGCGCTCAGGCGACCTGAAGGGCGTCAAGATCGGCGGGCGTGGCGTCTGGCGGGTCGAGAACACCGAGCTGGAGGCCTTCATCCAGCGGATGTACACCCAGACCGAGGAGTCTCTCCGCAGCGGCGTCGACCAGCTCTAGGTCTTCCCGAGGCGCGGCAGGGGCGCCGCCCGTGCCCGACGCCACCCCGGGCTCAGGTGCCGCACCGACCTACAGGTACCGCACCGGCTACAGTCGCCGCACCGCGGCCAGCGCCTCGAACGGCACCGTCTGCACGCCGCGAACCTCGCCGGAGCGCCGCGCCGCCTCGTCCGCGTGCCGCATGAGGTCCAGGTGGTCGGCCAGCACGCGGTCGATCGTCCCGGTGGCGTGGTCGCCGTCGATGTCGTGGACGCGGACCACCGCGCGGTCCCGGCTGATGCCACGCAAGGCATGTCTGAGACCGAACCTCCGGCTGGCGCCGCTCTCGTCGGCGTCCGCCCGCACCGGCAGCCCCTGGACGCCGCTCACGGCGGCCCTGGAGATCAGGAGCTGACCCCCACGCGCCGGGATGGATGCGGCCGGCTCGACCAGGAGCCAGTCGGCACCGATGTCCACGAGCACCACCTCGAGCCACCCGAGTCCCCGCGTCCGCAGCCGGAGCGGTCGCCCCAGCGCGGCCAGCAGCCGGTCGTCGAGCCGGACCTGCCCACGCTCGGCCCGGGTCTGCTCGGCCACCTCTGCCGCCAGCTCGGCCCGGTCGAGCACGGCCAGCTGTGCCTCCAGGTCGGCGAAGAGCCGCTCCCACCTCATAGGTCACCTCCCTCGCCCCATGGTGCCAGCACCTCAGCCCCGACGGCCCCGCCCATCCACAGCCCCTTGCCACATGACCGAGAACAGCCATAGAGTGATGCAAACGAACGCAAATGAACCTATTTCGTGTTTTCCGATTCAGACCTATACGGGATGGAGGAGGGGCAGAACGATGAGGCACCTGAGCGGGACGAATCGTCACCGGGGCGGGAGCGCACGGGACCTGGCCGGGGTCACGCGACACCTGGAGCCACGGGCCCGGGCGTTGGGTTGGGGAGCGGCCGCCGCGGTCGGCCTTGTGGCGGCAGCACTGAGCGTGACGACGTGGCGGTCGTGGCCGGGGTGGGGCGTCCAGGAGGTGTCGGAGGGCATGGGCTTCCTGGCGCTCGCTGCGTCCACAGGAGTGGCTTGGTGGCTCGTGACGGTGCTCGTCGGGGCGGCGGCCGAGGTCGGCGGCGCACCGCGCTCGGACAGCCCGCTGCGCTCGCGGGTCGCGGCCTGGCTGCTCGCCGCCGCAGCAGTGGGGGCAGCCGCGCCGGCCCATGCAGCTCCCGCGACGACCGTCGTGGCCGCCATGCCCGCCTCCCCCACCGGCGACACATCACCGCGCGACGGCTTCGGTGCGATGCTGGCGGTCGAGCTCCCGGGTGGGGACGGCGACGTCGCCGGGGCCCGGGCCGGTGACGTTCCCGAGCCGGGCTGGACACCGACCCCTCCTCCGGAGCCATCCCCCCACAGGCTCCCCGGTGGCGACGTCGGGCTGGTCAGCTCCCGCCCGGCCGACCGCCCCGGCACCCTCGGGACGGACGGCGTGACCGTCCGGGCCGGGGACACCCTGTGGGACATCGCCGCGAGCCACCTCGGCCCCGAGGCCACCGACGAGGACATCGCGGAGGCCTGGCCCCGCTGGTACTCGGCGAACCGTGATCTCATCGGACCCGACCCGGACCACATCCTCCCCGGCCAGCTCCTCACCATCCCGACGGGAGCGGTCCGGTGAGTGCCCCTTCGGTCCTGCGGGTGCTGCCGGCACCGAGCGCGGAGCCCGGTCCGGTCGGGGCCGACTGGGGATCCGTCCCACGAGGCTCCCGGGTGCGCGCGGTTCCCACCGGGAAGGCCACGGCGGGATCCCCTCACTACGTGCAGGGCAGCCTCGCGGTCGACTTCCGCAGCGACACGGACGACACCCTCTTCGGTCCCCAGGCCACCTCGACCAAGGACCTGCCCGACGCCGAGATGTGGGCCCGGCGGATGATCATGGCCGTCCTGGAGGCCTACGACGGCACCCGGTCCGCCGACCAGCTCGTGCGATGGCTGACGCCGGAGATCCGCGAGCGCGCCCAGCGCCGCGGTCGGCTAGCCCGGCGCCGTGGCAGGCGACCCGTCCGGCCGCCGCACATCCGGGCACTGCTCACGTGCCAGCCTGCCGACGGGGTCTGCGAGGTCTCGGCCGCGGTGAGCATCCACGGGCGTGTGCGGGCCCTGGCGCTGCGCATGTCCGGCGTCGACGGACGGTGGCTCATCACCGCCTGGGAGCTCGGCTGATCATCAGCCGATCCAGGACGGGGCCTCGGCCGAGCGCCGCCGAACCCGGCCGAGCCGGTGCTCCCTGGCGGATCAGCCGTTGCGGCGGGCCTTGCGACGCTGGGCCCGGTTGCCACCGCCGGAGCTCGCCGGGGCAGCCTGCTCCTCCGGGGCGCTGCCATCGTCGCGCACCCGACGGGCCTCGACCTCCCCGCTCTCGCTGGGAGCCACGAAGGTGAGTTGCTCCTTGGGAGCCTCAGGCGCGGGCTCGGCAGGCTTCACCTCGGCGTGGAAGAGGAAGCGGACCGCCTCCTCCTTGATCGCCTCCATGACGGCCTGGAAGAGCTGGTAGCCCTCACGCTGGTACTCCACGAGCGGCTCACGCTGGGCCATCGCGCGCAGGCCGATGCCCTCCTTGAGGTAGTCCATCTCGTAGAGGTGCTCGCGCCACTTGCGGTCCAGGACCTGCAGCACGATGCGACGCTCGACGTCCCGCATGAGCTCGTGCCCGACCGCGTCCTCGCGCTGGTCGTAGGCGTGGTGGGCGTCGGAGGTCAGCTCCTCGACCAGCAGGTCGGTGGTGACGGCCGCCCGGCCGCCGGCGCGCGCGACGACCTCGTCGACGGTGACGCCCATCGGGTAGATCTGGCCCAGCTCCTCCCAGAGCTGCTCCAGGTCGAGCCCGTCGGTCAGCCCCGACCCGCCGGTGGCGGTGACGTAGTCGCCGACGACGTCGTTGATGAAGTCTCGGATCTGCCCCTCGAGGTCCGCGCCCTCCAGGACCCGCCGACGCTCGGCGTAGATCACCTCGCGCTGACGGTTGAGGACGTCGTCGTACTTGAGGACGTTCTTACGGGTCTCGAAGTGCTGCGCCTCGACCTGCGACTGGGCGCTGGCGATCGACCGGGAGACCATCTTGGACTCGATCGGCACGTCGTCGGCCATGCCCGTGGTGGCCATGACGCGATCCACCATCGCGGCGTTGAACATCCGCATCAGGTCGTCCTGCAGGGACAGGTAGAAGCGGCTCTCCCCCGGGTCGCCCTGACGCCCGGCACGACCGCGCAGCTGGTTGTCGATGCGGCGCGACTCGTGCCGCTCGGTGCCCAGCACGTAGAGCCCACCGAGCTCGGTGACCTCCTCGTGCTCGGCCTGCACCGAGGCCTCGGCCTGGGACAGGGTGCGCTCCCAGGCGGCTTCGTATTCCTCCGGCGTCTCCACCGGGTCCAGGCCCTGGGCCTTCAGCGCCGCCACGGCGCGGAACTCCGGGTTGCCGCCGAGCATGATGTCGGTGCCTCGACCGGCCATGTTGGTGGCCACGGTCACGGCGCCCTTGCGCCCGGCCTCGGCCACGATCGCGGCCTCGCGCTCGTGGTGCTTGGCGTTGAGTACCTCGTGCTTGACGCCCTTGCGGCGCAGCGCCTCGGAGAGGTACTCCGACTTGGCCACGCTCGTGGTGCCGACGAGGACGGGCTGGCCGCTGCGGTGGCGCCCGGCGATGTCGTCGACGACCGCGTTGAACTTCGCCTCCTCGGTCCGGTAGACGAGGTCGGGCTGGTCGGCGCGGACCATCGGCCGGTTGGTGGGGATGGTGAGCACGCCCACCTTGTAGATCTGGTGCAGCTCGGCCGCCTCGGTCTGGGCGGTGCCCGTCATGCCGGCGAGCTTGTCGTACATGCGGAAGTAGTTCTGGAGGGTGACGGTCGCCAGGGTCTGGTTCTCGTTCTTGATCTCCACACCCTCCTTGGCCTCGATCGCCTGGTGCATGCCCTCGTTGTAGCGGCGGCCCGGCAGGATGCGGCCGGTGTGCTCGTCGACGATCATGACCTGGCCGTCCATGACGACATAGTCCTTGTCGCGGGTGAACAGCTCCTTGGCCTTGATGGCGTTGTTCAGATAGCCGATCAACGGGGTGTTGGCCGACTCGTAGAGGTTGTCGATGCCCAGGAAGTCCTCAATCTTCTCGATGCCGCTCTCCAGCACACCGACGGTCTTCTTCTTCTCGTCGACCTCGTAGTCGCCCTTGGCCTCGATGCCGCGCAGCCGGTCGCCGGCCTCGCCACGCTGGAGGTGGCGCACCAGCTTGCTGAACTCGGTGTACCACTTGGTCGCCTGGTCGGCCGGGCCGGAGATGATCAGCGGCGTGCGGGCCTCGTCGATGAGGATCGAGTCGACCTCGTCGACGATCGCGAAGTTGTGCCCGCGCTGCACCAGGTCCTTCATCGCCCAGGCCATGTTGTCGCGCAGGTAGTCGAAGCCGAACTCGTTGTTGGTGCCGTAGGTGATGTCCATGGCGTACTGCTCGCGGCGCTGGGCGGGCGTCATCGAGGACATGATGCAGCCGGTCTCGATGCCCAGGGCGCGGTGGACGCGGCCCATCAGCTCGGACTGGTACTGCGCCAGGTAGTCGTTGGTCGTGATGACGTGGACGCCCTTGCCCTCCAGCGCGTTGAGATAGGACGGCAGCGTGGCGACCAGCGTCTTGCCCTCACCGGTGCGCATCTCGGCGACGTTGCCCTGGTGCAGCGCGGCCCCACCCATGAGCTGCACGTCGAAGTGGCGCTTGCCGATGGTGCGCTTGGACGCCTCCCGCACGGCCGCGAAAGCCTCGGGCAGGAGCTGGTCCAGGGTCTGCCCGTCGGCCAGGCGAGCGCGGAACTTGTCGGTCTCCTCGCGCAGCTCGGCGTCGGTCAGGCCCTCGAAGTCGTCCTCGAGGGCGTTGACCTGCTTGGCGATGGTCTCCAGTCGACGCAGCGCAGACTTCTCGCCGGTGCGGAGGATCTTCTCGAAGAGGTTTGCCACCCGCCTAGGCTAACCGGCCCGCCGCCGGATCCGGCACGCCAGGCGTGACCGACGCGGACGGGCGCGCCCTCCGTGCGGAGGACGCGCCCGTCCAGGCTGTCTCACCGGTGCTCACACCGGCTCATGACGGTATGCGGTTCAGCTCACCTCAGCGGCCGCCCTTGCCGGGCTTGCCGGGCTTGTCACCCTTGGCCGGCTTGCCGACCGTGACGGTCACGGACTCGGTGGTGGTGTTGCCCGCGGCGTCGGTCGCCTCGTAGGTGATCGTGTAGACCGCGCCCTTGACCGCGAGCACGCGGAAGGAGGAGGCGGACTCCTGGATGATGTCGCCCTTGCCGTTGGTCTCCACGGACGTCACCGTGACGGTCGGGGTCTCGCCCGAGTCGTCGGTGGCGTGGACGACCGTGTCGACCGTGACCCACTTGTTGTTGGGCGGCCAGACGTGGGTCGGGTCGACGATGACCTCCAGCTCGGGAGCCGTGGTGTCCTCCGGCGGCTCCGGGGCCAGGGTGAGCCCGACCAGCACCGGGTCGTGGTCGCTGGACCGGTAGGGGTCCGGGGCGTAGATCGCGTCCTGGGCGTCCGGCTTGTGGGTCATGTCGTAGTCCAGGACGGTCGGCTCGTCGGCGTTGATCAGCCAGGCGTCCGCGCCGGTCACCAACGGCTGGAGCGCGGAGCTGGCCATCGCGTAGTCCAGGTAGCCCAGCATCCCGTCGAAGACGTAGGAGTAGGCGTACTCACCCTGGAGCTGCGCGAGCAGGTCCGCGTAGCCGTCGGCCACGAGCGCGGCGATCGGGTCCTCCTTGTCGTAGGAGTTCAGGTCGCCGATGATCAGCACGTTGTCGGTGCCGGTGCCGGTGGGGTCGCTGTTGGCCCAGTCGCCCAGGGCGTCCGCGGCGTCGGTGCGCACGCCGTTGCAGTTGCCTTGCCCGTCCGGGTCGGTCGGGTCGCCGACGGCGTCACAGCTCGAGCCCTTGGACTTGAGGTGGTTGACCACGACGGTCACCAGACCCTCGTTCTCCACGTCCTGGAAGGTCTGGGCCAGCGCCGGCCGGTTGAAGTCGTCCAGGTAGCGCGGGTCGACGCTGGAGTCCAGGAGCGCGAAATCACCGACCGGCGAGACCTCTGCCGGCTGGTAGATCAGCGCGGTGGTGATGGCGTCGCTGCCGATGGCACCGGTGGGCACGAAGGCCCAGCGGTCCTCGCCGGCTGCGGCGTTGAGCGCCTCCACCAGGTTGGCCACGGCGACGTCGTCGTTGTTCTCGATCTCGATGAGCCCGACGATGTCGGTGTCCATCTCGTTGATCGCGGCGACGATCTTGGCCTGCTGGCGCTCGAACTCCTCCGGGGTGTCCGCGCCGCGCGCGTTGCCGTCCTCGGAGGTCAGGGTCGTGAAGTAGTTGAGCACGTTGAACGACCCGACCGTGGTGGTGCCGCCGACCTCGGGCACGGCCGGGCGCGGGTTGGTCTGCTCGTAGTCCGCGGCCTCGGTGGGCTGAACCGCCCAGGTGGAGAAGCGGTAGTCCAGGACGCCGGTCACGTTGCTCACCGTGTCGCCGCCCCGGAAGAGGTTGGTCAGGCTGAAGGCCTCACCGTCGGGGTGGCGCAGGAAGGACGGGTTCTGCCCGCCGAGGCCGTCGTCCAGGGTGATCCGGTGCTCCGCGTTCCAGACGGCGAGCGCCTCGGCATCGGGCGAGCCGGGCTCGTAGACGGCGGTCGGCTGGTACTGCCGGAAGGTGCCGTCGCCGTAGCCCAGGACGACCTGGCCGTAGCGGGCGTAGTTGTAGTACTCAAGGATCGCCAGGTCCTCGACGAAGCTGACGAGCATGCCCTCGTAGGCCTCGTGGTCGACCGGCAGGGTCAGCTCCACCGGGGCCGGGAGCTCGCCGCCGGTGGAGACGACCTCCAGGCCGGTCAGCGAGATCTGCGTCAGGCCGTAGTACTCGGCGACCGTGCCGGTGACGCGCACCGTGTCGCCCTCGGACACGTCGAGACCGTTCGGGGCGTAGACGAAGATGCCGTCGGAGGTCGCGGGATCGCCGTCACCGGCGTCCTGGACGTAGTAGCCCTGGTAGGAGCCGGCGTGCTGGAAGTCACCGACGACGATGCCCTCGATGCACACCGTCTGCCCGTTGATCGGGCTGACGTCGCCGCTGCCCTGGACGGTCCCGATGAGGACGGGCTCGCAGACCGGGTCGGGGTCGACGGGGTCGCCGCCACCCGAGCTGGTGGCGTTGGCGGCGCCGGGGGTGTTGAGCGCCTCGCCCTCGACCAGGGTGCCCTCGAAACCGGGGATGCCGGCCAGGTCGAAGTCGTTGCGCACCCAGTCGGCGGCGGTGTCGGTGTCGGTGCCGTCCGGGATGCGGGAGCCGCCGCCGGGCGCGTAGGGCAGCCCGTCGTAGGAGACGCCGAGGACGGTCTCGGAGTAGGTCAGATCGCTCGTCCCACCGTCGTTGACCGCGACCGAGTCGAGGACGGTCAGGCCGGCGCCCTCGTCGAGCACGCCGTCCTTGTCCGCGTCCAGCACGGTCTGGTCGGTATAGCCCTCCACGAGCAGAAGGGTCAGGGTGCCGTTCTGCAGGGTGTTGGAGGCCAGGTCGACGTGCCAGCGCCCGTCGGCGTCGGTGGTCCCCGTGGGGGTGCTCGAGGCGACCGAGCCCAAGGCGGCAGAGGTGGAGTCGCCCTCGACCTCGAGGATCGTCAGGTGCGAGTAGTCGGTGTTCGCCGCGCCGAAGATCTCCAGGAACTCGACGTCGGTGCCGGTCGTGCTCGCGGAGAACTCGTTGATGACGACGCCCGCCGGCTCGGTGCCGCCCCCGCCGTCGCCGCCGCAGGTGGTGGTGTGCGCGCCCAGACCGTCGAAGGTGTTGACCTCGAAGCCGTCCCACTCGGGGGCCGGGTCGTAGGCGTCGTCCGGCACCGTGTCGCCGTTGCAGACGTCGGCCTTGCGGCGCAGGGTGTTGTCGGCCGTGGACACCAGGCCGGTCCCCCACTCCGTGCCGGGATCGAAACCGACCTGGCCGATGGAGTCGACCACGGCATCGCCGTTGCGCAGCACAAGGGCGTCGTCCCCGTTGAAGAGACCAGCACCCGAGGTCTGGTCGGCCACGGCGAGGATCGCCGGGTCGGCGCCCGAGTGCGCGAAGACGAAGGTGCCGCCCGGCTCCAGAGTGCCGGAGAGCGTGAAGGTGGCACCCGCCGTGGCCGCGCCATTGGTGTACTGCTGGAGACGGTAGGAGCTCAGGTCGATGGCGGTGTCGGTGCCGTTGTAGAGCTCGACGGCCTTGTTGTTGGAAGAACCCTCGACGTACTCGCTGATGATCAGGTCGTCGAGGGTGGTGGGGTCGTCGTCGGCGGCCAGTGCCACCGTGGGGGTCAGCAGGCTGCCCAGGAGCGCCATCGCTCCGGCTGCCGCCACCCCTGCTCGCTCGGGCGAGGGTCGGGTCATGGGAGAGGTCTTTCTCTTCACGCAGGGACATTCAGGGACTCTGCGACCCTACGACCGGCTCCGGCCCCGCGTCAGACGATTCGACCGATTTTCGGTGAACCGTAGGTCACGGTTTGGCAAAGTCGACCCTGGACTGCCCCAGCCAGTCGGCCATCGCGGCCAGCTCGTCCTCCAGCGCGGGTCGGGCCCTGCCCAGGTCGACCCCGTCCTCCCAGTGCAGCGACTGCACCAGCAGCGCGCCACGGGCCCGGTCCGCCTTGAGGTCGACCCGGCCGACCAGCTCCTCGTCGAGCAGGAAGGGCAGCACGTAGTAGCCGTGCACCCGCTTGGGGGCGGGCACGTAGATCTCCAGCCGGTAGCGCATCCCGAACAACGCCTCGGTGCGGTCCCGCTGCCAGATCAAGGAGTCGAAGGGACTGAGCAGGGCGGCTCCGCGCACCGCTCGGGGATGGCGGGCCTGCGGATCGAGGTATGCGGTCTCGCTCCACCTCGGGACCCTCACCACTTCCGCCTCGCCGGCGGCCACGAGCGCAGCCAGGGCCTCGTCGACCAGCGGGGAGCCGATCCGGAAGTAGTCGACCAGGCACCTGCGGGTGCCGATCCCGTGGGCCCGCAGGCTCTGGCGGAGCAGCTCGGTGATCGACTCCAGCTCGCCGGGCGCTCCGGCCTGCCCAGGAGCGCGGGCGACGACCTCCGGGGGCAGGACCTGGGCGGGCACTGCATACCGACGCTCGAACTGGGCGTTGCGACCGGCCGAGGTAACCTGCCCCGCCCAGAAGAGATGCTCCAGGCACTGCTTGACCGCCGACCAGTTCCACCCCCAGTGCTTGCGGTCCTGGGCGGGCGCAGGCGGCAGGTGCGCCTCGACCTGGCGGGTCGTGAGCGGTCCTTGGGCGGCCACCACCTCACGGACGGCCTCGACCAGGTGCGGGTGCTCCGCCGCCAGGTCCCGGCTCCAGGACTGGATCCGTGCGTTGTCCATCCGGAAGCCCAGGTAGGGCCAGGTCTGCTGGGGGATGAGCGAGGCCTCGTGCGCCCAGTACTCGACCAGGCTGCGGCCTCGGCCGGAGCGTGGGCCGGAGCCGTCGCGCATCCGGTCGAGCAGCGTGGTGTCGTAGGGGCCCAGGCGGGAGAAGAACGGCAGGTAGTGGCTGCGCGTCAGCACGTTGACGCTGTCGATCTGGATCACCCTGACCTTCTCGACGACGCGACCGAGCTGGCGGGTGCCGACCGGGCGGGCCGGGCCGTCGGTGTGCGGCGGTCGAGGCCGGCCGAAGCCTTGGGCGGCCAGCGCGATCCGCCGCGCCTGGGCCAGGGAGAGTGTGGGCCTGGACGCCGCGGGGCCGGGGTTCATCCGCCCAGTGTGGCAAAGAACCCCGGCCCGCGGGTCGCTCGGACCGGCGCTAGGAGGCGACGGCCTCGGCGGCGCCGTTGTCGGCCTCGTCCTCGGGGGCCTGCCCGTCCATGTCGAGGCGCAGCACGCCGTAGGACCATCCGCGACGGCGGTAGACCACGCTGGGCTGGTCGGTGTCGACGTCGTGGAAGAGGAAGAAGTCGTGACCGACGAGCTCCATGCGCGACAGCGCCTGGCCCACGGTCATCGGGCTGGAGGGGTGGACCTTGACCCGCACCTCGATGGGGCTGTTGCCCTGGGTGTCGAGGTCCTCGTCGACCGCGTCCTGGGGACTGCGTGCCGAGAGCTCGGGCTCCTGCGCCGGTGCACCGATCGGGTCGGTGGGCAGGCCGAAGGTGGCCTCGGCGACGGAGGGCTTGCGGTGCTTGCCGGTGTGGCTGATCCGACGCTTGTCGCCGATGCGGCGGAGGCGTTCGGTGAGCTTGGTCATGGCCAGGTCGAGCGCGGCGTAGTCGTCGTCGGCGGCGGCCTCGGCCCGCACCACGGTGCGGGAGACGTAGCAGGTGATCTCGCACCGCTCTGCCTCCTTGGCCTGACGCGGGTTGGCCTCGGAGGTCAGCACGACCTCGGTGCGGCGCACACGTGGCGCCAACTGCGGGATCTTGCTGAGCTTGTCCTCGAGGTGCCGGCGAAATCGCTCAGGGACGTCCTTCTTGCGACCGGTCACGATCAGTTCCATTGAGTCCTCCATGAAGAGAAGCAGGGTGTGGCGGGTGGCGACGGTCTCGTCGCCCTTCGTGAATCGCGCATCACCCCCTTCCACGGTCGAAAGAGGTCTCCATGGAGACACCCTAGTCGTCCCCTCCGCGTCGTGGATAGGGCTGGTCCGGATCGGTGCGTCGGCCCTCCGTCGAGGCTCCCTCAGCCCCTGCGGCGGCAGGCCTCCCGGCCCTCTGCCGGCGCTGCGTGGCGGCGAGCGTGACGGCGATGACCGGCCCGGAGCCGGCATCGCGCAGGGCCCGGGCGCACTCGGCCAGCGTGGCACCGGTGGTCACGACGTCGTCCACGACGATGCACGGACGCCCTTGCAGCGCAGCGACTTTCGTGGCTCGCACACGGATCGCGCCGGCCAGGTTGGCGGCGCGGCCGGTGGCGTCCAGCCCGGCCTGGTCGGCGACCGGGCGGCCGAGCCGCAGCGCGTCGACCACGGGCAGACTGGGGCGCGACCCGCTCGCCGCGGCCCGGGCGAGCGCGGCGACACGGTGCTCTCCCCTGGCCCTGGTGCCGGCGCGGCTCGACGGCGCCGGCACCAGGGGACAGCCCCCGGGCGCGCGGGCCGCGGCCAGGTGCTCCGGTGAGTCCGTCAGCGCGGTCGCGAGCACCGGGCGGAGGTATCCCGCCAGCACCGGGGTGAGGTCAGCGCGCCCGCCGTCCTTCCAGGCCACCACCGCGCTACGCGTCTGGTCCGCGTAGGGCGGCCCCACCCACACCGGCGGCATGCCCGCAGGTCGGGGGGTCGGGGACCAGGGCCGAGCTGCCGTCGCCGCCAGCACGGATGCGCACCGGGGGCACCAGCGCAGGGCAGGCTCGCCGCACCCTGCGCACGAGGAGGGTGCCCCGAGCTCCACCAGGGCGAGGAGGTCTGCGAGAGGCTGCCACCGCATACCCTCCAGCCTGGCTCACCCGAGCGCGTCGGTGACGAGCTCGTCCACAGGCGGCCAACCGGCCCCTACGTCGGGCGCCGCGGGGCCGTCACCTCCGCCGTGGAGGACCTCAGCTGCCGGGTATGACGAGCTCGTCACCGTTGCGCGCCGGCGCCCAGCTGGACAGGCCTTCCTGGGTGTGGAAACGACCGTCGTCGGTCATCACGACCGGGCTATAGCCGTCTCCGGCCGGGACCGGGATGGCGTCGACCAGCCCACCCTCGGCGCTCAGCGGCACCACCCAGTCCCCCAGGGGGACGCGGAACGGGACCAGATGCTGGTCACCCGCGCGGCCGCCCACCACGAGCAGCTCGGTGGGCGAGGCCCAGCGGGCCGAGGCGACCGTGGTCAGCGGAGGTGCGACGGCGACCGGCTGGCTCAGCCCGGTGGGGCGGCCGGCCGAGTCGCGCACGATGCCCGCCACCAGGAGACGACCTCCCTCGGCGCCGAGCGAGCCACCGCCCTGACCGGCACCCTCAGAAGAGCCGAAGCCGTCGAGGCCGTCGGACCCGTCCTGGTCCTGCGTCTCGTCACCGGCACCGTTCGCCCCTGCTCCGTCGTCGGGCCCCGCCCCGGTCTCGGTGCCACCGGACGCCGACACGAGCTGCTCGGCGTCCGCGACGACCATCAGCGCGCGGGCGCCGTCCGGGGAGACGCGGAAGGCCCTGATCTGCTCGCCCTCCTCCAGCCCGGTCACCTCCAGGGGACGGGCCAGGGCGGTGATGTCGGTCGAGTCGGCGAACCAGAGGCGAGGCGTCGAGGAGCCGCGCGTCACCCCCGCCACCCAGAGCAGGCCGTGCGGGTCGTAGGTCGGGTCGGTGAGCCGGTCCCCGATCCCGGCGTGGATGCGATCCTGACCCTCGCTCCAGCGCCACAGCTCGGTGCGGTCCTGGGAGACCGCGGCGAAGGTGTCGAGGTTCTCGCTCGCGGCCAGCCCGACCATCGTCGCGGGGACGTTCGGCAGGGTGGACGCGGGCGGGACCGGGGTGGCGTTGCGCAGGTCGGCCTGGGTGGTGTCCACGACGACGACGCTCTCCCGACGCCGCAGGACCGCCCGGTCCACCGTGCGCGTGGCGTCGCTGTAGCCCAGGTCGCTGGCCCTCGTGATCGGCCCGTCGTCCCCGGTCGACAGGCTGCGTCCGGCCACGCGCAGGTCGAGCCCGGAGACACCGATGAGGGCCAGCAGCGAGTGGCCGAGCTGCGCGCGGAGCCGCTCGACCTGCTCGGCGTCCTCCCCCAGGCCGGTGCCGAGGAGGTTCACGGTGGCCACCTGGGTCTGCGGGTCGACGGGCACCGCACCGACCGCGAGCCGCACGTCCGAGCTCGCACCGGTGACGACCGCCCCCTGGAGATGGGCCGGCACCGGCCCCAGCTGGGCCCTGGTCAGGGACGTGTGCAGCCCCTCGCCCCGGGCCAGCCACCGGACCTCCGGGACGTAGTGGTCCAGCAGCGGGTTGAGGTAGTAGACCTTGTAGGGACGGAAGGCGGTGTCCAGCTCCTGCGGCGACAGCCACAGCCCGAAGCCTTCGGGGAAGGTGCTGATGCGCCACTCCCCCTGGACGGGCGCCAGCTGGAAGGTCTGGGTCGTGCTGGTCCCCTCCTGCTCCTCCACCAACCGGCCGTCCTCGTCGATCCGGCCGCGGACCTGGGCGGTGACGGTGACGGTCCCGGGAGCGGTGGAACTGATCTCCGGGCTGCCGTCCACCACCAGGACGTTGCTCGTCGGGACCCAGGCGCTGGCCAGCGGCTGGGTCAGGTAGTCACGCGCCACGTCGTCGTCCTCGGCGAACCCGACGTTGGCCCGCAGGAAGCCGCGGACGATCTCGTCCGGGCTCGCGTCGGGCTGGGGCCGTGGCAGGAGGCGCTGCACGTCCTGCCGCGGCTGGACGTCGACCGGGAGCCCCTGCTTGGGCACCGGGTCGGTGGGCAACGACGAGGCGCAGCCGGACAGGATCAGGACACTTGTGAGGACGGATGCGAGCGCCCGACGGGACCGGTGCGGCGGCCCGGAACGGTGGTCCGGGCGGGAATGGTGGGCCGGCCCGGAACGGTGGGCCGGGGCGAGGTGTGGGCGGCGATCACTGCTCATCGTTCTGCTCCTCCCTCGAGGCGAGGGCGAGGACGACCGGTGGGACCTGGCCGTCGGGATCGGGACGTTCTGGCGTCGCGAGCGGGACGGGGGGCGGAGGCTCGGCGATGACGTAGGCGTCCCCCCGGGGCAGGACCAGGCGGAAGCAGGCTCCCTGACCCGGCTCGCTGCTCACCTGGAGCCAGCCGCCGTGCACCCGGGCGTCCTCCTGGGCGATCGCCAGGCCGAGGCCGGTGCCGCCGGTGGTGCGCTGACGTGAGGGATCGGCGCGCCAGAACCGGTCGAAGACCCGGGCCAGCTGCTCCTCGTCGAGCCCGATGCCGCGGTCGCGCACCGAGACGGCCACGACCTGCTCGGTGGCGGCCACCGTAACGGTGATCGGCCGGCCCTCCCCGTGCTCGAGACCGTTGATGAGCAGGTTGCGCAGCACCCGGGAGATCCGCCGACCGTCCATGAGCACGGAGATGACGCCCTCCCGATCGCTGCCGTAGACCTTCACCTCCAGCGTCGAGCCGAGCCGATCGGCGAGCGTCCGGACGGCGTCGACCGCGGCCTCGACCACGGCGACGAGGTCCTCCCGGTGGCGCTCCAGGGTGACCGCACCGGAGTCGAAGCGGCTGATCTCGAGCAGCTCTCCCAGCAGGTCCTCGAAGCGGTCCAGCTCCTGCTGGAGCAGCTCGGCCGACCGCGCCAGATGCTCGGGGAAGTCGTCCCGCGAGGAGTGCAGCACCTCTCCCGCCATCCGGATCGTCGTCAGCGGCGTGCGCAGCTCGTGGGAGACGTCGGAGACGAACCGCTGCTGCAGCTGGGACAGCGAGCGCAGCTCACGGATCTGGAGCTGGATCGAGTCCGCCATCGTGTTGAAGGAGGTGGCCAGCTGGGCGAGCTCGTCGGTGCCTTCCACCGGGAGCCGTTCGTCGAGGCGGCCCCGGGCTAGCTCCTGGGACACGGCCGCGGCCCTGGACACGGGCCGGGTGACCATGCGCGTCGCCAGCCAACCCAGGCCGGCCACCAGGGCGATGAGCCCCAGGCCGGCGACCAGGAAGAGCTGGCGCACGAGGTCGAGGGTCTCCTGCTCGCGCACCATCGGGTAGACGAGCACCAGGTCGTACTGCCCGGCACGGGGCAGCACCAGGCGCGAGCCTACGGCGACCGCCGTCACCGGGGCCTCCTCGCCGGTCAGGGTGACCGGGACGACGACGACCTGCTGGTTCTCGGGGTCGTCCCGGATCGCGACCTGGAGCGAGCTCGGGAGTTGGTCGGCCCCGATCCCGACCGTGATCTGGTTGACCAGGTTGCCGCGCTCGTTGCCCAGCGCCGGCAGGAAGACCACCTGCCGCCCGCTCTCGGGGCTGGTGCCGGCCATCGAGCGCACCTGGTCGTCGGCCACGTCGTTGAGGCCGGCGTCGTCGCGGCGGTCGGTGGAGTCGAAGGCCTCCTGGGCCAGGGCCACCTGCTGGACGGCGTCGCGCTCGGCGCTGTCGACGGACTGGGCGACCAGACCCTGGGCGATCTGCTGGTAGAGCACGGTGCCCAGCAGGCCGGCCAGGAGCAGGCCGAGCAGCACGGTGGTGCTGATCACCCGCAGGCGCAGGTTCCCGCGCCACCAGCGCGCCAGGGGCGAGCCGGTCACCGGGACGCTGCCGGGCTCGGCGTCAGGGATGGCCGGCCTTGTACCCGACACCACGGACGGTCACCACGACCTGGGGGTTCTCCGGGTCCTTCTCGATCTTGGACCGCAGGCGCTGGACGTGCACGTTGACCAGGCGGGTGTCGCCCGCGTGCCGGTAGCCCCAGACCTGCTCCAGGAGGGACTCACGGTCGAAGACCTGGCTGGGCTTGCTGGCCAGGGCGACGAGCAGGTCGAACTCCAGGGGCGTCAGCGGGATCGGCTGCCCGTCGCGGGTGACCTCGTGCCCGGCGACGTCGATGATCACGTCACCCACCTGGAGGCGCCCGTCGTCACCGGTGTCGACCCGACGCAGGCGGGCGCGGATGCGGGCGAGCAGCTCCTGCGGCTTGAAGGGCTTGACCACGTAGTCGTCGGCGCCGGCCTCGAGACCGGCGACCACGTCCTTGGTGTCGGTGCGGGCCGTCAGCATGACGATGGGCACGCCCGACTCGAGGCGCAGCTGGCGGGCCACCTCGATCCCGTCCTGGGTGGGCAGCATGACGTCGAGCAGGACCAGGTCGGGCCGCAGCTCGCGGAACATCGGCACAGCACGACCGCCGTCGCCGCAGGTCGCGACGTCGTAGCCCTCCTTGCGGAGCACGATGCCGAGCATCTCGGCGAGGGCCTGGTCGTCGTCGACGACGAGGATGCTGGCGGTCACGGGATCCTCCTGCACGTCCTGGTGTGTCCTTCTGTCCTTGACTGTACGTCGGTGACCCCGCCCGTGCCGGGACGTCGTCGCCGCTCGATGACGCTCAGTAGCGGTAGTGGTCCGGCTTGTAGGGCCCGGCGACGTCCACGCCGAGGTAGTCGGCCTGCTCCTTGGTCAGCTCCGTCAGCTCTGCGGCGACCGAGCCCAGGTGCAGACGGGCCACCTCCTCGTCCAGAGCCTTGGGCAGCACGTGCACGCCCAGCGGGTAGGAGCCGGGACGGGTGAAGAGCTCGATCTGGGCCAGCACCTGGTTGGCGAAGCTGGTGGACATCACGAAGCTCGGGTGGCCGGTGGCGTTGCCCAGGTTGAGCAGTCGCCCCTCCGACAGGACGATCACCGAACGGTCGGGCCGGTCGACGCCGTCGCGGGTGTCTGCCGGGATCGTCCACTCGTGGACCTGGGGCTTGATCTCGGTGCGGACCACCCCGGGGACGCGGGCGAGGCCGGCCATGTCGATCTCGTTGTCGAAGTGGCCGATGTTGCCCACGATCGCCTTGTCCTTCATCCGGACGAGGTGGTCGGCGGTGACGACGTCCTTGCACCCGGTCGCGGTGACGACGAAGTCGGCCTGGCCGACCACGTCGTCCAGGCGCGCGACCTGGTAGCCCTCCATCGAGGCCTGCAGCGCGCAGATCGGGTCGATCTCGGTGACGATGACGCGGGCGCCCTGGCCGCGCAGGGCCTCGGCGCAGCCCTTGCCGACGTCGCCGAAGCCGCAGACCACGGCGACCTTGCCGCCGATCAGGACGTCGGTGGCACGGTTGATGCCGTCGATGAGGCTGTGCCGACACCCGTAGGTGTTGTCGAACTTGGACTTGGTGACGGAGTCGTTGACGTTGATCGCCGGGAAGAGCAGCTCGCCGGCCTCGTGCAACTGGTAGAGCCGGTGCACCCCGGTGGTGGTCTCCTCGGTGACGCCGCGGATCCCCTCGGCCACGGTCGTCCACCGGTCGGGATGCTCGGCCAGGCCGGCGCGCACCGTCTCGAGGATGACCTTCCACTCCTCGGGGTCCTCCTCCTCCGGCGAGGGGACGGCGCCCCGGCGCTCCCACTCACGTCCCTTGAGGACCAGCAGGGTGGCGTCGCCGCCGTCGTCGAGGATCATGTTGGGCCCGCCCTGCCCGTCCGGCCAGAGCATGATCTGGGTGGTGCACCACCAGTACTCCTCCAGGGTCTCGCCCTTCCAGGCGAAGACCGGCACGCCCTGCGGGTCCTCCGGCGTGCCCCCCGGGCCGACGACGACCGCGGCGGCGGCCTCGTCCTGGGTGGAGAAGATGTTGCACGAGGCCCACCGGACCTGCGCCCCGAGGGCCACGAGCGTCTCGATCAGCACCGCGGTCTGCACGGTCATGTGCAACGACCCGGCGATCCTCGCTCCGGCCAGCGGCTGCTGGGAGGCGAAACGCTCCCGCAGCGCCATCAGACCGGGCATCTCGTGCTCGGCCAGGCGGATCTGGTGCCGGCCGCGCTCGGCGAGGGACAGGTCGGCGACCTTGTGGTCGGGACCGTGCCCGGAGGTGGCGGCGGGGGTGGCCGTGGTGAGGTCAGACATGCTGCTCATGCTACGTGGCCGGGCAGGCCGGACCCGCCCCGCACGCGCTGTGCCCCCGGGGCCTCACCCGGTCGGGTCGTCGCCGTCCTCGCCCTCCGGGTCGTAGTCGGCGGTGACGTCCTCGTAGGGCGCCACCTCCAGGCCCAGCAGCGCGTTCTCGAGCACCTCGGCCAGCGCCGGGTGGATCCAGTACTGCCCACGGGCCAGCCCCTCGACGACGGGCCCGCCCTCGGGCGCCAGGCTGAGCGCCTGGATGACGGGCTGGATCAGGCTGGAGGCGTGCGGGCCCATGACGTGGGCCCCCAGCAGGCAGCCGGTGCGCCGGCAGGCGACGACCTTGAACAGGCTCGTGGTGTCCTCCATCGCCCAGCCGTAGGCCGTGTCGCCGTACTTCTGCACCTTGGTGGTCACGTCGTAGCCCTGCTCGCGCGCCTCCTCCTCGGTCAGGCCGACGGTGGCCAGCTGGGGGTGGCTGAAGACGCCGGCGGGGACGAAGCGGTGGTCGAAACTCTGCAGGTCCTCGGGGTGCACCAGGTTGTGAGCGACGACGCGCGCCTCCTGGTTGGCCACGTGCTTGAGCTGGTAGGGCGAGGAGACGTCGCCGAGCGCGAAGACCCCGGGCACGCCGGTCCGACCGTGCTCGTCCACCACGACCCGCCCGTCCTCGTGGGTGCCCACGGAGGTGTGCTCCAGACCCAGGTCGTCGCTGTTGGGCCGGCGACCGGTCGCGACCAGGAGCAGCTCTCCGGTCACCGCGGTCCCGTCGGTGAGCTCCAGCTCCACGCCCTCTCCTCCGGACCGCACGGCCGCCACCTCGGCGCCGGTGCGCACGTCCCACTGCTCGCGCGCCAGGTCGGTGAAGGCCTGCGAGATCTCGGTGTCGAAGCCGCGCAGCAGGCGCGCGGAGCGGTTGACGACGCTCACCCGGACCCCCAGGGCGGAAAAGACGTGCGCGAACTCGGCCGCGATGACGCCACCCCCGAGGATGACCATGCTGGCCGGCAGCTCGTCGATCCGCATGACGGTGTCGGAGGTGTGGAACGGGACGCCGGAGTCCGCGACGACGGGGGGGACCACGGGTCGCGAGCCGGTGGCGATGACGATCTGGTCGGCGGTGATGCGGTGCCGGCTGCCGACCTCGTGGCGACCGCCGGGGTTGGTGATCTCGACCTCGATCTCCTTGTCCCCCACGAAGCGGCCGTGCCCGAGGTAGGCCTCGGTGTGGTCGGCCTCGACGCGGTAGTCCCGCCCGCCCTCGCTGATCGGGTCGATCCGTCCGAAGATGCGGTCCCGGACGTCGCGCCAGCGGACCCCGTCGAGGGTGGCGTCGATCCCGTAGCGGGCGGCGGTGCGGACGGTGTCGGCGACCTCCGCGGCGTAGACGAACATCTTGGTCGGGATGCAGCCCACGTTGAGGCAGGTGCCGCCGAAGATCCCTCGCTCGACGACGGCGGTGCGCCGTTGCTCGAAGTCCGGGGTGACCAGGCTGTTGCCCGAGCCGCTGCCGAGGATGATCAGGTCGTAGTGGGTGGGACTCACCCGGCGAACGCTACCCGGCGTCACCCGCGAGCTCCTCGCGGACCAGGGCCAGCCCGTCCCAGACCTCGGCGAAGGTGGTGGACAGCGGGGACAGGCCGATGCGCAGGCCGTCGGGGCTGCGGAAGTCGGGGATGACGCCGCGCTCCCACAGGCGGGCGTTGACCGCCCGGAAGTCGGGGTGGGTCAGGGTCAGGTGGCCGCCCCGGCGGTCGTGCTCGCGCGGGGTGGCGCTCTGCACCCCGAGGTCGGCCGGCCAGGACTCCACGACCGCCCAGGCGTAGTCGGTCAGCAGCAGGGACTTGGCCCGGACGGCCTCGATCCCGGCCTCCTCGAGCATCTCCACGCCGCGGCGCACGGGCACCATCCCGACGATCGGCGGGGTGCCGCTGACCAGTGAGCGCACCCCTGCCTCGGGCACGTAGCCGGGCTCCATGAGGAAGGGGTCCTGCCGTCCCATCCAGCCCTGGATCGGCTGACGGAGGGTCGGTATGCCGTGGAGCCGGGCTGCGAGGTAGGCGTGGGCGGGCGCTCCCGGGCCTCCGTTGAGGTACTTGTAGTCGCAGCCCACAGCCGCGTCCCAGTCCCAGCGGTCGGCCTCGACGGGGACGGAGCCGGCGGAGTGGCAGGTGTCCCACAGGACCAGGGCGCCGGCGTCGTGGACGATCCGGGTGATCTCCTCGGTGTCGGCGATCCACGCCGAGCGGTAGGAGACGTGGGAGAGCAGGACGACCGCCGTCGCCGGCCCCACGACGTCCCGCACCTGCTGCGGGGTGACCCCCGTGGTCGGGTCGGCCGCGGTGTCGATCCAGACCAGCTCCATGCCGCGCTCGGCGGCCACGCCCTCGGCGACGTAGCGGTCGGTCGGGAAGTTGTCGGTGTCGACCACGATCTGGGTGCGGGCCGGGTCGACGGCGGCCTGGTGGTCGACCAGCGCCCGAAGCACCTTGTAGAGCAGCACGGTGGTGGAGTCGGCCACCACGGTCTGGCCGGGGGCGGCGCCGAGGGCGGCACGGCCGACCAGGTCGCCCAGATCCTCGGGCCAGGTCATCCACGACTCGTCCCAGGAGCGGATGAGACGGGTGCCCCACTCCTGCCGGACGAAGCCGGCCATCTCCTCGGCGACCCCGGCGACCGGGCGGCCCAGGGAGTTGCCGTCGAAGTAGGCGACCACGCCCTCGGCCCGCTCGAACCGGGCCGGATAGGCGGCGAGCGGGTCGGCCGCGTCCAGCGCGAGCGCCTGCTCGCGGGTGGGCTCCAGCGCCACGTCCGGGCTCATCGGCCCTCACCCCCATCAGTCTCGCCGTGGTAGCCCTCGGGCGTGAGGTCCTGGATGCGGGTCCGGACGTCGTAGAGCTCGGGGAAGAAGGTCAGGTCCAGGGCGCGCCGCAGGAAGGGCACGCCGGAGGAGCCGCCGGTGCCGCGCTTGGAGCCGATGATCCGTTCGACGGTCTTGAGGTGACGGAAACGCCATACCTGGAAGTTGTCCTCCACGTCGACCAGCTCCTCGGCGAGCTCGTACTCGACCCAGTAGCGCTGGGGGTCGGCGTAGATCGTGGCGAAGACGTCGACCACCCCGTCGTGCCCCTGGTAGGGCGTGGTGACGTCGCGCCCGAGCACCTCGGCGGGGACGGCGTGGCCCTTGCGGGCCAGGAGGGCGAGGACCTCGTCGTAGAGGCTGGGCGCGTGCAGCAGGCGCTCCAGCTCGGCGCGGACCGCGGGGTCGTGGGCGAAGACGCGCAGCATGTCGGCGTTCTTGTTGCCGAGGGAGAACTCGACGGCGCGGTACTGCCAGGACTGGAAGCCCGAGCCGGTGGCCAGGAAGTGACGGAACTCGGCGTACTCGCTCGGCGTCAGGGTGGCCAGGACCGACCACTGCTCGGTCAGGGTGTGCTGGATGTGCTTGACCCGGGCGATCCGCTTCAGCGCCGGCTGGACCTGGTCGGCGGCGATCAGCTCGCGGGCCGAGGACAGCTCGTGCAGCATCAGCTTGAGCCACAGCTCGGAGGTCTGGTGCTGGATGATGAAGAGCAGCTCGTCGTGGCGAGGCGGCACGGCGCGGGGGTGCTGGGCCGACAGGACCCGGTCCAGGGCGAGATACTCCCCGTAGGACAGGTTGCGCTCGAAGTCCCGCTCGATCCCCTCCTCCAGGTCCCGGCGGGACCGGGAGTGCCGGTCGATGGGGCCGGGGTCGGTCTGATCGGGGTCGGTCTGGCCGGGATCGCGCGCGTCGTTGCTCACGCCAGTGAGTTAACCACGCGCCGCGGACGGGGTCCGCCCCTGGTCGTAGACGACCGTGGTCACCTCTGTCCCACGGGTGGACGTCCCGTGCGGGTCGCTGCCGCGACGGTAGGAAGCATGAACGCACAGCACCCTGCCGCCACTCCCTACCGCGGCTACACCACGCCCCGGCCGACCTCCACCCACCGCTCCTCCGCTCTGGAGGTCCGACCGACGGTGTCGGCACGCGGCCTGACCAAGACCTACGGCCCGACCACGGCGCTGTCCGGGGTGGACCTGGACCTGTGGCCCGGCGAGGCGGTCGCGGTCATGGGCGCGTCCGGATCGGGCAAGAGCACGCTGCTGCACTGCATGGCCGGCGTCATCACCCCCGACACCGGCTCGGTCCTGCTGGAGACCGGGCACGGTGTGGTCGACGTGGTCGCCGGCGACGCCGAGCAGCGGGCCGCCTGGCGTCTGGAGCACCTCGGCTTCGTCTTCCAGCAGGGCCTGCTGCTGCCGGAGCTGACCGCCGTGGAGAACGTCGCCCTGCCCCTCATCCTCTCCGGGGTCGACCGGTCGGCCGCGGTGGCGCACGCCTCGACCTGGATGCGCGCGCTGGGCCTGGACGGCCTGGAGGAGCGCCGCCTCGGCCAGCTCTCCGGCGGCCAGCAGCAGCGCGTCGCGATCGCCCGTGCCCAGGTCGGGGATCCCGCCCTGGTCGTCGCCGACGAGCCGACCGGCGCCCTCGACTCGACCACCTCCGCCGAGGTGATGCGTGCCCTGCTGGACAGCACCACCGGCCGGGGCCGCACCCTGGTCGTCGTCACCCACGACCGCACCGTGGCCGGCTTCTGCGACCGGGTGATCCACCTGGCCGACGGCCGCGTCGTCGCCGAGGAGGCCACCCGATGAGGACCCAGCCGTCGACCTTGGTGCTCCTGCTGCGCGGGACCCCGCAGGACCGTCGCAGCCAGGCGCTGCCGGTCATCGCCTTCGCGGTCGTCACCGCGCTGACCCTCACCGTCGCCGGCGGCGCGGAGTTCTTCTTCACCTTCGAGGAAGGTGCGGGCATGGAGGGCGCGGCGGGGATGTACTCCGCCATGGCCGGCGTCGCCGTCGCCCTGCTCGCGGTGCCGCTGCTGGCGCTGTCCGCCTCGGCGGTCAAGCTCTCGACCCGACGCCGCGACACCCGCCTGTCCTCGCTGCGCCTGGTCGGTGCGCCCGGCGCCCTGCTCCGGCGGCTCGCGGTCCTGGAGGCCGCGGGGCTGGCCCTCGCCGGTGCCCTGCTGGGCATCCTCCTGCACCTGGTGCTCGCCCCGATCTTCGGGATGCTGCGCTTCGCCGGCACCACCCTGGGCGCGGCCCAGATCGTGCCCCCGGCCTGGATGGGCCTGGTCGTGATCGTCGTCATCGTCGGGACCGCGACCCTGGCTGCCGTGCTCGGCCTGCGCAAGGTGTCGATCACCCCGCTGGGCGTGCGCACCCGCCACGACGCACCGCCCGCACGCTGGCTCCCGGCCGTCATCGGCGTCGTCGTGCTCGGCGGGCTCTACGCCGTGGGGCAGAACCTGGACGAGCTGCAGGACGAGCTCGCCATCGTCCTGGTGACCGTCACGATGTTCGCCGGGGGCCTGGCCGTCCTCGGCCTCATCGGGCCTCCCGTGCTGGCCTTCCGTGCCCGCCGGGCGATCCGCCGGGCCACGGGTCCGCGCGCCGCCGAGCGGCTCCTGGCCGCCCGCACCCTGCTGGACGACCCCCGCGCCGCCTGGCGGATGGTCTCCGGCGTCGCGATGGTCGCCTTCGTCAGCGTCCTCGTCGGGGTCGCCTCCGCGGTCGCCGGCGACGTCAGCCCTGAGCGCCCCCAGGACGCCATGCTCGCCACCGACATGCGCACCGGCGTCATCCTCACCATCGGGCTGTCCTATCTCACCCTGGCCGCGGCCGTCGCGGTGCACGCGGCCGCCGAGGTCTTCGACCGCCGCCAGCTCTACATCGCCCTCGACCGGCTCGGTATGCGGCGCGCCACCATCGAGCGCTCCCGCGCCAGGACCGCGGTCGACCCCGTCGTCGCGGTCACCGTGCTGGGCGCCGCCGCCGGTGCCCTGCTGACGCTGCCGGTCGCGGGCATGGCGCTGATCATGGACCCCGCCACCGTCCTGATGGTCGTCGGCTCCCTGATGGTGGGCGTGCTGAGCGTCCGGGGTGCCGTCACCCTGACCCGCCCGCTCGTGGGCCAGGTGCTGGCGTCGGCGGAGCCGGTCGTCTAGCCCTCAGCGGGTGCGGTCGCGCAGGTCGGCCACGTGGGGGCTGACCGAGGGGTCCAGGCCCAGACCGATCGCCAGGTAGGTCGCGGCGAAGTCGACCATGGCGATGTGGTCGGCCAGCCGCACGACCGGCGCGCCGGGACCCGTGCGGACCTCCATGACCTTGACCCCGGCCTCGCGCGCCGTCGTCAGCACGGCGTCGGCCAGGGACTCCGTCTGGTCCGTCTCCGGCGTGGGTGTCTCGGGCAGCGCGTCGCGCAGCATGAGCAGCCCGAGCTGCGGCGGCGCCGGCCCGTCCATGTAGGGATCGGCGAAGATGTCCTTGCCGCCCGGCCCGCGGGGGCGCTCCATGAGCTCCCCGTCCGGCTCGGCGAAGTGGTGCGGCTCCCAGCCGCTGGTGTCGATGTCGCCCAGACGGATCCGCGCGTCGTCGTAGGTGCCGGGCCGGCGGCCACCGATCGAGGTGTAGGGCCCGTCGAAGCAGGCCACGATCCCCGAGGCCGCGTCGGGCAGCTCCCCGAAGGGCGCCGGGATGCGGGCGGTGCGGGCCAGCATGGCGCTGGCCCGCGAGGCGGCCACCCCGCTGAGCGGGCCGTCACCCAGGACGACCGGCACCGTCTCGGCCAGCTGCACCGCGAGGATCTTGGCCGGGTTGACGAAGGCCTCCGACGAGGGACGCAGATCCTCGGCCCGCTCGTCCAGCCGGTCGGCCATCGCCTCGAGCACCGGGGCCGGGGCGTCGAGCAGACCGAGGCGGTCGGCGCCGACCAGGACCGGGGTGAGCATGGTCCACAGGGACGTGCGTGAGCTCGCCCGCGCCGTCTGGCCGGTGCCGACGTGGATCCCCCGGGCGCGACGGCATACCTCGGCCAACGGTGAGTCGTCCGCGCCGACGGTGAGGAGCGAGGCACCCCTGCGGGCCGCCTCCGCGGCGACCGCGAGTGGTCCGGGCGCGCGACCGGACAGGGACACGGCGACGACGAGGTCGAGGGGGCCGACCCAGCCCGGCAGCGGCAGGTTGCGCCTGGCCTGGACCGGGACCGGAGAGCCGGGCTCGGCCAGCAGCTCGAGGATGTCGGCGACGATCGAGGTGCCCCCGATCGCCGCGACCAGCACCGAGCGGGGCCGGTCGTGCTCCGCGAGGCGCTCGACTCCGGCGTCGTGGCTCAGGGTCAGGGCCTCCCGCACCTGGGCGCCGGCGGTGGCCAGGGCGCGGAGGGTGTTGCGGGAGTCCTTGCGCGTGAGCTCCTCGGGGTCGTCGAGGAGGGCGTCGTCGATGTAGGGCACGAGCGCCTGCTCAGGCCTGGACGAGCACGGCGTCGTCGGCGAGCAGGACGGGGATGCCGTCCTTGATCGGGTAGCGACGACGCTGACCGGGGCCGCCGCAGTCGACCGCGCACTGCAGGGCCGGCTCCCCCGCGTCGTCGACGACGTCGACCAGCTCGTGGCCGCCGACGGGGCAGCGCAGGATCTCGCGGACCCAGGACTCGTAGGCCGGACGTGCCATCAGTGCTTCTCCTGTCGGACGAGGGCCAGGACGTCGTCCCGGACCTGCTCCATCGTGGGCTGGTCGGCCGCCTCGACGTTGAGCCTCAGCAGCGGTTCGGTGTTGCTCGGGCGCAGGGAGAACCACCACATGGGGTCCTCCTCGCGGGTCATCGTCAGTCCGTCGAGGGTGTCGGCGGTGGCGCCCCGCCCCTGGGCCCACTCCCGGACCCGGGCCGTGGCGGCGCCGACGTCCTCGACGCGGGAGTTGATCTCGCCGGAGGAGGCGTAGCGCTCGTAGCCGGCGACCAGCTCCGAGAGCGGGCCCTCCTGCTCACCGAGCGCCGCCAGCACGTGCAGGGCGGCCAGCATCCCGGTGTCGGCGAACCAGAAGTCCCGGAAGTAGTAGTGCGCCGAGTGCTCCCCGCCGAAGACCGCCTCGTGCTCGGCCATCTGCGCCTTGATGAAGGAGTGGCCCACGCGGGTGCGAACCGCCCGGGCCCCGTGCTCGGCGATGGTCTCCGGGACCGCCCGGGAGCAGATCGCGTTGTGCACGACCGCGACCTCGGCCCGCTCGGCGCCGTCCTCGACCGCACGGGTGATCTCGCGGGCGGCCACCAGCGCGGTGATCGCGCTGGGGCTGACGGGCACGCCCCGCTCGTCGACGACGAAGCACCGGTCCGCGTCACCGTCGAAGGCCAGCCCTAGGTCGGCGCCGTGCTCGACGACCGCGGCCTGGAGGTCGCGCAGGTTCTCGGGCTCCAGCGGGTTGGCCTCGTGGTTGGGGAAGGTGCCGTCCAGCTCGAAATAGAGCGGCACGACGTCGATCGGCAACCCGTCGAGCCCCAGGACCTCCGGGACGGTGTGGCCGGCCATGCCGTTGCCGGCGTCCACCACGACCTTCAGGGACCGGATCCCGGTGAGGTCCACGAGGGAGTGCAGGTATGCGGCGTAGTCGGCGAGCAGGTCGGTCTCGGTGATGCTTCCGGTCCGGTCCGCGGCCAAGGGCGCGTGCAGGTCGCCGCGGTCGAGGATCCACTGGGCCAGGTCGCGGATCTCGCCCAGGCCGCTGTCCTGCCCGACGGGGCGGGCACCGCGCCGGCAGAGCTTGATGCCGTTCCAGCCGGCGGGGTTGTGGCTGGCGGTGAACATCGCGCCAGCCTGCTGCAGGGCACCGCTGGCGTAGTAGAGGCCGTCGGTGCTGCACAGGCCGATCATCGTCACGTCGATGCCGTGCGAGGCGACCCCGGCGGCGAAGGCGCGGGCCAGGTCGGGCGAGGAGGGGCGCATGTCGTGGCCGATGACGACCCCGCGCTCGCCCTCGGGCAGGGCGACCACCTGGGCGAAGGCGGAGCCCAGTGCGGTGGCGACGGTCGGGTTGAGCTGGTCCGGCACCAGCCCACGCACGTCGTAGGCCTTGATGAAGTCGGCGAGGCGAACGGTCACGACGTCAGAGCCTAGCGAGGCCTGCGGCCGGCACCTGCGGTCAGCGGTCGCGCAGGACGCGGAGGTGGCCGCGACGGCCGATCTCGGTCACCGTGGCACCGCGGCCCTCCTGCGGGGCGGTGGCGTCGATGTGCACCACGGAGCCGGGCGCACGGTGCTCGCGGACGGCATCGGCCAGGGCCGCGAGGTCGTCGACCGGCGGACGGGGCTGGCCCTCGGGCAGCTCCAGCCGGATGATGTCCCACCCGCGGGGAGCGGTGAGCTTGGTGGCGTGGTCCTCGCACAGGTCGTAGGAGTGCGGCTCGGCGTGCACGGCCAGCGGCCCCAGGACGGCGGTCTGCTCGGCGTAGACGTAGGTCAGCGTCGAGGTCGCAGGTTGCGAGCACGCGGTCTTGGAGCACTGACGAAGGATGGCCACGGGAACCCACTGTAGGCGTCGCCGACCCCAAAGCCGAGCACCACACGCGAGGTCGCGGGTCGGTCGGCGCGGTTCGCGGCGTTAAGGTCACGCTGTGGGAAGCAGACGGGACCGGCACGGCCGCGGCATGCGTGGGCCGCTGGCCTGGCCTCCCCTGCCCGCGATGATCTCCCGCGGCGCCCGCTTCGACGAGATGGTGCTGGACGCCGCCGAGACGGTGGAGCGCAGGCTGGGTCAGCCGCTGGGCATCGAGCTGGCGGTGGAGGACGTCCCACCCTCGGACCCGGCCCCCTGGGAGCACGGCGTCCCCCTGGGTCGCCTGTTCCCCGCCGAGCGCAGCCTGCCGGCACGGCTGGTGGTCTACCGCCGGCCCATCACCCAGCGGGCGCTGGACGACGCGGACCTGGCCGCGGTGATCTACGAGGTGGTCGCCGAGCAGGTCGCCCGGATGCTGGGCCGCGACCCCGAGGACCTCGCCTAGGGGATGACGACGCCGACCTCGGTCACGACCCGCTGCCACGGGACGCCGGGCAGGGTCGTGGCCGACAGGTAGGGGCCTCGCCCGTCCTGGCCCACCACCTGCAGGGAGGCCATGATCCCCGACCTGCCCACGGCCACCTCCCCGTCTCCGGGCGCCCCGTCCCCGGGCACCATGCCCCCGGGCGCCACCCACACCGCGAGCGCGCCCACGGGCACGGGCAGAGACACCGTGGTGTCGTTGGCCAGGTCGAGCTCCTCGCTCGTCGTGCCGCCGTCCGCCCGGACCCAGTGGACCGTGGCCGTGGTGGCGTCCACGGCGCTCACCGCCAGGGTGGCGACGAGCTCCCCGGGCACGTCCGCGCTCGACGGGATGCCGATCCCGAGGGGCGAGGTGCTGAGCGGGACCGCCGCCACCCAGGCCAGCTCGCCGGCCGGACGGACCACGGGTTCGCCGCGGCCGTCGTCCTCCGGGCCAGCGGTCGTCGCCTCCTCGTCGGGGCGCGCCGTCGACGCCTCGTCATCGGGCTCTGCGGTCGACACATCCTCATCGGAACCGGCCGCCGCCGTCTCGTCATCGGGCTCTGCCGTCACTGCCTCGTCGTCGCCGGGGGCGGTGGAGGCCTCGCCCTGGTCGGTGACCGGCTCGTCGCTGGTGGGGGCCACGGCGACGACGGCTCCGGCGACCACGGGCGTGCTCGCCCGCACCCTGATGCCCGTGGTGCCGTGGGGCAGCTCGGACAGGGCCACATCCTGCACCTCACCAGGCTCGAGACGGGTGACGTGCGAGGCGAGCGGGATCCCGCCCTCGGCCGTGAGGGCCGTGAGATCGACCACGGAGGGCTGGCCGCTCGGGGCGAGCAGGCGGAGGGTGACCGGATGGTCGTCCTCGGGCCCCCGCGGCAGGGCCGGGACGACCAGGTCGGTGCCTGGAGTGGCGGAGCTCACGGTCTCGGCCCCCAGGTCGATCGTGCCCTCCCTCCAGCGGTCCACCAGGTGGGCCACGAGAGGCCCGCCGGTGGCCGTCACGCGGACGACGGGAGACCCGGCACCGGGTGCGAGGGCGTCCAGGCGGTGGGTCACGCGGACGTGGCCCGGGACGACCAGGCCGGAGGCTCCGGTGACCGGCACCGGCCCTTCATCGCCCCAGACCTCCACCTCGACGCTCACGGCGTCCTCCCCGGGATTACTGAGGACGATCTGCTCGGCCCGGCCGGGGTCGCCGTCACCGCCGACGAGCCACTGCTCCTCGGCCGGCTGGGGGCAGCCGGCGACGGCCAGCCAACGCGCGCCCGGAGCATCCGACAGGCTCCGTTGACCGGCGGCCAGCCCGGGGGCGGTCCCACCGTCACCGAGGACGAGCGCGCCCTCGTCCGGGGCCAGCACCACCTCCCCCGGCTCGGTGGCCACGGGGCTCGCCCCGGTCGCGGACCTCTCCGACGCGCCGCCGGTGACCAGCAGCTCGGCGCTGCCTGAGCCACCTGCCTGCCCGCCACCCGCCTCACGGAGCGGTTCGAGCAGCTCGGCGGGCGCCTGGGCGTAGGCCAGCCGCACGGTCTCGTCCTCCGGACCCAGCGCGCCCGCGCAGGCGAGGGCCGACGACGTGACCGGTGCTCCGGCGGGAGCCCCGGTGACGGCCACCCCGTCCTCTCCCCCGCCCAGGTCGGCGCCCGGCAGGCGGAGCTCGCCGTCGACGAGGCTGCCGGCCAGCACCACGCCGGCGGCCAGGACGGAGATCAGCCCGAACCGCCACCACCGCCCGTGTCCGGCAGGGGTCTCGTCAGCCTGCTCGGGGGTCTCGTCACCCTGCTCCGTGATCTCGTCAGCACTCTCGGGGAGCATGTCGGTGTCCTCCTCCGGCGGCGTGTGTGGGTCGTGCCGTCTCTTCGCGCTCACCGGTCCGGCTCCGTCTCGACGCGTCCGAAGGGCAGGGCGAGGAAGATCGTGATCAGGGCGAGCAGCATGGCCACCAGGTGGAGGGGGAAGCTGGGCGTCCGTTGCGCGATGGTCACGGTGCGGTCGCCCCCGGGCAGCGCGATGCTGCCGTCGTCGGCCACCTCGGCCGGGGCGCCGTCGATGGTCGCGCGAGCCTGGTCGGCCCAGCCCGAGCCTTCGGCCACGTGCAGCCGCGCGCCGGGCGGTGCGTCGTCCACGGTGCCCGACGCCGCCGCGTGGGGGCCGGTCACGTCCACCCGGTCGAAGACCGTGCCGTCGCCGTCCAGGATCTGGACGCGCGCCGGATGCTCGCCGGACAGCCGCCACAGGACCTGGTCGTCGGGACTGCTGACCCGGGTCAGGTCGGGCACCCGGTCGATCTGCTCGACCAGCGCGGTCTCCTCCGGGGCCAGCACGTGGACGAAGCCGACCCCGAGCCGTTGCAGGAGGGCGCGGACCTCGTCGCCGCTCTGTCCTCCGGTGATGGCTACCGCGAGATCGGCCACCTCGGACGCACCGGCGTCGGCGGCACGCATCACGTCGAGCTCGTCCACCCGGTCCCGCAGGATCCGGGCCGGCTCGGGCTCGGCGCCGACCAGGTCGGCGAGCACCGTCGAGGGCTCTCCTCCCAGGCCCTCCCCCACGCCCGGCCGCAGCACGAGCGTGCGCAGGGCCGAGGGGCCCCGGGCCTGCTCGGCGGCGACGGCGGGCAACGGGTCGTGGACCGCGGCCAGCCCGGTGGGGCGGTCGGTGACCGCCTGCCAGGTCACCAGCGCCAGCCCCGTCACGGGCAGCGCGACGGCCAGCACGGTGGCGGTGACGATCACGGTGCCGGCAGCGCGGGGCGCCTCCGCCGACGTCGTGGTCCGGTAACGGTCGACGGTGGAGAGCAGATGCTCCAGGAGCAGGGCGGAGGCCAGCAGGAGCGCCGCGCCGACCACGGACAGCATCGTCCCGGGCCAGGCGGAGACGACCTGACCAGCCTGCGCGTGCCCCTCGGGGAGCGCCCCGATCCGCAGCCGCCCGAGCAGCACGGCGCCCGCCAGGGTGGCGAGCGCCACCCCCAGCAGGACGGCGGCGCGACGACCGGGTCGTCCGGGCAGGGCGACAGCTCCCAGCGCGGCCAGCCAGAAGGGCACCATCGCCCAGAGCGCCCACGAGTCCGGCGTCCCCAGGTCGGGCGGACCAGCGGGGTGGAGCAGCGCGCCGGCCCAGGCGGGTGCCACGAGACCCTCCGCGTCCGACGGGGCGGCGAAGGTCGCGCCCGCTCCGCCCAGGATCCGCAACGGGTCGTGCCAGAGGCTCGGCAGCCACGGCAGCATGAGCGCCCAGGGCAGGAGGGCGAGCACCATGCCGCGCCACCGCGCCTGCCCACGGCCGGCCAGCAGGAGAGCGAGCCCGCCGACGGTGGCCAGGACGAGCATCGAGGGCACCCACTGGGCGGCGAGGACCAGCCCGAGGACGGTGGCGAAGGCGGCCGCGGCGCGGCGGGGACCACCCGCGCGGGCGGAGGAGACGGCATACCCGGCGACGAGGAGGGGTGCGAGCACGTGGACGACGACGGGCCCGACGCGGCCCTGCCCGACGGCCGCGCCGAGCGGAAGCAGGCCGGCGTAGGCCAGCGCCAGACCTGCCCGCACCCAGCCGCGACGGGTCGCGCGGCGCAGTGCCAGATAGGCGGTCAGGACGCTGGCGGGAACCGCCAGGAGGAGCAGCCAGCCGAGCGCGACGCCGGCGGTGAAGTGGCTCGCGTCGGAACCCGGCAGGAGCTCCACGAGCCGGGTCAGCACCGAGGCGGGCACGAGCCAGGGCTCGGCGGCACCGTCGTGGCCCAGCCCGCCGCCCCGCCACGGGTCGAGCGCCGAGCGCCACAGCCCGACGGCGTCCGTGGCGGCCGGGCCGAGCTCTCCCCCGGACACGCCGGTCCCGCCGGGGCGCAGCGCGCCGAGGAGCCCCCTCCACTGCCACCCGGTGAGGGCCAGGGCGAGGAGGAGCGCGGTCGCCAGCGGCCAGCTCCAGCGGCGCGAGCGAGTCCTGCCCGGGCCCAGCCCCGCCAGCTCGTCGGCGACCGGACCGGACTCCGGCGCCCCTTCACCCCCGCGCCTGTCCCGCTCGGCGCTGTCGCGCCGAGCCCGCGGGTCCAGCGCGGCACCCGCCGTGTCGAGCGTGCTGCGCAGCCCGGTGCCGGGCCGCAGGAAGAGCCCCCGCAGATCTCCGGGGCGCACGGCGCGGCGGCCCCTGAAGCGCCAGCGCGCACCCCAGCCCCGCCAGGGGGCCACCGCCGCCCGGACGTCGGCCCACTCGTCGGCCGCCTCCGTCGGTCGCTTGACGAGCAGGAGGAGCAAGGCGGCGAGGGCGCTGGTGATCGCCACCCCGGCCGCACGCGGGAGGCCGGCCAGGAAGGACCCTCGGGCGAGCGCCACCTGGCGGGTCCGCACCCGGGTGCGGCGCGGGTCGACGACGCCCAGGCCCTCCTCGCCCTGCCGGACGACGGCGTCGGGGGCGACCACGACGCGGTGGCCGGCCAGCTGCAGCCGCCACCCCAGGTCCAGACCGTCGACGCCGTCGGCACCGAAGGCCTTGTCGATGCCCCCCACGGCGTCGAACAGGTCGCTGCGCACGAGTGCTCCGGCGAGGGGCACGGCGAGCACGTCCTGTCTCAGGTCGAGCTGCCCCTGGTCGACGAGCGCGGACTGCGCGGGATCACCCGGGCGGCCGGCCACGGTGAGCTGGTGGCCCACCCCCACCAGCAGCCTCGGGTCGTCGTCGCGCACGAGCTTGGGCCCGACCATGGCGACGCGGCTGCTGCGACGCACGGCTGCGGTGAGCGCGGCCAGCGCCCCCGGTGCGGGCAGGCTGTCGTCGTGCAGGATCCACAGCCAGTTGTCCTCGTGCACGGGCAGCGCGGCGCGGGCGTCCTCCACCACGCGCCACTGCGGCGGCGCCTGCGGCTCGGGTCCGGAGGTCGACCGTTCCCCTCGCCCGTCACCCGCGGGCGGGGTCCCGCGCACGATGACGGGTATGCGGCGCTCGCGCAGGTCGGGGTGCTCGAGCGCCTCCGCGGCCTCCTGCCCCTGCGGGTCGAGGCCGCAGATGAGGATGCGTTGCGGAGGGAGGGCCTGGGCCGCCAGGGCCGCGAGGAGCGTGTCGAGGGTGCGGCCCTCCGGGTGCGCCAGGACCAGGACGCTCACGTCGGTGACCCGCGCCCGGCCGCTCCGGCGGCCGTCCTGGCGGGTCTTCGTCGGCGTCATGTCGGTGCCGGTGGTGCGTGCGTCGCCGTGGGCGGTGCGTGCTGGCAGCCCGCCCGCGCGGGGCGGGCCCGAGGCCCGCGCCGCCGGCTCAGACAGCGCGCTTCTTCAGCTTGCGACGCTCGCGCTCGGACAGACCGCCCCAGATGCCGAAGCGCTCGTCGTTGGCCAAGGCGTACTCCAGGCACTCGGCCCGGACCTCGCACCCGACGCAGACCTTCTTGGCCTCGCGGGTGGAGCCACCCTTCTCGGGGAAGAAGGCCTCGGGGTCGGTCTGCGCGCACAGGGCACGCTCCTGCCACGATGCTTCCTCGACCTCGTCTGCGCTGCTGAGCAACGCCAGCATGTCCATCTCGTGCACGGCTCCTCCTCGACCTAGGCCTACACGTCCCTGCGGCTGTCCGAGACCTCTTCCGGAGGGTGCCGGGAGCAGATCACGTTGAGAGAATTACACGCGTGTCATCCGCAAACGTCAACCCCAGATCTGCTAAAGAGCTCTGACCTCCCACAATGGGGGGATGCAGATCACCGTTCTCTCCGGCGGCGTCGGCGGCGCCAGATTCGTCCGCGGCCTCGTGGATGCTCTCCAGCACCAAGGTCACGAGGAGACGCTCCAGGACCAGGGCCGGCAGGGTGCACCCGACCCGACCCGGGTCACGGTCATCGGCAACACCGGCGACGACATCACCCTCTTCGGCCTGCGGGTCTGCCCGGACCTCGACACGCTCCTCTACACCCTCGGCGGGGGCGTCGACGAGGCGCAGGGCTGGGGCCGCGCCGGGGACGGGCGGCAGGTGATGGAAGAGCTCGCCGCGCTCGGTGTCCAGCCGCAGTGGTTCGGCCTGGGCGACCTGGACCTGGGCACCCACGTCGCGCGCAGCCAGTGGCTCGGCCAGGGGCTGTCGCTCAGCGAGGTGACCGGCCGTCTGGCCGAACGCTGGGGCCTGCCCGCCCTGGGCGTGCAGCTCCTGCCGGCGTCGGACCAACCGATCGAGACGCACGTCGTCGTCGACGGGCCGGAGGGCCCCGACGGTCCCGAGCGCGCCATCCACTTCCAGGAGTGGTGGGTGCGGCACCGGGCCGCCCTGCCGGCGCGGCGGTTCACCGTGGCCGGGCTGGGGCAGGCCCGACCGGCTCCGGGGGTGCTCGAGGCGATCAGGGAGGCCGACGTCGTCATCCTGCCGCCGAGCAACCCGGTCGTCTCGATCGGGATCATCCTGGGCGTGCCCGGCGTGCGGGACGCGCTGCGCGGCACCCGGGCACCGGTCGTCGGGGTCAGCCCCCTCATCGGTGGACGGCCGGTGCGCGGTCACGCCGACGCCTGCCTGGCGCCGCTGGGGGTTGAGCTGTCCGCGGCAGGCGTGGCGGGCCTCTACGCCGACTTCCTCTCCGGCTGGCTCGTCGACGAGGCCGACCGCGACGGCTCCTTCCCCCGTGGCGTCACGGTCGAGCGTCAGGACATCCTCATGCGTGACCGGGTCGGCGCGGGCCGCGTGGCCCGGGCCGCGCTGGACCTGGGCCTGCGGCTCCGATGAGCTGGCAGGACGACACCGCCCCTCCCGTCGGCACCGTCACCGTCCTGCCCGTCCACGGCGTGCCGGAGATTCGGGGCGAGGACGACCTGGCCCGCCACCTCGCCACCGCCCTGGAGGGCCTCGGCGGGCTGACCGACGGCGACATCCTCGTCGTCTCCAGCAAGGTCGTGTCCAAGGCGCTCGGGCTGAGGGTGCCCGGCACCGCGGACCGGGACGCCCTCGTCCTGGAGCACGCCCGGCGCGTCGTGGCCGAACGCGTCGTCGGCGACCGGGTCACCCGGATCGTCGAGGCGGTGGCCGGGCCGGTGATGGCCGGGGCCGGGCTGGACGCCTCCAACACCGGCCCCGACGGCGGCGTGCTGGTCCTGCCCCCCGACCCGGACGCAGCCGCGCGGACGCTGCATACCGGGCTCAAGAGGGCGGGCGCCGGCAGGCGCTTCGCCGTCGTGCTGTCGGACACGGCCGGCCGCCCCTGGAGATCCGGGCAGACCGACTTCGCCCTCGGCTCGCACGGCCTCCGGGTCCTCGACGACCTGCGCGGGGCGACCGACGCCGACGGGCGCGGGCTGGCGGTCACCGCCCGGGCGGTGGCCGACGAGATCGCCGCCGCGGCCGACCTGGTCAAGGGCAAGACGGGCAGCATCGCGGCCGCCGTCGTCCGCGGGCTGGACCACCTGGTCGACGACGGAGGGGCCGGCGCGGAACCCCACCGCGGCGCACAGTCGTTGGTCAGGACCGGCCCGGGCGACTGGTTCGCGCTCGGCCACCGCGAGGCCGTCCGCACCTCCCTCGGCGCTCCCCCGGCCAGCCCTGCGGCTGCTGCCGTCGGCATCGCGTCCGTCGCGCCCGAGGACCCGGTCACCCGTGGGGATCGGGCCGTCCGGCTCGCGCTCCTGGGACAGTCCTCCGCGTCGGTCCCGGGATCCGCGTCGGTCTCCGTCTCGGGAGACCCTTCTCGCGGGTATGCGGTCTCCTCCCCCGATCCCGTCACCGCCGGTCGGGTCGCGGCTCGCCTCGAGGTGGCGCTCCACGGGGAGGACCTGGGCGAGGTGCCGGTGCGGGTCGACCTCGGCCGAGTCGCCCGAGGCGGGTGAGAGCCGGGTCGACCCCGAGCGAGCCGGGGGTGGACGCTGCTCAGCGGCGCACGGGCAGGTGCCGGCGCGGGGCCATCCGCGGCCCCCTGCGCGGGCGCAGGGCGCCCGCGAGCTCGAGATAGCGCTGCACGCGGTAGCGGTGCCCCTCCCACGGACGCAGCAGCTCGACCAGGGCCTCGTCACCCACCGGGTGGCCGGTCAGCGCCCATCCGATGTTGGCCGCCACGTGGTAGTCGCCGAAGCTGACCGCGTCCGCGTCCCCCAGCGCCCGGTGCGCGGTCTCCGCCGCGGTCCAGACGCCGACCCCCGGGATGCTCAGCAGACGCCGGCGCGCCACGGTGGGGTCGGCCTCCGCGAGCTCTTCCAGGCGGTGCGCGAGCCGGGCCACCCGCTGGACGGTGTCCGAGCGCTGCGGCGACACCCCGGCCGCCAACCACTCCCAGGACGGGATCTGGCGCAGCACCTGGGGTGAGGGATGGGCCGTGAGCCCCAGCGCGGCGCCCGGTCCGGGCGCCGGCTCGCCGAAGCGTCGGACGATCCGTCGCCAGCCGGAGAAGGCCTCCTGGCCGGTCACCTTCTGCTCGATCACGGCCGGCACCAGCGACTCCATGACCAGGCCCGTGCGGGGCACGCGCCAGCCCGGATGCCTGCGCCGCGCGTCCTCGACGAGGGGATGCCGTGGCTCGAAGGTCGCGGCTCCCGCGTCCTCGGCGCCCAGCATGCGGGGCAGGTGCTCCAGCACCCACGGACCGCCCTCGCCCCACGCCTCGGCCAGCACCAGACCGTCCGCCGGACGGGCCTGGGTGCGCAGGGTCGCAGGGCCGTCGGGGGTCCGCAGGGCACGCCAGAGGGCGCCACCGGCCACCCTCCACGAGGGGTCGCCGGCACCCCGGCGCAGGACGCCCCAGACCGAGGAGATATCGACGGGCAGGTCCGTGCGCCAGATCCGACGGTGGTGGGCGGCAGGGAGCCCGCGCACATCGGCTGTCACGCAGGTCACTGTGCCTCTCCTCGGGCTCCGGCGCAAGACCTGCACGGACCGGAAGGGGACTCCGGCGTCGACTCGGGTTAGTTTGGGGCCGTGCACTCCCCCGCCGAGGTGCTCGCCGACGCCGTCGCCGCCGATGCGACACGGCCAGCCCTTACCTGTTACGACGACTCCGCCGCCGGTGGCGGCGAACGCATCGAGATCTCCCGCCGCGTCCTCCAGACCTGGGTGGCCAAGGCTGCCAACGCGCTGCAGGAGGGCCTGGACGTCCAGCCCGGGACCGTGGTCCTGGTGGACCTGCCCAGCCCGCACTGGCGGCTGGCCTACTGGGCGCTGGCCGTCTGGTCGGTCGGCGCCACGCTGACCGTCGACACCCACGAGGGCGCCGACGTGCTCATCACCACCGAGCCCGACTCCGAGCTGGCCGAGGACTGCGACGAGGTCGTCGCCGTGGCCCTGCCCGGCCTGGCCCGCGAGTTCGGCCAGGAGCTGCGGTCCGGCGTGATGGACGAGGCGGCGGAGCTGGCCAGCTATGGCGACCACTTCACCGCCTGGGACGAGGCGGCCGAGGACGACACGGCGCTGGTCCACGGGGCCGAGCGCCTCACCTATGCCGAGCTGCTCGACGGGCTCGAGGAGATGCCTGCCGGCGCCAGGGCGCTCCTGACCACGACCGATCCCGGGCTGCTGGTCCGTCAGGTCCTGCAGCTCCTGGCGGCGGACGGGTCCGCGGTGCTCGCCCGCGGCGGTGCTGCCACGGCCGACGACCCGAGGATGGCGGCCGAGGGCGTGACCTTCACGGCGCCCACCGACGTGCCCGAGCGTCCGTCGGCGACGGACTGAGCGTCCGTGGCGACGGACTGAGCCTGCGCCCAACCACCGGCCGGAGGGCCGCACCCGGGGCGGTAGTCTCGACCGCATGGACAAAGTTGTCGCTTCCGCCGCCGAAGCCGTCGAGGGCATCGTTGACGGCATGACCGTGACCGTGGGGGGCTTCGGCCTCTCCGGCATCCCGACCGTGCTGATCGAGGCCCTGCTGGCACGCGGCACCACCGACCTGCAGGTCGTCTCCAACAACTGCGGCGTCGACGGCGCCGGGCTGGGGCTCCTCCTGGCCGAGCGTCGGATCAGCCGGGTGATCGCCTCCTACGTGGGCGAGAACAAGGAGTTCGCCCGCCAGTACCTCTCCGGCGAGCTCGAGGTCGAGCTGACCCCTCAGGGCACCCTGGCCGAGAAGATGCGCGCCGCCGGCGCCGGCATCCCGGCCTTCTACACCCCCACCGGGGTCGGTTCCCAGGTCTCCGAGGGCGGTATGCCGTGGCTCTACGACTCCGAGGGCACGGTGGTCAAGGAGTCGCCCGCCAAGGAGAAGCGCGAGTACACCGTGCGTGGCCAGACCCGCGACTACGTCCTGGAGGAGTCGATCTTCGCCGACTTCGGTCTGGTCCGGGCCGCCAAGGGCGACCGGCACGGCAACCTCGTCTTCAACAAGTCGGCCCGCAACTTCAACCCGCTGTGCGCGATGGCGGCCAACATCGCCGTGGCCGAGGTCGAGGAGCTGGTCGAGCCCGGTGAGCTGGACCCCGACGAGATCCACCTGCCCGGCATCTACGTGCAGCGCGTGCTGGCGCTGACCCCCGAGCAGGCCGCCGCCAAGGACATCGAGAAGCGCACCACCCGCCCCCGCACCGAGAGCTCGTCTGAGAGCCCGACCGAGAGCAAGGAGGCCTGAGCCATGGCCCTGACCCGTGAGGAGATGGCCGCGCGCGCCGCGGCCGAGCTCAAGGACGGCGACTACGTCAACCTCGGCATCGGCATGCCGACGCTGGTCCCCAACTACGTCCCCGACGACGTGGAGCTGGTGCTCCAGTCCGAGAACGGGATCCTGGGCGTGGGTGCCTATCCCTTCGAGGGCGAGGAGGACCCCGACCTGATCAACGCCGGCAAGGAGACGGTGACGACCCGCAAGGGCGCCAGCTTCTTCGACTCCTCGGTCAGCTTCGGCATGATCCGGGGCGGCAAGATCGACGCGGCCATCCTCGGCGCGATGCAGGTCTCGGCCGAGGGTGACATCGCCAACTGGATGATCCCGGGCAAGATGGTCAAGGGCATGGGCGGGGCGATGGACCTCGTCATGGGCGCCAAGAAGGTCGTCGTCCTGATGGACCACGTCGCCAAGGACGGCAGCTGCAAGATCGTCGAGCAGTGCGACCTGCCCATCACCGGGCTCAAGGTCGTGCAGCGGATCATCACCGACCTGGCCGTCATCGACGTCACCCCCCAGGGTCTCGTGCTGCGCGAGGTCGCTCCCGGCGTCAGCGTCGAGGAGGTCGTCGAGAAGACCGGCGCGCCGCTGACCATCGCGGTCGACGAGCCGACCCCGGAGGCCACGCCCCCGACCGAGGGCTGATCAGCCCGGAGGACTGACCGGTCTCGGCGCCTCTGGCGTCCCGAGGCCGGTCAGTCTCGTGTCCCGCGCAGGAACCCGGCGCCCCAGGTCAGGTGCATGGTGGCCAGGACGCCGGGCATGCGGGCCCGGACGCCGGGTGTCTCGTCGCGCGCGATCCAGGCGCCGCCGGCGGTGACGAGTGCTGCATACCCGGCCGGGATCAACCAGGCCGGGCGCCAGGCGAGGCCGCCGACGAGGCCGGCCGCGATGCCGAGGACGGCCAGCGGGGGCGCCAGGTAGCGCGCGTTGACCGACTCCGGGTGCTGACGCACCACCTGCCGCCGCCACTGTCCCGTCGTGTAGAACTGCCGGGCGAGGTCGCCCCAGGTGGCGCGCGGCCGGTAGGTCACGGTGAGCGCGGGGTCGAACCAGACCGTGCCCCCGGCCTCCCGGATGCGGTAGTTGAGCTCCCAGTCCTGGGCCCGGGTGAAGTGCGGGTCGTAGCCGCCGACGCGCTCGAGCCACTCCCGCCGGAAGACCCCCAGGTAGACGGTCTCCGCCGGCCCCGCCTCGCCCCCGACGTGGAACTTGGCCGCCCCGATCCCCAGGGGTGAGGTCATCGCCACGGCGACCGCCTGCTGCAGGTCGTCCAGGCCCTCGGCCATCATGAGCCCCCCGACGTTGGCCGCACCGGTCTCCTCGAGGACCTGGACGGCGCGCCGGATGTAACCGTCGGACAGGACGCCGTGACCGTCCATCCGGACGATCACCTCGTGCGCGGAGGCGGCGATGGCGGCGTTGAGCCCGTCCGGGGTGCGGCCGCTGGGGTTGTCGACGACCACGACCCGTGGATCGGCCAGAGCGAGCTCCTCGGCCACCTCGCGCGTGCGGTCGGTGCTCGGCCCCACCGCGACCACGACCTCGATGGGTCCCGGGTGGTCCTGGGCCAGCACGGACCTCACGGCCGCCGCGAGGTGGTGCTCCTCGTTGAGGATCGGCATGATGACCGAGATGGGGACTTGCCGGGGCTCGGGGGAAGTCACACCGCGAGGGTACCCGTCGGCGCGTCGGAGGCTGCTCCCAGCCACCGGACAGGTCGCTGCTCTAGTGTGGGCTGACGTGCCGCACCACCCTGAAGACGACTGGACCCGCCCCATGCCGCGTACGCCGCGCGACGGACGGGGAGATCGTCGTGACCCCAGGGGCCGCCAGAATCGGGACGACTGGCGCGACGAGGGCCAGGACTGGCGCGCCGACGGCGGGCGACGGGACGACTGGCGGCACGAGGACACCGAGCTGATCCCCCGCCAGGACCGCCACGCCGCGGATCGCGATCGCTACCGGGACGGCAGGGGCGGCCGTGGCTACGACCGGGGTCATGACGGCCGGACCTACGACGACCGTGGCTACGACCGGGGCTACGACGACCGGGGCTACGAGGACCGGGGCTACGAGGACGACGGGACGTACGCGGACGACCGCTACACCGCATACTCGCGGGAGGTTGACTATTCCCGCGACCGAGAGCGGTACGCCGGTCGCGGGACGCCCCCACCCCCACGCCGCCCCGACGGACCGGGACGCGGCGGCCCGCCCCCGCGTCCGCCGCGTCGACGCAAGCGCTACGGGATGCGCCGCCTCATGGCCTTCCTGCTCCTGCTCGTCGTCGGCTATGTCGTCGCGATGCTCGTGGTGGCCAGCCTGGTCTGGGGCAGCATCACCAAGATCGACTCCACCCCTGACGTGGCCGACCGCCCCTCCGGCGGCTCTGGCGCCAACTACCTGCTGGTCGGCACCGACAGCCGCGAGGAGCTCAGCGACGCGGAGCGCAGCGAGTTCGGCACCGGTGCTGTCGAGGGCACCCGGGCCGACACCGTGATGCTGCTGCACGTGCCTTCCGGCGGGGAGCCGACGCTGGTCAGCCTGCCGCGGGACTCCTACGTCGAGATCCGCGACAACGGCTGGAACAAGCTCAACGCCGCGCACTCGATCGGCGGCGCCGAGCTGCTCGTGGACACCGTGGAGCAGAACACCGACCTGCGGATCGACGGCTACCTGGAGATCGGCTTCGGCGGCTTCGTCGGGGTGGTCAACACCGTCGGCGGGGTCCGCATGTGCCTGGACCAGGCGATCCAGGACGACAAGGCCCACATCGACCTGCCCGCCGGCTGCCAGGACCTGACCGGCCCGGAGGCGCTGGGCTACGTGCGGATGCGCTACAGCGACCCGCGCGGCGACATCGGCCGGGTCGAGCGCCAGCGGGAGTTCCTCTCCGCCCTGGTGTCCAAGATGTCCTCCCCCGCCACCATCCTCAACCCTTTCACCCTCCACAAGGTGGGCACCGGCACCGGCAAGGCGCTGGCCATGGGTGAGGACACGTCCATGGTCGAGGGCGCCAGGATGGCCCTGGCCATGCGTTCCGTGGCCAACGGGCAGGGCCACTCGGTGACGGTGCCGGTCGCCAACACCAACTACCCCACCAACGTCGGCAGCACCGTGCTCTGGGACGAGGCCGGCGCGGCCGAGCTCTTCGGCGCTCTGCGCGAGGGCAGGGCCATCACGGTCGCACCCTGACATCATGGGGGCGGTGATCAACCGATGACGAACGACCACGAGCACGACGCGCCGGGCCTGCCCGAGGACCAGGGACCCGGCCTGGAGACGACCCGCGCGACCCCGCTGAGCGACGACCCGAGCCTGGTGGCGGGGCGCTATCGCGTCCTGTCCGTCCTGGGACGGGGCGGCGGCGGCACGGTGTGGCTGGCCCGCGACGAGCACCTCGGCCGCGACGTGGCCCTGAAGAGGGTCGCCGGCGAGGCGGACAACGAGGTGCTGGTCGCGCGAGGCCTGCGCGAGGCGCGCACCAGCGCGGCCCTCGCTCACGACCACGTCGTCCGGGTCTTCGACGCCTTCGAGCACGAAGGCTCCCCGTGGATCGTCATGGAGTATGTGGCAGGACGTTCGCTCGCGCAGATCCTGGAGGGAGGCCGTTCCCTGCCCGTCCAGCAGGTCGCGACGATCGGTGCCCAGATGGCTGGCGCGCTGGCCGCGGCCCACGGCATCGGGATCCTGCACCGGGACGTCAAGCCGGCCAACGTCCTCCTCGACGAGGCGGGCACCCACGCCAAGCTCACCGACTTCGGCATCGCGCGCGGCGAGGAGGACCACCAGCTGACCCGCACTGGGATGGTGTCGGGCACGGCGGCCTTCTTCTCCCCCGAGCTGGCCCAGGGCCAGGACCCGACCCAGGCCTCGGACGTGTGGGCGCTGGGCGCGACGCTCTATGCCGCGGTCGAGGGTCGACGCCCGTTCCCCGACGCGGCCAACGCCGTGGCCCAGCTGCACACCATCGTCCGCGAGGAGCCCCAGGAGCCCCGCCGGGCCGGTCCGTTGACGCCGGTCCTGGCCGGGATGCTGCACGGTGACCCCGAGCGCCGCTGGAGCGCCGCCCGCGCGGCCCAGGCCCTCGCCGACGTGGCCGAGGGCAAGGGTGCCGACGTGCGTCCCAGGACGGCTCCAGGAGCCGGCGCTGCGGCCGGAGCTGGTGCGGGAGCGGCTGCTGCCGCAGCGGCGGGCGGTGTCGGCGCGTCCACCGGAGCCCCGGTCACCCGCGCCCACCGCCCGGTGGACGACACCCGGCGGGTGCCGGTCGCCGGTCCCGCTCCTGCAGGCCCTCGGCGAGGCCAGCAGGCGGCGCCGTACCGCCGTGAGCCCGCTGCCGCATACCCCTCCGCTCCCCGTCGTGGCTCGGTGCTGCCGTGGCTGATCGCCCTGCCGCTCATCGCGCTGCTGGGGTGGCTGGTCTGGGCCATCATCGGCCAGCAGGGGCTGCTCGACGGCGGGCCCGGCTCTGACGACAGCGCCAGCAGCGACGTCGCCCTGACCCCGATCACCGAGGCCGAGGGCAAGCAGCTGGCCAGCGACTTCTACCTGGGGATCGTGCGGGGCGGCCCGTCCGCGGTAGCCCCGATGCTGGGCCCGGACGCCGAGCTGGCCTCGGACATCGGTGACGACCTGACCTACGTCGAGTGGGCCAACGTGACCGTCGAACCGGGCCGCGGTGCCACGGCGACACTGGACACCGACGTGACCTACACCTACGGCGACACGGTCTACGAGCAGCACGAGACCCTGCAGCTGGAGCGCCAGCAGCCCGGCGCGGCCCCGATCATCGTCGAGCGTTCGACCACCGAGCCGACGATCACCCGGCCCGACGAGCAGCAGGGCGACGACGCCGACGACGACTCCGGCGAGGACGGCTCTGGCGGCGGGGACTCCGGGGAGAACGGCTCCGACAGCCAGGGCGACGACGCCGACCAGACCGACGGCGGCCGGTAGACCCCAACCGTGGTGCGTCAGCCCTTGAGCAGCTGGCGCGCCATGACGACGCGCTGGATCTGGTTGGTGCCCTCGTAGATCTGGGTGATCTTGGCGTCGCGCATCATCCGCTCCACCGGGAAGTCCTTGGTGTAGCCGTAGCCGCCGAGCAGCTGGACCGCGTCGGTGGTGACCTCCATGGCCACGTCGGACGCGAAGCACTTGGCCGCGGCCCCGAAGAAGGATAGGTCGGCGTCGCCCCGCTCGGACTTGGCCGCCGCGACGTAGACCATCTGCCGGGCCGCCTCGACCTTCATCCCCATGTCGGCGAGCATGAACTGCACGCCCTGGAACTCGGCGATCGCCTTGCCGAACTGCTGCCGCTCCTTGACGTAGCCCAGGGCGAAGTCGAGAGCGCCCTGAGCGATGCCGACGGCCTGCGCGCCGATCGTGACGCGGGTGTGGTCGAGGGTGCGCAGCGCGATCTTCAGACCCTCGCCGCGCTCGCCGACCATCCGGTCGCCGGGGATGCGACAGTTGTCGAAGAGCAACTCGCGGGTGGGCGAGCCCTTGATGCCGAGCTTCTTCTCCGGCTCACCGAAGGTGAAACCCTCGTCCTCCTTCTCGACGACGAAGGCGGTGACGTTGCGGCCCCGCGGCCCGTCGGGGTCGGTGACCGCCATCACGGTGTAGTAGTCGGAGACGCCCGCGTTGGTGATCCAGGACTTCTGCCCGTTGAGGACGAACGACCCGTCGGGCTGCTCTTCGGCGCGGCACTTCATGCCGGCGGTGTCGGAGCCGGCGCCGGCCTCGGACAGGCCGTAGGAGAACATCGCCTCCCCGCGGGCCACGGGCGGCAGGTACTTCTGCTTGACCTCGTCGGAGGCGGCGAGGATGACCGGCATCGTGCCGAGCTTGTTGACCGCCGGGATGAGGGAGCTGCTCGCGCAGACGCGGGCGACCTCCTCGATGACGATGCAGGTGGCCAGCGCGTCGGCGCCGACGCCGTCGTACTCCTCGCCGATGTGCGGGGCGTGCATGTCGGTGGCCTGCAGGGCCTTGAGCGCCTCGTGCGGGAAGCGGGACTCCTCGTCCACGGCGGCCGCGTGCGGAGCGATCTGCTCCTCGGCGATCTCCCGGATCGCCTCCCGCAGCGCCTCGTGATCCTCGTTGACACGGAACAGGTCGAAGTCGCTCATACCCGAAGCCTACCGGCGGGTTCGAACACCTGTGGACAGGGAAGGACCCGCAGGCATCGACGCTGGAATGCTTGACCCCATGCACGGGAGGGGGAAGCATGACGGGTATGACGCTGCTCACGGATCGCGCCTGGTCGCACCGGGTGAGCCGGGAGGAGTTCGAGGCCTTCCGGGACTCCCGGTCGCACGACGGCGCCCGCTACGAGCTGCTCGAGGGTGAGGTCCTGGTGACCCCGTCGCCCGGGCCGCTGCACCAACACGTGATCCGCCGGCTCATGCACCTGCTCGAACCAGCACTGCCCGCCGCGCTGGCGATGCTCCCCGCCCCCGTCGATCTCGTGCTGACAACGCGGGAGGGTGAGACCGTGGTGCAGCCGGATCTCCTGGTCGCCCCCTGGACGGGCGAGATCTCCCGCGCCGAGCTCGGCCCCGCGCTGCTCGTGGTCGAGGTCCTCTCGCCCAGCACCTGGCGGCGAGACCTGGGCGTCAAGAGGGATGCCTACGCGGCGGCCGGGGTCGAGCACTACTGGGTCGTCTCGCCCACCCTGCCGTCGTTGACCGTCTACCGGCTCGGCCCCGACGGCGGCTACCGGGAGGTGACCCACGTCGAGGGGGCCACGGAGGCGTCCGTGGCCGAGCCCGTCCCGGTGCGGATCGTCCCGGCCGAGTTGATCCGCTGACCCGACCGGCGGAGCGAGCTGTCCTCACCTGCGGGGCGCGGGGAGTTCTCACCTGCGGGAGGCCAGGAGTCCTCACCGGAGGGGCGGGGAGTCCTCACCGGCTGAACGAGCCGCCCGGTTCGCGGCTCGGACCAGGGGGACGACGCCGATCACGAGACCGCCGTAGCCCAGCGCGAAGAACCCCAGGGTCAAGGGATGGGGGTGCTCCCCGGTGGGCAGGAGGGCCGAGCCCGTCAGGGCGAGCCCCAGGACCACAGCCCCATGAGCGACGCCTCCACCCGGACCCCTCAGCGGGCGAGCGCGGGGATCACCTCGTCCTCGAAGAGCTCGATCCCGGAGGTGTCGTAGGCCGCCTCCGCGAAGTAGGTGATCGCGTAGGTCATGCCGAGCTGCTGCAGACCGGAGAGCATCTCCACGATCTGCTCGGGCGTGCCGACGGCCGGCTGGGTGCGCAGGTTGACCACCTGCTCCTCGGCCTTCTGCGGCGCGACGCCCGCCTGGAGGAAGCGGTCCTTGATCGCCGCCAGGCGGTCCTCGACCTCTGCCTCGTCGCGCCCGATGATCACGTTGTAGTTGGCGCTGCGCACGATCGCGTCGAAGTCGCTTCCCACGTCGGCGCAGTGCTGGCGCAGGATCTGCGACTTGTGTGCGAAGCCCTCAGCGGTGCCGTCGAAGTTGGTGCAGTCGGCATACTCCGCCGCGATCCGCAGCGTCTTGCGCTCGCCGCCGCCAGCGATCCACATCGGTATGCCGTTGCTCGCCGACCCGCCGAAGCCCTCCACGCTGCCCTGGAGCGGGCGGGGCCAGCACATCGCGCCGTCGACCTGGTAGTGCTCGCCGTCGAGGGTGGCCGACCCGGTCGTCCACATCTGACGGAAGATCTCCACACCTTCGCGGAGGCGGGCGAGCCGCTCACCCGCGCGGGGGAAGCCATAGCCATAGGCGCGCCACTCGTGCTCGTACCACCCGGCGCCGATCCCCATCTCGACGCGCCCGCCCGAGATCGTGTCGACCGTGGCGGCCACCTTGGCCAGGTAGGTCGGCTCGCGGTAGCTCATGCACGTGCACATCTGCCCCAGCCGGACCCGGCCAGTGACCGCGGCGAGCGCGGACATCAGGGACCACGCCTCGTGGCAGGCCTCCTGGCTGGGCTCGGGCACGGTGTGGAAGTGGTCGTAGACCCAGACCGACTCCCACGCCTCGTCGGCGTCCAGCCGCTGGGCGAGGTCGAGCATCCGGCCCCACTGGTGCTGGGGCTCGATCCCGACGAGGTCCATCCGCCATCCCTGTGGCACGAACATCCCGAAGCGCATGGCACCAACCTACGCCCGGCGCGGACTGTGCGCCGGTCGGGCGCCGGTCGGGCGTCGGTCGGGCGCCCGGGGGCTCAGCCCTGGCGCCGCTCCCGCAGCTTCTGACCCTTGGCGTGGGCCTGGTCGCGCAGGTCGGCGGCGAAGGTAGCCAGCTGCTCGCGCCACGCGGCGGCCCGCTCACCCTCCCCCGAGGCGAGCATCCGCACGGCCAGCAGGCCGGCGTTGCGCGCGCCAGCGACCGAGACGGTCGCGACGGGGATCCCGGCGGGCATCTGCACGATCGACAGCAGCGAGTCCATGCCGTCGAGGTGCTTGAGCGGCACTGGCACGCCGATGACGGGCAGCACGGTGACGGAGGCGAGCATGCCCGGCAGGTGCGCCGCTCCCCCGGCGCCGGCGATGATCACGCGCAGCCCGCGTCCGGCCGCCTGCTGCCCGTAGGCGATCATCTCCTCGGGCATCCGGTGCGCCGAGACGACGTCGGCCTCGTAGGGCACGCCGAACTCCTCCAGCGCCTGGGCCGCGGCCTCCATGACCGGCCAGTCGCTGTCGCTGCCCATGACGAGCCCGACCAGGGGCTGCGTCGCGGTCGTGTCCACGCTCATTCGGTCACCACTCCTCGCAGGTAGTCCGCCGCGTGCCGGGCCCGGCCACGCAGGTCCTCCAGGTCCTCGCCACCGACGGTGACGTGCCCGATCTTGCGGCCGGGCCGCACCCCCTTGCCGTAGAGGTGGATCTTCAGGCCGGGGTCGCGCGCCATCAGGTGCCGGTAGGTCGGGTAGAGCTCGGGATAGTCACCGCCGAGCACGTTGCCCATCACGGTCCACGGGTCGCGGGCGGTCGGGTCGCCGAGCGGCAGGTCGAGCACGGCACGGAGGTGCTGCTCGAACTGGCTGGTCACCGAGCCGTCGATCGTCCAGTGCCCGCTGTTGTGCGGGCGCATCGCCAGCTCGTTGACGAGGTATGAGGTCTCTCCCGTCCGCGGATCCCTCAGCTCAAACATCTCCACGGCCATCACGCCGGTCACCCCCAGCTCCCCGGCGATCCGCAGCGCGCCCAGGGACATCTCGGCGGCGAGGTCGTCGTCGAGGTCGGGGGCGGGGGCGAGCACCTCGGTGCAGATGCTGTCGGTCTGGACGGTCTCGACGACGGGCCAGGCCACCGCCTGCCCCGAGGGGCTGCGGGCGACCAGGGCCGCCAGCTCACGGGTGAAGGAGACGGCCTCCTCCAGCAGGAGCCCGTTCTCGAGGGCGCCCGGCCGGCCGACCTCGGAGAGCCAGTCGTCCAGATCGGCCGCAGAACCGCATACCCGGACCCCCTTGCCGTCGTAGCCACCGCGAGGCGTCTTGGCCACCACCGGCCACCCCACCTGCGCGGCGAAGGCGTCGACCTCCTCTGCGGTGCGGGCCCGCGCCCACCGCGGGCAGGGGATGCCCATCGCGGTGAGTTGCTCGCGCATCCGCAGTTTGTCCTGGGCGAAGACGAGGGCGCCGGCCGACGGGTGCAGCGGGACACCCTCGGCCTCGAGGGCGGTGAGGATCTCCTGGGGGACGAACTCGTGGTCGAAGGTCACGACGTCGCAGTGCCGCGCCCACTCGCGCACGGCCTCCAGGTCGGTGTGCTGCCCGACCGGGCTGTGCGGCACGACGAGGGCCGCGCTGGCGGTCTCGCCCTCGGCCAGCACCGACAGGGTCAGGGAGAGGGCGACGGCGGGAGGCTGGCACATCCGAGCCAGCTGGCCCCCGCCGATGATCCCCACGACGGGGAAGCCGCCCTCGGGCTGCAATGGGCTGGGGACGGATGGGGCGGGGTCCGCGGGTGCGTCCTCGTGGGTCTTCGGGGCGTCGGTCACGGATCAGACCCTACCCAGCGCCGGGACGTACACTCCCGGGGTGACCCCCGAACGTCCCGGCCTGGTGGCCCGCCTGCGCGCGAGCTATCAGGCGCTGGTGCGCGAGATGGCCAAGTTCGGGACCATCGGCGCGATGGCGTTCGTGCTGGACACCCTGCTCTACAACGTGCTGGTCTTCGGCGTGCCTGGCCTGGTCGAGGGCGTTCTGCCGGGCAACCCGCTGACCGCCAAGGTGATCGCGACCAGCGTGGCGACCGTCTTCTCCTGGCTGGGCAATCGGCTGTGGACCTTCCGGCACCGGATCAGCCAGCCGATGGCCGGGGAGTTCGCCCTCTTCGTCTTCTTCAACGCCGTGGGCCTGGGGATCGCGCTGGCCTGCCTGGGCTTCTCCCGCTACGTGCTGGGGCTGGACAGCCAGCTGGCCGACAACATCTCCGGCAACGGGATCGGCCTGGTGCTCGGGACGCTCTTCCGCTTCTGGGCCTACCGCACCTTCGTGTTCCGCAAGGAGCTGGACGCCGAGGAGGACCTGGAGGCTGCCCTCGACCAGGCTCCCCCTGCCGCTCCGCAGGACATGTCCGGGGAGACCCCTGCCGCCCCCGACGCAGCCTCCCCTGCTCAGGGCGTGCGCGCCAGGGGCAGGTAGAGGGCGAAGACCGGCGGCCGCAGCTGGGTCAGCTCGATCCGGCCACCGACGCCTTCGGCCGTCTCCCGGGCGACGGACAGCCCCAGCCCGGTGCCGCCCCCGGTGGTGACGGCCCGGTCGAAGATCGACTGCGCCAGGTGGTCTGGCACCCCGCGACCCTCGTCCGAGACGGTGAAGACCGCGGAGGGTCCGGAGCGGGCGACCTCGAGCCGGACCGTGCCGGCCCCGTGGCTGAGGGCGTTCTCGACGAGCGAGTTGAGGATCTGCGAGAGGGCCGAGCTGCTGGCCTCCACGATGATGCCGCGCTCGCAGGAGACGGTGAACTCGCGTCCGCGCTCCTCGTAGGCCGGGCTCCACTCCTCGTCCAGGCCGGCCACGACCGCCTCGACCGAGCTCAGCGCGCCCCCGCTGGCGTGCCCGACCCGGGTGCGGCGCAGCAGCTCGTCGACGACCCCCGTGAGGCGCTCGACCTGGGCGATGGCCACCTCGGCCTCGGCCCGCACCTCGGCGTCGTCGGCGGCCAGCTCAGAGATCTCCTCGAGCCGCAGCAGCAGGGCGGCCAGCGGGGTCCGCAGCTGGTGGGAGGCGTCGGCGGCGAAGGAGCGCTCCGAGACCAGGGTGCGGGCCAGCGTGTGGTGGTGCCGGTCTATCTCGCGGGCCACCGCGTCCACCTCGGCGATGCCGCCCTGCCAGGGGTCCAGCTGCACCAGCCGGCCGGGACGCGCGTCGGGGTCGAGGGCGAAGCCGCCCGTGGTCATCTCGTCGGTGCGCTGGGCCAGCCTGCGCAGGGGGTCGGCCACGGCCTCGGCGGCCCGGTCTGCCAGGGTCCGAGCCCTGGCCAGGCCCGCCGTCGCGATGATCAGGCCCGTGACCAGGGCCGCGACCACCACCAGCCAGACCGGGATGCCGTTCTCCCGGGCGCGCGTCGCTGCCCCGACCTGCGTGAGCAGCCACAGTGCGCAGGCGGCACCGAGGATCACCAGCGCCAGGGTCCACAGCGCGACCCGCACCGCGAGGTCGCGGAAGAGCCCACGCACCTCGGGTCAGTCCTGGGAGGCGGGACCGGTCGCCGGGCCGGTGGCGGCACCGGCCCCAGGACCGGTGGCGGCACCGGCCCCAGGACCGGCGGCCGCAGCTGCCCCAGGACCGGTGGCCGGACCTGTCGCGGTCCCGTCGTCATTCTGGAACCGGAAGCCCACGCCGCGCACCGTGACGATGTAGCTGGGGTCCTGGGCGTCGTCGCCGATCTTGCGACGCAGCACCGAGATGTGCATGTCCAGGGTCTTGGTCGAGCCGAACCAGCTGTCCCACACCTCACGCATGAGCACCTCGCGCGGCACCACCCGGCCCTCCTCACGCATGAGCACGCGCAGCAGGTCGAACTCCTTGGTCGTCAGGCGCACCTCCTTGTCGTGGAGGAACACCCGGCGGGCCTGGACGTCGATCCGCAGCGCACCGGACGGCCGCACGGGGGTCTCCGGTCCGCGTCGCAGCAGCGCCCGCACGCGCGCCAGCAGCTCCCCCAGCCGGAAGGGCTTGGGCACGTAGTCGTCGGCGCCGGCGTCCAGACCGACGACCGTGTCGATCTCCTCCGTGCGGGCGGTGAGCATGAGGACGGGGATGAACACCCCGGCGTCCCGGATCGAGCGGCACACGTCGACGCCGTCCAGGAGAGGCAGGCCCAGGTCGAGGATGACGATGTCGGGGTGGGGCTCGCGGACCGCGCCGGCGAGCGCCGCCCGCCCGTCGACCGCCACCTCCACGCCGTAGCCCTCGCGCCGCAGCGCCCGGGCCAGGGGCTCGGCGATCGTCTCGTCGTCCTCGGCCAGCAGGACACGGGTCGTGTCGACCGCCGCCGGGATGGCCTCGCCGTTGGTCGTCGTCTCCACGTTGCTCACCGGTCCCTCGCTCCCTCGACAGCTCCTGCCGTCATGTCCGTCACCTTCCCCTGCCCACCCCTCACCGGCCGGGCCACTCCGGGCGCCTCTTCTCGGCAAAGGCTGCCACACCCTCCTTGCGGTCCCCGCTGAAGGCCGTGGCGCGCCAGCAGCCGTCCTCGATCTCCAGGCCGGAGGCCAGGTCGGTGCCCATGCCCAGCCGCATGGCCTTCTTGGCGTTGCGGACGCCGACGGGAGAGTGCCCGGCGATGAGGGTCGCCAGCGCCAGGGCGCGGTCGCGGGCGGTGCCCGGGGGCACCACCTCGTCGACGACGCCCAGCTCGTGGCCCTCGGCCGCGGTCATCTTGCGGGCGGTGAAGATCATCGACGCCGCCCTGGACCAGCCGACCCGCCGGGTGACCAACTGCGTGCCACCCCCGCCGGGGATGACGCCGACGCTCACCTCGGGCAGCCCGACCGTCGCGCCCTCGCCGGCGACGATGATGTCGCACGACAGCGCGATCTCCATCCCGCCGCCCAGCGCGAAGCCGTCGACGGCCGCAATGGCCGGCATCGGCAGGTCCAGCACGCCACGGTAGGCCTGCTTGCTCACCAGCCGGTGGTCCATCATCTGGGCGTCGGTGAAGCCGTTGCGCTCCTTGAGGTCGGCCCCGACGCAGAACGCCTTCTCGTGGCTGCTGGCGACCACGACCGCCCGCACGGTGGGGTCGGCCGCCAGGTCGGCGGTCACCGCGGTGATCTCCTCGGCGAGCTCGGTGTTGATGGCGTTCATCGCCGAGGGTCGGTCCAGCACCAGCTCGACGACGTGGCCGTCGGCGTGCCGGTTCAGGGTGAGCATCGTGGGTGCGTGCATCAGGCCAGGTTATCGGTGCCGGGCCGGTCCGGGGCGCGCGCGTGCTGCACGTCACCGGCGTGGTGGGCGCTGCGACCGGACGGCCCCTCGAGCACCAACGCACCCGAACGGTCGAGGCCCGTCGCGGTTCCTTCGACCCGGCTCCCGTCCGGCCGAAGCACTGCCACGCGCGCCCCGATCGTCAGACTCTTCTTCAGGTATGCGGCGCTCACTCGCCCCACCCTGTCCTCGCCGTCCTGGTCGTCACCGGACCTCCTGCCCTGCGTGTCGCCCGCACCCGCGAGCTCGTCGTGGGCCCGCGCCAGGTGCTCCAGGTAGGCGGTCAGGAAGTCCTCCCGCGCGCCCTCCGGCAGCGGGGCCCCTCCGCGGGCCAGCCGCCAGGACGTGGCCGTCGGCACCGGCAGCTGCCCGACCGTGTGGTCGACGTTCAGGCCGGTCCCGATGACGACGGCCCCCGACCCCGCGACCTGGGCGAGGGTGCCGGCGATCTTGCCCCACCGCATACCCTCCGCCTCCAGGACCGGCTCCTGCTGCCTCGTGGTCACCTCGTCGGTCCCCTGCGCGATCGCCTCGTGGGAGGGGGCCACACCCGACGCGCCGTCGCGCAGGGGCACGAGGACGTCATTGGGCCACTTGAGCCCGGCCGTGACCGGCCACCGGCTCTCCTCCAGCGCCCGGGCGACCGCCAGACCCGCGACGAGAGGCAGCCAGCCCATCAGGTCAGCCTGCACGGGAGGCACGACGACGCTGATCGCCAGGCCGGTGCCGGGCGGCGACTGCCAGCTCCGGCCCAGGCGTCCCAGACCCCCGCTCTGGTGGTCGGCGACCACGACACGGCCGATCCGGGGATCGCGCAGCGCTTCCACGTTGGTCGAGCCGATCGTCTCGTGGTGCTCCTGCGCTGCCCACCGCAACATCTCCATGGCGGCAAGGCTAAGTTGTGAACCATGACCGACACCGTCAGCACCGGCAGCACCGGCCCGGACCTGCGCACCACGAGCGGCCGCCTGGACGACTATCGGCACCGCGTGGACGAGGCAGTCAACGCCGGCTCCGCCAAAGCTGTCGAGAAGCAGCACGCCAAGGGCAAGAAGACCGCACGTGAGCGGATCGAGGCCCTCCTCGACGAGGACTCCTTCACCGAGCTGGACGCCCTCGCCCGCCACCGCTCCACGGCCTTCGGCCAGGAGAAGAACCGGCCCTACGGCGACGGCGTGGTGACCGGCTACGGCACCATCGACGGCCGCACGGTCGCGGTCTTCGCCCAGGACTTCACGGTCTTCGGCGGCTCGCTGGGCGAGGTCTTCGGCGAGAAGATCGTCAAGGTCATGGATCTGGCGATGAAGATCGGCTGCCCCGTGATCGGCATCAACGACTCCGGCGGCGCCCGCATCCAGGAGGGTGTCGTGGCGCTCGGCCTCTACGCCGAGATCTTCAAGCGCAACGTGCACGCCAGCGGCGTGATCCCGCAGATCTCGCTGGTCGTGGGCCCGTGCGCCGGTGGCGCCGTCTACTCCCCGGCGATCACCGACTTCGTGGTCATGGTCGACCAGACCTCGCACATGTTCATCACGGGGCCCGACGTGATCAAGACCGTCACCGGTGAGGACGTCACCTTCGAGGAGCTGGGCGGTGCGCGCACGCACAACACCACCTCCGGCGTGGCGCACTACATGGGCAGCGACGAGGACGACGCCATCGACTACGTCAAGGAGCTGCTGGGCTACCTGCCGCAGAACAACCTCGAGGACGCGCCCGCCTATGACGTCGGCGAGGACGAGGAGGTCGGCGACGACGACCTGGCGCTCGACACGCTCATCCCGGACAGCCCGACGATGCCCTACGACATCAAGACCGCGATCGAGACGGTGCTGGACGACGGGGACTTCCTGGAGGTCCAGCCGCTCTTCGCGCCCAACATCGTCGTCGGCTTCGGCCGGGTCGAGGGACGCTCGGTCGGCATCGTGGCCAACCAGCCGATGCAGCTGGCCGGCACCCTCGACATCGACGCCTCCGAGAAGGCAGCCCGCTTCGTGCGCACCTGCGACGCCTTCAACATCCCGATCCTGACCTTCGTCGACGTCCCGGGCTTCCTGCCCGGCACCGACCAGGAGTTCGGCGGCATCATCCGGCGTGGCGCCAAGCTGCTCTACGCCTACGCCGAGGCCACCGTGCCGCTGGTGACGGTCATCACCCGCAAGGCCTACGGCGGCGCCTACGACGTCATGGGCTCCAAACACCTGGGGGCCGACATCAACCTGGCCTGGCCGACTGCCCAGATCGCGGTCATGGGTGCCCAGGGCGCGGCCAACATCCTCTACCGCAGGCAGCTGCAGGAGGTCGCCGACGCCGGTGGCGACGTCGAGGCCGAGCGCGCACGCCGGATCCAGGAGTATGAGGACACCCTCGCCAATCCCTACATCGCGGCCGAGCGTGGCTACATCGACGCGGTGATCGAGCCCTCCCGCACCCGGGTCGAGGTCGCTCGCGCGCTGCGCCACCTGCGGTCGAAGCGGTCCAACCGCGCGCCCCGCAAGCACGGGAACATCCCGCTGTGAGCGCCGACATCGCCATCGAGGCCCCGGGCGTGACGGGCGAGCCCGCGGCGACGGGGGAGCCGACGACCACCCCGGCGCCCTCCGGCGAGACCCCGGTCATCCGGGTGGAGCGCGGCAATCCCACCCCCGAGCAGCTGGCGGCCCTCACCGTCGTGCTCTCGGCCGCCGGTGGCGGGGAGGTCGAGGGGCAGAGCCGGCAGCGGACGCTGTGGACGGCCCGGTCCCGCTTCGCCCGCCCGCGTCCGGCGGTGGGCCCCGGCGGCTGGCGCGCCTCCTCGCTCCCGCGCTGATCTCAGCCCTCCCACGCTGATCCCCTGGCTCCCGCGCTGACCCCCTGGCTCCCGCGCTGACCCCCTGGCTCCCGCGCTGACCCGTCACGTGGTCAGAGCCTGACCCGGCTGCTCCGCCAGTCAGCCCCTGGCATCGGCCAGTCGACGGACCAGCCGGTCGTGGTACATCGCCGGGTAGCACCCTGCCGAGACCACCTCGGCCGCAGCATCGTCATCTCCCATGGCGGCCGCGAAGGCGATCCTCATGGTCACGTCGTGGTCGGGCGGCGGCAGCACCTCGATCCGGTCGCCCGGCCGGATGATGCCGGGCCTGATCACCCGCAGGTAGACCCCGCACCTGCCCCGCTGCGCGAAGGCCTTCGTCCATCCCGGCTCGGCCATGTGGATCGCGAAGGTCGAGCACGGCGTGCGCGGCACCGACACCTCGAGGACCACCTCGTCCTCCGGAGCCTGCCGGTCACGCGACGCCGGGACGATCCTGAGCCGCTGGTTGATCCGCAGCCCCTCGAGGTCCACGTGGTCTACGGTGAGATTCTCGCCGAACCAGCCGTCCCGCAGCGGCCGACCCAGTTCAGCTTCCCAGCGGTCCAGCTCGGACCTGCTGAACGCGTAGACCGCCTTGTGGGCCCCTCCGTGGTGCTTCTCGTCCCCCACCAGGTCGCCGACGACCCCACCACCGTCGCCATAGCTCGGCCCAGGCGTGAAGACCTCGATCTGCGGGGTCGGGTGCTTGTCGATCCCGGTCCTTCGCCGTGCCCGACCGCCGGCCGGCTTGGGGACGGCCACGTTGGTGGAGCGGACGACTGGGACTGTGAGCATGGGGTCAGCCCCGCACGTGGCAGACCGCGAACACCCGGCGGAAGCGCAGGACGACGCCGACCTTGGACCGGGGGTAGGCCCGGCGCAGCCCGGCCTTGAGCTCGTCCTCGAAGTCCTCCCGCAGGTCGGGCGGCAGCGCGTCCAGCGTCGGCCGCGCGCCGGTCGCGGAGATCCAGCTGAAGACGGGGTCCGGGTCGTTGCCCTCCGGGTCGAGGACGTGCAGATAGGTGGTCTCCCAGGAGTCCACCTCCCCGAGCTCCCCCAGCACCTTCAGGTAGGCCTCCGGGTCGTGGCTGGCCGGCTCCTCGACCCCGGCGACGTGCTCGGCATACGGATCCTTCGCCTTGAGGCGCCGCCGCAGGATGTGGCTGAGCTCCCCGAAGTTGCCCGGCACCGTCATCGCGAACCACCCGCCCGGGCGCACGCGCCGCACCAGGTCGGGCAGCAGCTCGAGGTGCCCGGGCACCCACTGCAGCGTCGCCGTGGACACCAGCACGTCGACCACGTCGTCCCCCGTCGCCCACTCCCGCAGGTCCGCCACCTGCGCGTCCGCCCCCGCCTCACGGGCCGCTGCCACCATGGCCTCGCTCGTGTCCAGCCCCACCACCTCGGCCTCGGGCCAGCGCTGCCCCAGCTGGAGCAGCCCGCGGCCGGGACCGCACCCGAGGTCCACGACCCTGCTGGCCTGCACGTCGGCCGGCACCCGGGCCAGGAGCTCGGTGAACGGCCGGTCCCGCTCCGCGGCGAAGCTCGAGTAGTGGCCAGGGTCCCAGGTATCCGTCGTCACGTCCTTCAGGGTAGGCCGAAGGCCCGACATGCCGTCGCGGGTGTCGGTGCGGGCAGGTAGGTTGCTTGACGTGACCGACACCACGACCCAGACCGGCGGGGCCCGCCCGCAGACCGAGATCGATCGCCTCGCCGAGGCCTACCTGGACGCCATCGTGGCGATGAGCCCGATGCACTCGACCTATCTGGGCGTCCCGGGGCAGGACGACCGCCTCGACGACCTGTCGATCGAGGGCCTGCGGGCGCTCCGTGACCGTTGTGCGCTGACCCTGGAGGAGCTGGACCGGCTGGCGCCGGAGGACGACGTCGACAAGGTCACCGCGGCTGCGATGCGCGAGCGGCTGGGCCTGCAGAAGGAAGAGCTGGACCTGGTCCTCGACGGCGGTGCCCCGGTCGACCTCAATGTCATCGCCTCCGCTCCGCAGGGCGTGCGAGACATCTTCGACCTGATGCCCAAGGAGACCCCCCAGCACTGGGGCAACATCATCTCCCGCCTCGACGCCGTGCCGGCCGCCATGGAGCAGTACATCTCCGCCCTGCGCTGGTGCGCCGAGCAGGGCCAGGTCGCTCCCCTGCGCCAGGTCACCAAAGTCGCCGAGCAGTGCCGCGACCAGGCCGGCACCGAGGCGAGCAGCTTCGACGCGCTCCCCGGCGAGGCGGAGGCCCAGGACGAGCAGACCCTGGCCCGGCTGGCGACCGCGATCGACGGTGCGAAGAAGGCCTACGCCGCGCTCGCCACATACCTGGAAGAAGAATTGGCGCCGCAGGCGCCGGAGTCGGACGCCTGCGGCCGGGAGCTCTACGCCCTGCGGTCGCGCTCGTTCCTCGGTGCCACGATCGACGTGGAGGAGACCTACCGGTGGGGGCAGGAGGAGCTGGCCCGGATCACCGCGATGATGGAGGAGACCGCCGAGCAGATCCGTCCCGGCGCCACCGTCAAGGAGGCCGTCGCGATCCTCGACGAGGACCCGCGCTACCAGCTCGAGGGCACCGACGCGCTTCGAGAGTGGATGCAGGTCAAGGCGGACGAGGCCGTGGCCAACCTCGCCGACAGCCACTTCGACATCCCCGAGCCGGTCCGGCGGATCGAGTGCATGATCGCGCCGAGCCAGACGGGCGGGATCTACTACACCGGCCCCTCCGAGGACTTCACGCGGCCGGGACGGATGTGGTGGTCGGTGCCCAAGGGCGTGACCACGTTCTCGACCTGGCGCGAGCTCACGACCGTCTACCACGAGGGCGTGCCGGGGCACCACCTGCAGATCGGGCAGACGGTCTACCGTTCCGAGCTGCTCAACCGCTGGCGCCGCCTCGACTCCTGGACCTCCGGGCACGGGGAGGGCTGGGCGCTCTACAGCGAGTGGCTGATGGCGGACCTGGGCTACATGGACGACCCCGGGGACCGTATGGGGCTCCTCGACGCCCAGTCTCTCCGCGCGGCCCGGGTGGTCATCGACATCGGTGTCCACTGCGGTTTCGAGGCCCCGCAGGAGGTCGGCGGCGGCGAGTGGACCTATGACAAGGCGTGGGAGTTCCTCAACAACCACGTCAACATGGAAGAGGGCTTCGTCCGCTTCGAGCTGGACCGCTATCTGGGCTGGCCGGGCCAGGCACCGTCCTACAAGATCGGCGAGCGTCTCTGGCTCGAGCTGCGCGACACGGTGCGTGAGCAGGAGGGCGAGGACTTCGACCTCAAGGCCTTCCACCGTCGGGCGCTCGATATCGGTGGCGTCGGTCTCGACACGCTGCGTGCGGCGGTGCTCGGCGAGCTCTGAGGGAGTCGTCTCGGGCACGCCCTGTCCACATCCCCCACGGCACGTGGCGGGTTGTCCACACGCCGGGCGAGGTGCTTGATCCCAGGCCTGCATCGGGTACTTTTGATGTAGAACATCTGTTCGATCAGCAGGCGGGTGACGAGTCCGGGAGGGGGACCCCATGGCGACGACGACGGAGCCTGACGTCCCTGCTCCCGAAGATCCAAGCCTCGGGGTCCTGGCCATCCTCGCCGCCTCAAGGTCGGGTCTGGACGCCAGGCTCATCGAGGGCGCGGCGCTCACCGTGGCCAGCACAGGTCACGCATTGCTCGCGCACAAGGGCTTCACCTCCGTCGAGGAGCTCACGCCGGCCCAGCGGAAGAAGTGGCGCGCGGAGGCCAAACGCCTCACCTGCGCCGAGCTCGAGGTCAAGCTCGGACTAGGGGTCCACGAGGCACGTGTCCTCGTCGGGCTCGCCTGCGCCCCGGCACCCACCCGCGACCAGGTGGTCACGGCCCTCGACCGGGGATGGGCCACGTGGACCCAGGCCAAGGCCTTCTGGGAGCGGTGCGGCTCACTCCCCCACGAGCAGGGCGCGCTGGTCGCCGAAGCCATGTTCGGGGCGGAGGCGGCGACCGCGGACCGGGCCAGGCTCGATCCGGACGGCGACCTCAGGGATTCCCCCTGGCAGCACGACCAGTACCGCGCCGCCCTGGAGCGCCAGGCCCTTGCGGTGGAGGGTGCCGACGTCCAGGCGGAGCGTGCGCGCCGGAGGGCGGCCTATGCTGCCCGTCGCGCAGGCATGACCGTCCATGACGACGGGACGGCGACGCTGACCCTCACCGGCCCCCTGGTCACCATGTGCGGCGTCCACACCCGCATCGACCGGATCGCGCGTCTGCTCCGCAAGGCTGGCGACCCGCGGACGCTCGACCAGCTCCGATGCGACGTGGCCGCGGCCCTCCTGCTGCACGGCACTCTCGACTTCCCCGAGGGGCACGAGGAGGACCTGTCCCCCGCCGACCTGGAGCGGATCAGCATGATCGTCAACGCTCAGCCGGCCGTGCACGTGAAGGTGATCGTCCCGTGGGACGTGCTCAGCGGGCAGGCCGCCTGCGCCCACTGCCAGGAGCCGCTCGAGCTACCGGGCGCGGACAGCGTGGCTCAGTCTGAGCAGGGACAGGCTGACCAGGGACAGCCCGATCGGGGACAGCCCGATCAGGGGCAGCCTGATCAGGGACAGCCAGGCAAGGACGTACCGCCCGCCGACAGCAGCGCGACGGTGCCGTCCAGCGGCGCGACGGTGCCATCCAGCGGCGCAGTCGGTGAGATCATCGGCCGCCATCCCGCCTTCATCTCACCCGGCCACGCTCGTGAGCTGGCGATCCAGCCCGGCACCATCCTCTCCCGGCTCCTGACCGACCCGGTCGACGGAAGACTCGTCCTGGAGCCGATCACCAGCTATCGGCCCAACGCGGAAATGCGAAGACACATCGCCGCGGCGGACGTCTACTCCCGAGCGCCTGGCCCACGACAACCGATGGTCAACTGCGAGCTCGACCACGTGGTGCCATGGGGACCTGTCCATGAGGGACCGACGGCCGTGCGCAACCTGGCCGGGCTGTCCAAGCGCCCGCACGACTTCAAGACCAAAGGTTGGTGGGACTGCATCATCAACGATCGGCGCGACCTGACCTGGTCGACTCTCCTCGGTCAGAGCTACGCCACGCGCCCGCACGACTACCGGCAGTACTTCTCCGGCCCCGCCCTCGGCCGCCCCTGGCGACAAGCCCTGGACGACGCCGCACCGGTGGACCCTGCCCTGTCGCAGGGCCACCCCGCGGAGCGGGTCGACCTCGAGGATCGGCTGCACCTGATCAACCAGGCCTTGTATGCAGCACTCGCTCACCGGGGCGCGGGCGCCTTCCTCCTCGATGAGGACGACCACCCCGGCACGGGCGAGCACGGCGGGCCCCTGGCCGGCTGGATGTGGATCACCCACACCAGCCGCAAGACCGGCCGTCGTCGAGCGGGCGCCCCCGCTGACGCGCCGACGCCGGAGGATGTCCTGGGGCTGGTCCGCGAGGGGCCGGCTCCGGAGCACGAGCAGGAACAGGAGCAGTCACAGAAGCAGTCACAGGAGCATTCGTCGCCCCCGCCGAAGAACACACCGTGGGACCAGCGAGAGTGCGACGAGCCACCCCCGTTCTAGAGTCGCCACCACCCCGGACCGACCGGCCCGACCGCGGAGGAGGCGTCCTCGTCGTCCTGGACGGGCTCCGACTACTCTGACCGCGTGATCCGCCTGATCCTGGCCTCCGCCTCCCCCGCCCGTCTCGCCACCCTACGCAGCGCCGGAGTCCGGCCGGACGTCATCGTCTCCGGCGTCGACGAGGACGCCGCCCTGGCCGAGGCACGGGCCCGGCACGGGGAGCTCGAGCCGGCCGACGTCGCCCTGACCCTGGCCCGGGCCAAGTGCGAGACCGTCGCCGCCGAGCACGAGACCGAGGCGATCGTGCTCGGCTGCGACTCGGTCCTGGAGCTGGAGGGCGAGATCTACGGCAAGCCCGGATCGGCGGAGATCGCCATCGAGCGTTGGCGAGCGATGCGCGGACGGAGCGGGACGCTGCATACCGGGCACTGGGTCGTGGACGACCGCGAGGAGGGGACGGGCGGCACCCTGGGCGCCACAGCCTCGACCCTCGTCCACTTCGCCGACCTGTCCGACGACGAGATCGAGGCCTACGTCGCCACCGGCGAGCCTCTTCAGGTGGCCGGAGCCTTCACCGTCGACGGCCTGGGCGGGCCCTATGTCACGAGCATCGAGGGCGACTACCACGCAGTCGTGGGCGTGAGCCTGCCCCTGCTGCGGGAGCTCCTCCTGGAGCTGGGCATCGCCTGGCACGACCTGCGTCACTAGTTGACCCACCCCACCAGGTGGAGACCCGACGGGCCTTCACCGGAAGTTCGTGGCCCCAGGTGGGTGCCAGGCTGACCCTCTCCCCCAGCCTGGGATGATGGACCGTTTCGGCCTGCGCCGCTGAGGATCCCACCGCCGGCACGGGTGCCCCGGACAGCCTCCCGGCCCACCGGTTCGTCGGAATGCCTCCCCGCCTGTCAAGATGGAAGTTGGCATTGTCATGACGAGGAGGTCGGTGTGTCCGTCGGTGCGCGCAGGGTCGCGGTGGTCGGAGCGGGGATGGTGGGGCTGTCAACCGCATGGTTCCTGCAGGAGAAGGGGGTCGAGGTCACGGTCATCGACCGGGAGGGCGTCTCGGCCGGGTCCTCGTGGGGCAACGCCGGGTGGCTGACCCCGGCGATCGCAACCCCGCTCCCCGAGCCGGCGGTGCTGCGGTACGGCATCAGCGCCGTCCTGAGCTCGACCTCCCCGGTCTACGTGCCGCCCAAGGCAGACCCGCGCCTCGCCAGGTTCGTCGCCGGGTTCATGCGCCACAGCACGGCCAACCGCTGGAACAAGGCCATGCAGGCCCTCATCCCGGTCAACGCCCAGTCGCTGGAGGCCTTCGACACCCTGACCTCGAACGGCGTCGCGGCGCCCACCCACGAGGCCGAGCAGTTCATCGCCGGCTACACCGACGTGTCCGCGGTCAAGACGCTGCTCGACGAGTTCAAGCAGATCGCCTCTGCCGGAGGACATGTCGACCATGAGCTCATCTCCGGCGACGAGGCCCGCCGCCGCGAGCCGGCCGTGGCCGACAGCGTCGAGGCCGCCGTCCTGATCCGGGGGCAGCGCTACCTGGACCCGACCCTGTTCGTCGACGCCCTGGCCGACTCGGTCCGCGAGCGCGGCGGGGAGATCATCGTCGGCAGCCAGGTCACCGAGATCGAGGACCGGGGCAGCACCGTCAAGCTGGACGCCACCGCAGGTGGCGCGGGCGTCTACGACTCCGTGGTGGTGGCCACCGGCGCCTGGCTGGGCGACCTCGTCCACCACTACGGCGTCACCCAGGTGGTCCAGGCCGGCCGCGGCTACTCCTTCAGCGTCGAGACCGACAACATGCCCGCCGGGCCCCTCTACTTCCCCGAGCAGCGGGTGGCGATCACGCCCCTGGGCGAGCGGCTGCGCGTCGCCGGGATGATGGAGTTCCGCCGCCCCGACGAGCCGCTGGACCCGCGCCGCATCACCGCGATCGTCGAGTCCACCCGCGAGCTGCTCCGCGGCGCCGACCTGGACCGCCGCCTGGACGAGTGGGTCGGCTCCCGTCCGTGCACCGCCGACGGCCTGCCGCTCATCGGTCGCACCGACTCCGAGCGCGTCTTCGTCGCAGGGGGCCACGGCATGTGGGGCATCACGCTGGGGCCGATCACCGGTCAGCTGCTCGCCGAGCAGATGGTCACCGGGGAGGTCCCGGCGGCGCTCACGCCGTTCGACCCGCGCCGCAAGCTCAGCTGGGCACCGAGCCGGATCCGTCGGGCGTCAGCCGCCTCCGCCTGAGCTCCCGACCGCCGGCCACGCACCTCCGCGCAGATCCTCCGAGGGGTATGAGGCTTCCTCGCCCCTCGGAGGTCCGTGCACCGCGGGACGGGTGCGGGTGCCGCGGGACGGGGTGTGGCGTGCACCGCGGGACGGGTGGGCGTGCGCTGCGGGACGGGGTGGCCTGGCGCTGCGGGACGGGTGCGGGTGCCGACCCGAGCCCTGTTCTAGAGTAGGTCGTGTGGCGCTGACCATCCCCAAGGACAACACCGGACTCTCCCTGCCCTACCGGGTGCTGTGGCGGACGAAGTACATCCTGCTCACCTTCATGGGCCCCGCCGACCAGCACGGGATGCGTGACCCGCGCTTCCAGATGCGGTCGCAGCGGTGGGCCAAGGTGCGGGCCGCCCGCGAGGCCAAGGGGCTGCCGCCGCTGCCCGAGCCTGAGGCACACGCCAACAAGCGCTAGCCCGGGTCGGCCCGGTCGGCGACGATGTGGGCTCAGGCGTCGTAGTCGATGGTGACAGTGTCGGTGACCGGGTGCGACTGGCACATGAGGGCGTAGCCGCGCTCGACCTCGTCCGGCTCCAGCGCATAGTTGCGGTCCATCCGGATCTCGCCGTCGACGACCTTGGCCCGGCACGTCCCGCAGACACCACCGGTGCACGAGAAGGGTGCGTCCGGCCGCTCGATCAGGGTCGCGGCCAGGATGGTCTGGTCCTTGGACCTCATCGGCACGGTCGTGGTGCGCCCGTCCAGCGTCACGGTGGCGACCGCGACCGGCGGCGCGTCCGGAGCGACCTCGACGGCCTCGGTCAGGACCGGGGTGCCGGCATCGTCGACGTGGAAGATCTCGTGGTGGACGTGGGCCGCGTCGACGTCACGCTCGGCCAGGACCGTCCGCACCGTCTCGACCATCTCGAACGGACCGCACAGGTACCACTCGTCCACCTCGTCCTCGGGGATGAAGGTGGCCAGGAACTCCTCGAACTTGGCCCGGTCGATCCGCCCCGTGAACAGCTCGACGTCCTGCACCTCGCGCGAGAGCACGTTGATCAGGGTGAAGCGGCCCGGGTAGCGGTTCTTGAGGTCCATCAGCTCCTCGAGGAACATGATGGAGTCGGTGCGGCGGTTGCCGAAGATGAGTGTGACCCGCGACTGCGGCTCCTCCTCCAGCACCGTGGTCAGCAGCGACAGCACCGGGGTGATGCCAGAGCCGGCCGCGATCCCGACGTGGTGCTTGCGGGCGGTCGGGTCGGTCGGGCAGACGAACGAGCCGAGCGGGCTCATCACCTGGAGCACGTCACCGGGCTTGACCTCGGAGTTCAGCCAGGAGGACATGACACCCTCGGGGACCCGCGCCGTCGCCACCCGGACCTCGCCGCGGCTGGCGGAGTCGGCGCGCGAGATGCAGCAGGAGTAGGACCGGCGCACCTCCTCGCCGCCCAGCGTGGCCTTGACGGTGAGGTGCTGGCCAGGCTCGAAGGCGAACTCCTCGCGCAGCTCCTCCGGCACCGCGAGGCTGATCGCCACCGCGTCATCGGTGAGCCGATCAACACGGCTCACGGTCAGGTCGTGGAAGGTCGCGCGGCGGCGCGTCGGCTGGGTGGTGATCAGGCTCACGAAGGTGTCTCCTACAGGGTCTTGAACTCGTCGAAGGGCTCGCGGCAGGTCAGGCAGCGCCGTAGGGCCTTGCAGGGGGTCGACCCGAACCGGGCCACCTCCTCGGTGTCCTCCGCGCCGCACAGCGGACAGGTCACCTGGCGCTTCTGGAGGGTGAGGGCGACCGGGCCACCACCGGCGGGTCCCTTCCCGTCGCCGTGCGCCCGCTCGCCGGTCGGCGGGGCGATGCCGAAGCGGCGCAGGTTCTCCCTGCCCTCCTCGTGCATCCAGTCGGTCGTCCACGCCGGCGACAGCTGGGTCACGACCTCGACGGGCACGCCCAGCCGGACGCCGACGGCACGGACGTCGTCGGCCATCACCTTCATGGCCGGACAGCCGGAGTAGGTCGGCGTGATCGTCACGCGCAGGCCCCCGCCCGTCTCGAAGGTGGCCCGCTGGATGTCACGGATGACACCGAGCTGATAGATCGTGATGACCGGGATCTCGGGGTCCGGGACCTCCTTGACCGCAGCCTCGGCCTGCTGCAGGAGACCCTCGAGGAGCTCGTCGGTGACGGGACCGCCCGGGGTGCGCGACTCCATACCTGCTCCTCCTCCCCTCACCAGGTGGCGCCGGGGTGGCTGCGCGCGATGTGCTGCATCTCCGCCAGCAGGTAGCCCATCGACTCGGAGTGGATGCCGTCGCGTCCGCCGCGGGCGTGCCAGCGGGGCTCGTCGGGCATGCTCAGGGTGGCTCGCTCCAGCACCTCGCCGACGTAGGCGTTGACGGCATCGGCGAGCGTCGAGGGCAGCACCCCGATGCCGGCGTCCGCGGCCCACCGTGCGGCCGGGTAGTCCTCGCCGAGCTCGGCGACGTAGGGGTGGACCGCGACCAGGCCGGCCTGCATCCGGGCGTGGCTCTCCTCGGTGCCGTCACCGAGCCGCAGCACCCACTGGGTGGCGTGGTCGCGGTGGTAGTCGACCTCCTTGATGGCCTTCTGCGCGATCCCTGCGAGGGTCTCGTCGGCCGAGTCGGTCAGCCGCGACCACAGCTCGTGCTGGTAGGCCGAGAACCACAGCATCCGGGCCATCTCCTGGCCGAAGTCGCCACGGGGCTGCTCCACGAGGTGGACGTTGCGGAACTCGCGCTCGTCGCGCAGCATCGCCAGCGCGTCCTCGTCCCGACCCTCGCCCTCGACCTCACCGGCGCGCGTCAGCAGCGAGCGCGCCTGACCGAGCAGGTCCAGACCCACGTTGCCCAGGGCCATGTCCTCCTCGATCTGGGGGGCGTGGGCGATCCAGGAGCCGAGCCGCTGCGCGTAGACGAGCGCGTCGTCACCGAGGCTGAGCAGGTATGCGGTGTGCTGCTCGGTCTCCGAGAGCTCGGGTCGCGTGCGGGAGCCGGCGATCTGGGCGTCGGCGAACTGGCTCCCCGTCACAGGTACTCCACGTCCTCGGGCACCTCGTAGAAGGTGGGGTGACGGTAGACCTTGTCGGCGGCCGGGTCGAAGAAGCTGTCCCGCTCACCGGGGCTGGAGGCGGTGATGTCCTCGGAGGCCACGACCCACAGGGACACGCCCTCCTGGCGTCGGGTGTAGAGGTCGCGGGCGTTGCGCAGCGCCATCTGGGCGTCGGGCGCGTGCAGCGACCCGGCGTGCACGTGGGCCAGACCCCTCTTGGCGCGGACGAAGACCTCCCACAGCGGCCAGTTGCTGCTCACGCGACTGCTCCTTCCTCGGCGCTGCGGCGCGCCTGCTTCTCGGCGTAGGCGACCGCGGCCTCGCGGACCCAGGCGCCCTCTTCGTGGGCGCCGACCCGGGTGGCCATCCGCTGGGTGTTGCACGGGCCGTCGCCCTTGAGGACGCGCCAGAACTCCTCCCAGTCGATCTGGCCGAAGTCCCAGTGGCCGCGCTCCTCGTTCCAGCGCAGGTCCGGGTCGGGCAGGGTGATGCCGAGCTTGATCGCCTGCGGCACGGTCATGTCGACGAACTTCTGACGCAGGTCGTCGTTGCTGAAGCGCTTGATGCCCCAGGCCATGTTCTGGGCAGTGTGGCCGTCCTTGGCCTTCTCCCCCGAGTCCTCCGGGCCGAACATCATCAGCGCGGGCCACCACCAGCGGTTGACGGCGTCCTGCAGCATCGCCTTCTGCTCCTCGGTGCCCTTGGACAGGGTCCACAGCGCCTCGAAGCCCTGGCGCTGGTGGAAGGACTCCTCCTTGCAGACGCGGATCATCGCGCGGGCGTAGGGCCCGTAGGAGCAGCGGCACAGGGGCACCTGGTTCATGATCGCGGCGCCGTCGACCAGCCAGCCGATGGTGCCGATGTCGGCCCAGGTCAGCGTGGGGTAGTTGAAGATCGAGGAGTACTTCTGCTTGCCGGAGTGCAGCTTGTCGAGCAGCTCGGCGCGGTCGACGCCGAGGGTCTCCGCGGCGGAGTAGAGGTAGAGCCCGTGCCCCGCCTCGTCCTGGACCTTGGCCATGAGGATGGCCTTGCGGCGCAGGCTGGGGGCCCGGGTGATCCAGTTGCCCTCCGGCTGCATCCCGATGATCTCGGAGTGGGCGTGCTGGGCGATCTGGCGGATCAGGGTGGAACGGTAGCCCTCGGGCATCGCGTCCCGGGGCTCGATCCGCTGGTCGTCGGCGATGAGGCCGTCGAAGTACTCCTGGAGAGCGGTGGTGTAGTCCTCGGTCTCCGCGGCATTCAGAGGGGCGGCGTCGTCGCTCGGCCCGAAGTCGTTGCCATACATGGTCCCAGTCTGCCAGACATCACCCCCTTTGTGACAGTGCCGACGTCGATCGACGGTGAACTTGTCACAAACATCCAGGTGGGAGACTGGGGCGATGAGCCACTCCCACGACGAATCGCACGGTGCCCCGGGCCCCCTGGCCGACGCCGCGGTGCGCACCGGTCGCCCCACGGACGCGCCGGCGGTCGGGCTGGTCCAGGCCTACGTGTGGCAGCACGAGCTGGTCGACCTCCTCCCCCGCGAGCAGCTGGACCAGCTCACCGGTCCGGCCTTCGGCAACGTCTGGCGCCGCTCGCTGGAGTCGCCGCCCTCGCCGCGCCACCGGCTCATGGTGGCCACGGCCGGGGCGCAGGTGGTGGGCTACCTGTCCCTGGGCCCGGCACCGGAGGAGCCCGGCCTCGAGGTGGAGACGACCGGCATGCTCTACGACGGCGGGGTGCACCCCGAGGCCCGACGCCAGGGCCACGGCTCGCGTCTCCTGAACGCCGCGGTCGACACCCTCCGCGCCGGGTCGGACGAGGTCGCGACGGTCGCGGTGTGGGTGCTGGCCGACGCCGACGCGACGCAGGCCTTCCTGCGCGGGGCGGGCTTCGAGCCGGACGGCGCCTGGCGCGAGCGCGAGGTGGAGGAGGGCCGGACGACGCGCGAGGTGCGCCTGGTGACCTCGCTGTGAACCTGTCGCCCACCACACCCTGGTGGCGTGGCCCCGGAGCCCGTCAGGGCCTGGCCGTCGGGATGGTGGGCCTCTACGGTGTCAGCGCCGGCGCGCTCGGCGTGGCCGCCGGACTCTCGGTCGCCCAGACGATGCTCACCTCGCTGCTGCTCTTCAGCGGCGGCTCGCAGTTCGCCTTCTACGGGGTGATCGGCACCGGCGGCAGCGGCCTGGCCGCCGCGGCCACCGCCACCCTGCTGGGACTGCGCAACGGCTTCTACGGCCTGGAGCTGTCCCGCGTGCTGGCCCCCGGCCCCCTGCTCCGTCCGCTCACCGCCCAGCTGACCATCGACGAGTCGACCGCCGTCGCCCTGGCCCAGGACGGCCAGCGGGAGTCACGCATCGGGTTCTACGTCACCGGCGTGGTGCTCTTCATCGTCTGGAACACCACGACCCTGCTCGGCGCCCTCGCCGGCAGCGCCATGGGCGACCCCAAGACCTACGGCCTCGACGCCGCCGCGGCGGCCGCCTTCGTAGCCCTGGTCTGGCCGCGCCTGTTCGGTCGCGGCGAGGACGGGCGGACCGGGCCGATCGCCACGGCCGCGCTGGCGATGATCCTGACCCTCGTCGCCGCCCCCTTCACCCCGACCGGCGTCGAGGTCCTCATCGGTGCCTGCGCCGCCCTGGTGATCGGCCTGCGGGATCGGGGCCGGGGCGGGGCCGAGCAGGCCGACCCGAGCAGGCTCGAGCCCGTCACCCGCGACGCCGAGGCGCTGCGCCACCTCGAGGACGGTGAGCCCCGATGAGCCTGTGGCTGGCCGTCGTGGCCGCGTGCCTGCTGGCCTTCCTGACCAAGTTCGCCGGCTATCTGGTCCCCGAGCGCATCCTGGAGGTGCCGTGGATCGAGCGGGTCGTCCCGCTCCTGACCGTGGCGCTGCTCTCGTCCCTGATCGTGACCCAAGGATTCCTGGACGGGCACGGCATACCGACCGTCGATGCGCGGGCGGCCGGCATCGGCGCCGCGCTCGTCCTGCTGCTGCTGCGCGCCCCCTTCATCGTGGTCGTGGCCGCGGCGGCGGTCGTCGCAGCCCTGGTGCGGGCATGGACGTGACCTTGCCCTCCGGCTCCGCCGGCGGCCGACGGGTCGTCGGCATCGACCTGGCCCGGATGCTCGCGCTCCTGGGGATGTATGCGGCGCACCTCACCACATCCCGCCAGCCCGACGCGCCCGGCGGCGTCGACCCGCTCTTCCAGGTGGTGGCGGGGCGGTCGTCGGCGCTGTTCGCCGTCCTGGCCGGGGTCGGCATCGTGCTGGCGAGCCGGTCGGCGATCGGGCGTGGCGAGGTGGGGCTGGCCCGGGGGCGGCTGGCGGTGCGGGCGCTGGCGGTGGCCGTGATCGGGCTGGTCCTGGGTCAGCTCGACTCGGGCCTGGCCGTCATCCTGACCTTCTACGGCCTGCTCTTCCTGTGCGCCATCCCGGTGCTGACATGGAGCGCGGGACGGCTCGCGTGGCTCGCGGCGGCCTGGGTCCTGGTGGCGCCCGTGGTGAGCCTGCTGCTGAGGCGGCAGGTCGAGGCCCCGGCCAAGCTGGTGCCCTCGATCCAGAGCCTGGCCGACCCGCTGACCTTGGGGTCCGAGCTGCTGCTGACGGGTTACTACCCGGTGCTGACCTGGGCGGCCTATCTGTTCGCCGGGATGGCCGTGGGCAGGCTGGACCTGCACTCCGGCTGGGTGGCCGGGCGGCTCGCGGTGGGCGGCGCCCTCCTGGCGTCGGCGACCGTGGCGGTCTCGGTGGCGCTGACCTCACGGCCCGAGGTGCGCGCGGCCCTGGTCGCCGACCCCCGTCGCCCCGTCGCCGGGTGGGATGAGCTGGACACCCAGCTGCGGACCGGGTTCTACGGCACGCACCCCACCGGGACGCCCTGGTGGCTGGGCGTCTGGTCGCCGCACAGCGGCAGCATCATCGACCTGGCCCACACCATCGGCAGCGCGCTGCTGGTGACCGGGCTGTGCCTGTGGCTGGTGCACGCCCTCACTTCGGTGCCGTGGCACGTCGTCGGCGGGGCCGGGGCTATGACCTTGACGCTCTACTCCACGCACGTGGCCGTGCTCGCCTCCCCCCTGGACCACAAGGGCCCGCTCGCCCTCTCGGTGCACTCCGCCGTCTCGATAGCCCTGGGCGCCCTCTTCGCCGCCTCGAAGGTCCGCGGTCCGCTCGAGCAGCTCGTCACGGCCGCGACCCGCACGATCGGCCCCGCCGGGCCCCCGCGCGCCTGAGCGGCCGCGAACCTGGCCTCCCAGACATCCCACCTCCTCATCCACGACCGGCGACACTGTCTGCCACCCACCGCGACACGGTCTGCTCCGAGAGCCCCCAGACCCTAGAGCACCCGCGACGTGCGAGTTCATCTTTTGTTCACTTTTCACCCATTCCGGGCTAGGATGATGAACAGAAGGTGAACGACTACCCGAGGAGGTGGATCCACATGAAGCACCGTCGCCGCAACGTCGAGGTGACCTGGGTCCCCGGCACCGATGTCTGGGGTCGCCCCATCATGGAGATGCGCTGGACCGTGGAGGACTGCGCTCCCGTCATCACGGAGGACTGACTCCGAGGGCCGCATCCGACCCACTCCGGCTCGGACCAGCCACGACACGGCCAGCCAGGCCCCGGCGGACACGAGCTCTGCCGGGGCCCCGGCATGTCTCCAGCGGAGTCTGGAGCCTTCTCACTGTGCCCCGGTCAAGCGCGCAAGAGGTGGCGAAGCTCGCGTGAGCGCCACGCCGCAGCGGCGGCAGATGCTCGACAGCAACGGATCGTCGTGGCTACATTAGGTGAACAACAGGTGAACACAGAGGGGTGTCCACCACCGGCAGGGACGACAAGGAGGTTCTCATGCCCCGGCTCCGTCATCTGAGCGCACGCAAGCAGCAGGGCGTCCTGACCTGGATCCCGGTCACCGGCCCAGACGGCCGCACCCGGATGGAGATGCGCTGGCAGGTCGGCCCCACGAAGGCCGCCCCGCGCCGCCGCAGCGCTGCCTGACGAGGCGCCTCACGGGTTGAGCGACCAGGGCAGCACTCCGTGACACGAAGGGCGGCCCCGGAGATCTCTCCGGGGCCGCCCTCTTCTCGTCCGGGCTCAGCCATTCCCACGGCCGGCCCGAACGCGCGATCAGCTCACGCGATCAACTCACGCGATCAGCTCACTCGTCGGAGCCGCCGTCGCCGCCGTTGTCCGACCCGTTGTCGCCACCGTTGCCACGGCCACGACCGCCGCGACGACGGCGCTGGCGGCGGGGGCGCTCGCCGCCCTCGCCACGCGCGTCCTCACCAGCGTCGTCCGAGGTGTCGGCACCGGCGCCCTCAGCGTCCGCGACCGGGGTGGACGCGTCGACACCGGGCAGCTCGGGGGCCTCGGCGGCCGCGGCGGCCGCCGGCACACCGGCACCGTCGGCGGCGGGCGCCTCGGCACCCTCACCGGCAGCGGCGGAGTCGCCACCCTCACCCTCGACGACGGCAGCCAGGGAGAGCTTGCCGCGCGGGTCGATCTCCTTGAGCTCGACCTGGACCTTCTGGCCCACCGACAGCACGTCCTCGACCGCGTCGATGCGCTTGCCACCCACGAGCTTGCGGATCTCGGAGATGTGCAGCAGTCCGTCCTTGCCGGGCAGCAGCGAGATGAACGCGCCGAAGGTCGTGGTCTTGACCACGGTGCCCAGGAAGCGCTCGCCGACCTCCGGCATCTGCGGGTTGGCGATCGCGTTGATCGCGGCCCGGGCGGCCTCGGCCGAGGGGCCGTCGGTGGCGCCGATGTAGACGGTGCCGTCGTCCTCGATCGAGATGTCGGCGCCGGTGTCCTCCTGGATCTGGTTGATCATCTTGCCCTTGGGGCCGATGACCTCACCGATCTTGTCCACGGGGACCTTGACCGCGATGACGCGCGGCGCGAACGGGCTCATCTCGTCCGGGGTGTCGATGGCCTCGGCCATGACGTCCAGGATGTGCAGACGGGCCTCGCGGGCCTGGGTCAGCGCGCCGGCCAGCACGTCGGCGGGGATGCCGTCGAGCTTGGTGTCCAGCTGGATCGCGGTGACGAACTCCTTGGTGCCGGCGACCTTGAAGTCCATGTCGCCGAAGGCGTCCTCGGCACCGAGGATGTCGGTCAGCGCGGCGTACTGCATCTTGCCGTCGACCTCGGCCGAGACCAGACCCATCGCGATGCCACCGACCATGGCGCGCAGCGGCACGCCGGCGTTGAGCAGCGACATCGTGGACGCGCAGACCGAGCCCATCGAGGTTGAGCCGTTGGAGCCCAGCGCCTCGGAGACCTGACGGATCGCGTAGGGGAACTCCTCGCGGGTCGGCAGGACCGGCATGAGCGCACGCTCGGCGAGCGCACCGTGCCCGATCTCGCGACGCTTCGGGGAGCCCACGCGGCCGGTCTCACCGGTGCTGTAGGGCGGGAAGTTGTAGTTGTGCATGTAGCGCTTGCGGGTCACCGGGGAGAGGGTGTCCAGCTGCTGCTCCATGCGCAGCATGTTGAGGGTGGTCACACCCATGATCTGGGTCTCGCCACGCTCGAAGATGGCCGAGCCGTGGGCCCGCGGGATGACCTCGACCTCGGCGGACAGTGCACGGATGTCCTTGGGGCCACGGCCGTCGATGCGGACCTGGTCGCGCAGGATGCGCTCGCGGATCAGCTTCTTCTGGACAGCGCGGAAGGCGGCGTCGAGCTCCTTGTCCCGACCGGCGAACGGGGCGTCCTCGGTCACGTCGGAGTCGCCGGCCTCGTCCCAGTGCAGGCCGAGCAGCGTGCCCTTCATCGCGACCTTGATCTCGTCGATCCGGCCCTCGCGCTCCTGCTTGCCGGCGATCTGCAGCGCCTGCTCCAGGTCGGCGGAGGTGGCCTCCTCGACGGCGGCGTAGGCGTCGTCCTGGTAGTCCAGGAAGCGCGGGAACTCCTGCACCTCCTTGGCGGAGTTGGCAGCGAGCTCGGCCTGGGCCTCGCAGAGGGCCTTGATGAACTTCTTGGACTCCTCCAGACCCTGGGCGACGATCTCCTCGGTGGGAGCCTGCTTGCCCTCGTTCTTCACGAGATTCCAGGTGGACTCGGTGGACTCGGCCTCGACCATCATGATCGCGACGTCATCGCCCACGACCCGGCCCGCGACGACCATGTCGAAGGTCGAGCGCTCGATGTCGGAGAAGTTGGGGAAAGCCACCCACTGGCCGTCGATCAGCGAGACGCGGGTCGCGCCGATCGGGCCGCTGAAGGGCAGGCCGGAGATCTGGGTGGACGCGGACGCGGCGTTGATCGCCAGCACGTCGTACTGGTGGTCGGGGTTGAGGGACAGGACGGTGATGACGACCTGGACCTCGTTGCGCAGGCCCTTGGCGAAGGTCGGGCGCAGCGGACGGTCGATGAGGCGGCAGGTGAGGATGGCCTCGGTCGAGGGGCGACCCTCACGGCGGAAGAAGCTGCCCGGGATCTTGCCCGCGGCGTACATGCGCTCCTCGACGTCCACCGTCAGCGGGAAGAAGTCGAAGTGGTCCTTGGGGTGCTTGCTCGCGGTCGTGGTCGACAGGAGCATGGTGTCGTCGTCGAGGTAGGCGGTGACGGAACCGCCGGCCTGCTTGGCCAGGCGCCCGGTCTCGAACCGGACGGTGCGGGTGCCGAAGGAGCCGTTGTCGATGGTGGCTTCGGCGAAAGTGATCTCTGGACCCTCCATGGGTCCTCCTTTTCTCTCTCTGCTCAGCTCGGGGCATCGTCGTTGTGCCCGGCTGGGTCCTTCTTGGGTGGAGTATGCCGTCACGGCAGTCCCCCGACGCGCCGAGGTCGCACCCCGGTCACGTCATACGCAAAGGAGCGGCCCCCGATCGGTCGGGAACCGCTCCCCTGCGAAGCTCAGCGGCGCAGGCCCAGGCGCTTGATCAGCGACCGGTAGCGCTCGATGTCGGTCTCCTCGAGGTAGCGGAGGAGGCGCTTGCGCTTGCCGACGAGCAGCAGCAGGCCACGACGGCTGTGGTGGTCGTGCTTGTGCTCACGGGCGTGCTCGGTGAGGTCCTTGATGCGCTGGGTCAGCAGCGCGACCTGAACCTCGGGGGAGCCGGTGTCGCCCTCGGTCGTGCCGTACTCCTTGATGATCTCTGCCTTGACAGACGTGTCCAGCCCCATGGGCGACTCCATTTCTCTCGTTGCGCGGCGCATCCTGGGCATGTCCACCAGGGCACTCTGGATCCGCGGCCGTTCAGACGGCAAGGACCAACGATATCAGCGGGGTGCCGGGCGGCCCTAATCGTCGCCCTCACCTCCGCGCGACGGCCAGGAAGACCGGGTATGTGGTTCCCTCCTTCTCGATCGTCGCGCAGTCGGTGACGCTCACCTCGGCGAACCCCGCCGTCTCCAGCTCCCACGTCAGTTCGCCGCGGTCGAACCCGTGGTGCCCCTCGAAGCTGTCGTGGTGGGCGTGGAAGCTGCCGTCCTCCCGGTCCAGATCGGCGACGGCCAGGTGCCCGCCGGGCACGAGGAGCCGCGCGAATGCCTCCAGCACGGTCGCCAGGTCCGTGACGTGGTGCAGGACCATCGAGGAGATGACCACCTCGAAGGCCTCCCCCTCCGGCACGGGGTCGGACTCCAGGTCGAGGGACCAGACCCTCGCACCCTGGGGCAGGACGCCGGCGGCGATCTTGTCGCCCAGGACCTTCCGCATACCGGAGGAGTTGTCCGCGAGGGTGACCGCGCCGACGCGGTCGGCGAGCGCCTGGGTGACCAGTCCGGTGCCGGCGCCGTACTCCAGCACCCGGTCCGTGCCCGCCAGCGGCACGGCCTGCGCGATCGCGGCGGCCACCTCCGCGGCGCGGCGGGCGGTGTCGGGGTTGTCGTCCCAGGTGGCTGCGTGCGTGTCGAAGTGCTCGGTGCCCATGGCTGCCAGCCTGCCACGATGCGGGGCTCCGCCCGCGGTGGGAGGGTGGGTGGCATGAGCGTTCTGGAGCCCTTCCCCGCCGAGATCGACCGGGTGCTGTGCATCGTCGCCCACCCCGACGACCTCGAGTACGGCACCTCGGCCGCCGTCGCCCGCTGGACCGACGAGGGCGCCGAGGTCACCTATCTGCTGGTCACGCGCGGCGAGGCCGGCATCGCGACGATGGCGCCCCAGCGGGCCGGACCGGTGCGGGAGCAGGAGGAGCGCGACGGAGCGCGCGAGGTCGGCGTCGAGGTCGTCGACTTCCTCGACGGCTTCCACGACGGGATCGTCGAGGCCAACCTGGCGCTGCGACGGGAGCTGGCCCGGCACATCCGACGGCGTCGGCCCCAGCTGGTCACCACCATCAACCACGACCTGACCTTCCCCGGAGGGCATCTCAACCAGGCCGACCACCGCAACGTCGGGCTCGCGGTCATCGACGCGGTCGCCGCCGCCGGCAACCGGTGGATCTTCCCCGAGCTGGTGGACGAGGGCCTCGAGCCGTGGGAGGGCGTGCGCTGGGTCGCCGTGTCCGGGGTGGGCGACCCCACGCACGAGGAGGACGTGACCGGGCACTTCGACCGCGCCGTCGCCTCGCTGGAGGCGCACCATGAATATCTTTCCGCCCTCGGCGAGGACTATCCCGCCCCGCGCGACCTGCTCACCGGCATCCTCGGCGACCCCGAGCAGGCCGGCCGCTACCGCTGGACCGCGCGCGTGCACGAGCGCTGAGGCAGTGGGCGCGCCCGGTCAGGTGCGGCGCTGGCATCCCCCGCACCAGAACAGGTTGCGGCCCGCGACGACCTTGGTGCGCACGGTCGACCCGCAGCGCAGGCAGGGCTGGCCGGTGCGCTGGTAGACCGCGAACTCACGCGGCACGACCGGCGTCTCGCCCCGCGCCAGCGCCGCGGCCGTGTCCTCGAGCACGTCGTCGAGGGTGATGATCGACCCCGTCCGCACGCCATAGGGCATGAGGTGGACCAGGTCGTCCCAGATCAGCTGCCAGGAGGCCCGCTTGAGCGACCTCCCCGGCTTGAGCGGGTGGAGGCGGTGGCGCCACAGCACCTCGCAGCGGTAGATGTTGCCGACGCCGGCCACCACGCCCTGGTCCATGAGCAGTTCGGCGACCGTCTTCCCCGAACGGGAGATCTTGCGGTATGCGGCATCCGGGTCGTTGAGGTCGCTCACCTCCTGCAGCGGGTCGGGTCCCTGCCGGGCGACCAACCGTGCGACCTCTCCCTGGTCGACGACGGTGCAGGCCATCGGACCGCGCAGGTCGGCGACATGACGACCGTCCTCGATCCGCAGCCGCACCTCGCCGGTGACCGGTGGGCCGGTCTCGGCGTGTTCCGGGGCCACCGGCAGGACGAACCACTTGCCGATCAGCCCTAGGTGGACGTAGAGCGTGCGCTCGTCGGCGAAGTCGACGAAGAGCAGCTTGCCGTGCGCCCACGAGCGCTCCAGCACCGTGCCGTCCAGCAGCGCCGCACCCTCGGCGAACCGGCCCTGCGGGCTGCTGACGTGCGGCACGGTGGAGCCGAACGCGTCGTCGATCGAGCCGGCGAGCCGGTGAAGCGTGTGTCCCTCGGGCATCCTCAGATCGTCTCAGGTCCTGGCGCCCCGCACCGACCCGGGACGGCCCTGGTCAGCCGTCGATCTCGATGACCTCGCCAGTGGCGACGTCGATCTTCACGTCGACGTCGTCGCCACGGTCGGTGCCGTCCAGGGTCACCTCGAAGGAGTGGCGCCCGTCGTCCTCGCCCAGCTCCGCGTCGTCGAGCACCCCGCCGACCTCGGCGATCGCGATCTCGATGGCCTCGGCGATGGTGATGGTGGCAGCGTCCAGACCGGCGCGGTCGTCGTCGTCGAGGTCCTCCTCCTCGTTCTTCTCGACACCCGACGCACCGTCCTGCGCGACGGTCACCTCGTGGGAGCGGTCCCCGACGCGCAGGTCGATCTCCCAGGTGCCGTCGTCGTCCTGGTCGTCGATGGCGTAGGCGGTGCCGCCCACCTCGTCCTCGGCGGTCGCGATGGCCGAGAGCGCGAGCGCGGTCAGGCCCTCCGAGGCACCGGCCGCCCCGGTGGCGGCCCCCGTCATGTCGTCGTCATCGTCGGTGGCGTCGTCGTCGGTGGCGTCGCCATCGGTCGCGTCATCGGTGGCGTCGTCATCGGTGGCGTCGTCGGTCGCGTCACCGGTGGGGGTGCCGGCCGGCTGCTCCGCGGTGACGCCGGGGGCGTCGTCCGCCGCGTCGTCGGAGCACGCCGCCAGACCCAGGCTGAGGGTCAGGGCGAGCGCTGCGGAGAGGGCGGTCGAGCGGCTGATGGTCTGCTTCATGTCCTCCACCCTCGCACCGCCGGGTGAGAGGCGCTCTCATGAAGAGACCTCTCCCGCCCCTAGCCCGTGTTGCGCAGGCCCGCGGCCACCCCGTTGACGGTGGCCAGGAGCGCGCGCTGGAGCTGGCCCTTGGTCGTCTCGTCGGCGCCGTCCTCCTCGCGCAGCCGGCGGAGCAGCTCGACCTGGAGGTAGGAGATGGGGTCCAGGTAGTTGTCGCGGACGGCGAGGGTGCGCTTCAGGGTCGGCTGGTCGTCGAGCAGGTCGTCCTCACCGGTGAGCGCCTTGAGCTCGGTGACGGTCAGGTCCAGCTCGGCGCGGATGTCGTCGAGGACGTGCCGCAGCCCCTCGGGCACGAGCGTCCCCACGTAGTGCGCCGCGATGTCCAGGTCCGTCTTGGCCACGGTCATCTCCACGTTGGAGATCACGGCGCCGAAGAAGTTCCAGCGCTCGAGCATCTCCTTGAGCGTGTCGGTGTGGCCGGCCTCGCGGGCGGCCCGCAGGCCGGAGCCGACGCCGTACCAGCCCGGGATGATCTGCCGCGTCTGCGTCCATCCGAAGACCCAGGGGATCGCGCGCAGCCCGTCCAGGCCCTTGCCGGTGTCGGGGCGCTTGCTCGGGCGCGACCCGATGTTGAGCTCACCCAGCTGGTCCACCGGGCTGCAGGCCACGAAGTAGGCCGGCAGGTCGGGGTCGTCGATGAGGCGCCGGTAGGCGGCGAAGGCCGCGTCCGAGGCGAGGTCCATCACCTGCCCGAAGCGCTCGCGCTCGTCGGCGGTGGTCCGCGGGTCGCGGTGCAGCGCGGTGGCCCGCATGACGGCGGCCACGGCCAGCTCGACGTTCTCGCGGGCCAGCGCGGGCAGGGAGTACTTGTCGGAGATGACCTCACCCTGCTCGGTGAACTTGATCTCGCCCTCGAGCACCCCGCTGGGCTGGGCCAGGATCGAGTCGTAGGTCGGCCCGCCGCCCCGCCCCACGGAGCCGCCCCGGCCGTGGAAGAGCCGCAGCCGGACGCCGTGCCTCGCCGCCACGTCCCGCAGCGCGCGCTGGGCCTGGTGGATCCCCCACTGGCTGGTCAGCACGCCGGCCTGCTTGTTGGAGTCGGAGTAGCCGAGCATGACCTCCTGCACGTCCCCGCGCAGCCGCACCACCTCGCGGTAGGAGGGCACCGACAGCAGGGCGTCGACGAGGTCGGCCGCACCGCGCAGCTCCTCGATCGTCTCCAGCAGCGGCGCGAAGCCGATGCGGGCGAAGGCACCCTCTCCGGTCGCGTCGCCGTGCAGGTCGATCAGGCCCGCCTCGCGGGCGAGGACGGCCGCGGCCAGGACGTCGTCAGCGCCCTGGGTCATCGAGACGATGTAGGTCTCCACGACCTCCTCGCCGAAGTCCTTGATCGCGTGGCGGATCTCGTCGAAGACGGCGAGGGTCTGCTCGCGCCGGGCGGCCCGGGTCAGCAGCGGCCGGCGCGAGCCCAGCTCCTCCCCGAGCAGGGTGACGCGGGAGGGGCGGTCGAGTGCCGCATACCCTCCGCCGTCCTCCGGAGCACCGACGGAGGTGACGGCCGCGGGCGACCCGAGCGCGTCGAAGAGGGGTGCCAGCACCTCGTGGTGCTTCTCGGCGTGCTCGCGCACGTCGAGCGTGGCCAGGTGCAGGCCGGTCCCGGCGATCGTCTGGGTGGCCCGGGCCATCCGGCCGTCGGCGATCAGCTCACCGCCGTGCTGGCGCAGCGACTCCGAGACCAGCTGCAGGTCGGCGAGGATCTCCCCCACGTCGGCGTAGTCGACGCCGGGCTCGTGGTCGTTGCCGGCCTCGATCCGCTCCAGCGCGTTGAGCAGCTTGGCCTTCACGCAGGTGAGCTTGAGCCGGTAGGGCTCCTGGGCGTTGAGGGCGAGGACGCGCGGGTCGACGTGCGGCAGCGTCTCCAGGTCCTGACGCAGCGACTCCTCCAGCTCCGGGGAGACCTCCACCATCGCGGTGGAGGAGGAGACCTGGGAGACCAGGACGTCGAGCAGGGAGAGCGCCACCCGGACCGCGGTGCGCGCGTGCAGCTGCAAGATGTCCCGGGTGACCTCGGGGGTGACGAAGGGGTTGCCGTCGCGGTCGCCGCCGATCCAGCTGCCGAAGCGCACCGGCGGACGGGTGACGTCGGTCTGGACGCCGTGCTCGGCCAGCAGGTCGGCGAGGTCGCCGAGCAGCTCGGGCATCGTGGTGGAGAGGACCTCGTTGAGGTAGTACATGGCGTTGCGCGCCTCGTCCATCGGCGTCGGCCGGGTCTGGCGCAGCTCGTCGGTCTGCCAGACCAGGTCGATCAGCTCGGCGAGGTCGCGGTCCTGGCGGCGGCGGGCGAGGGTGTCCGGCTCGGTGGAGGTGGCCAGCACGTCGGAGAGGCGGCGCAGCTTGGTCAGGACGCTGCGACGGGAGGCCTCGGTGGGGTGGGCGGTGAAGATCGGCCGCACGTCGAGCTCCTCGACGGTGTCGGCCAGCAGCTCGGGCCCGCCCGCCTCCACGATGTCGCGCACGGCGCTGGCCAGCCAGCCTTCGGCCTCGTCACGGGTGGCCAGGTTGCGGACGCGGTGCACCTGCTCGGCGGCGTTGGCCAGGTGGAAGTAGGCCGAGAACGCCCGCACCAGCTCGGTCGCGCGGGTCAGCGGCAGGTCGGCGAGGACCTGCCGCACCTGCTCGGCCGCACCCTCGTCCCCCTCCTTGCTGGCCTTGGTGGTGAGCCGGACCTGCTCGACGGCGTCGAGGAGCTCCTGCCCGTGGTGACGGACCAGGGTCTGGCCCAGGAGGGTGGAGAGGCGGCGCACGTCGGCGCGCAGCTCGGGGCTGATGGGGTCGTTCGCGGTGCTTGTCTCGCTCACGAGCCTGACCCTACGGCAAGGATCGCGTCCCAGATGGCGCGGGCGGCGGGTGCGGCGGTCTCCGAGCCGAGCCCGCCCTCCTCGACGACGACCACGACGACGTGCTCGGGCTCGGTGGTCGGCCCGTAGGAGGCGTACCAGGAGGTCGCGAGCTTGCCGAACGCCTCGGCCGAGCCGGTCTTCCCTGCCAGGGGGTATGCGGCGTGCGGCCACCCTGCGAACGCGGCGGCTCCCGTGCCGCGCAGGTTGACCCCCTCCAGCCCGCTGCGGACCGCCTCCAGCGCCTCGTCGGTCAGCGCGACGCGCCCCTGCGACTGCGGCGCGAACTCTTCGACGACCGTGCCGTCCTGAGCACGCAGGGCCGCGGCGATCGTCGGCTGCCACAGCTGGCCGCCGTTGGCGATGGCCGCGAAGGTCACCGCGACCTGGACGGGGGTCGCCTGGACGTCGCCCTGGCCGATGGCGAAGTTGACCGCGTCGCCGGGACGCCACTGCCACCCGTCGACGCAGTTCTCCTCGGCCAGCTGCTCCAGGAACCGGCGCCGCTCCTCGTCCTCGACGTCCGGGTAGCCCTCCTCGGCCCGGCGGCAGGACTCGTCCTTGGTCGCCTCCCAGTAGTCGCGCTTCCACTCCCGCGAGGGCACCAGCCCGGCGGCCTCCGCGGTCAGGTCGATGCCCGTCGGCCGGCCCAGCCCGAAGCCGCGGGCGACGGCGATGAAGCGGTCGCCCGCGTCCGACTCCTGGCCCACCCCGCCGAGGTCGGCCCAATGTTCGTGCGCCCAGCGGTAGAAGGTGGTGTCGCAGGAGACCTCCATGATGCGGTCCATGTCGATCTCGCCGTGGGCGGCGGACTCGTGGTTGGTGAAGCGCTGACCGGCGATCGTGACGGCTCCGGGGCAGGCGTAGTCGTCCTCGGGGTCGACGCCGGTCTGGATGGCCGCCGGCAGGGAGACGACCTTGAAGGTCGAGGCCGGCGGGTAGGTGTCGGCCACCAGGTGGTTGACCAGCGGCTCGCCGCGGCGGGGGTCGCGGAGGCGGTCGTACTCCCCCTGGGTCACGCCCCGGGTCCAGATGCCGGGGTCGTAGGTGGGCCAGCTCGCGGCCGCCTGGACCGCGCCGGTGGTGGGGTCCAGGACGATCGCCGCCGCGGTCGTGGCCGGGTAGTCCTCGCGCCGCGCCTCGATGACGGCCGTGCGCAGCGCCTCCTCGGTCGCGCGCTGGAGGTCGACGTCGATGTGCGTGACCAGGTCGGGCCCGGGCCGCGGGTCGGTGCGCCCCACCTGGCCGGTCACGACCCCACGCGGGTCGACGGTGACCGTGGTGCGCCCGGCGGTCCCGCGCAGGGCCTGGTCGTAGACCTGCTCCAGGCCGGCCCGCCCGAGCCGTTCCTGCGGGTCGAGCGCGCCCCCGGAGGCGTCCACCTCCTCCTGCGTGGGGCGGCCGAGGTAGCCCAGCAGGTGGGCGGCGTTGACCTGCCCTGGGGCCGGGTAGGCACGCACCGGCAGGGTCTGGACGGCCACGCCGGGGAAGGCCTCGGGGCGCTCCAGCACGGCCAGGGCGGCGACGGGGTCGACGTCGTACGCGATCGGGATCGGCTCGTAGGGCGACCCCGAGAAGCAGGCGGGCACGGGCGGCGCGTCCGGGGTGCCGCACAGCCGCGTCCGGCCCCAGAGCTGGTCCACCGGCAGCTCGAGGGCGTCGGCGACGGACTCCACCAGCGCCCGGCCCTCGTCGTCGGACTCCATCACGACCCGGGGGTCCAGGGTCAGGACGCTGGAGGGCGCGTTGGCCGCCAGCGGCTCACCGTCCGCGGCCAGGATCCGCCCGCGCAGGGCGGGGGTGACGATCTCGCGCGTGCTGACCTCGGCGGCCGCGACGGCCAGCTCCTCGTGCCGCACGAGCTGCAGGTAGGACAGCCGCCCGAGCAGGACCAGCCCCAGGAGCACGACCGTGAGCAGCACCGCCAGCACCGGCCTGGTCCCGAGGCTGCGTCGGACCCGTGGTGGGGTGACCTGCGGTCGCACCACGGCCACCCGTGGACGTCGTCGCGACGGGGCGACGCGGCGTGGCTGGGGACCCGTCACGCCCAGCGCCTCTCGCGCAGCCATCGCTCGAGGGCGATGAGGCCGGGCAGCAGCAGGACGGCCACGACCAGGGTGATGACCCAGGCCCAGAGGAGCTCACCGGCGACGACCCGCCCGACGCCGGCGGCGGCCGTGACGGCCCGCACCCCCAGGACCAGCGCCGCGGCGAGTGAGGTGGCGACCCAGGGCAGCAGGGGCGAGGCGGTCGCGTAACGCCGGGCCAGCCCCAGCACGGTCCCGGCCGCGGCGTAGGTCAGGGCGCTCGCCCCCAGCGGCTCGGCGCCGGGCGGCACGAGGTCGACCAGCCACCCGCCGACGAGGCCGACGAGCAGCCCGGTCCGCGGGCCACCCATCAGGGCCGCCGCCGCGACGACGAGGATCACCAGGTCGGGTCGGGCCACGCCGGCCGGCCACGCGCTCGGCAGCAGGACGGCCAGCACGAGGAGGATCGCGCGCACCAGCACCCCGGGTATGCGGTTCACCTCTCGTCCCCCTGCTCCCCCGACGTCCCTCGCGCCCCTTGCTCCCGACTCTCTGGCCCGCCGCGGTCCACGAGGACCACCGCGACCAGGTCGAGCAGGTCGGTGTCGACGTGCGGGCGCACGATGGCGGTCGCGCCCAGCTGCCCCCGGTCGGGGTCCACCGAGGTGACCGTCCCGAGCGGGATCTGCGCCGCGTAGGGGCGGTCGTCCGGGCTGCCCAGGGTGGTGACCTCGTCCCCGACCTCGATCGCGGTGTCGCCCAGGGCGGTGAGGGTCAGCTCCCCGTGCCCGCGGGCGGGCAGGCCGGGCGCGGGCGTCCCCTGGACGGTGCCGAGCGCGCCGCTGGCCCCGAAGCGCACCCCGACCACCACCCCCGGGTCGCCCAGGAGCAGGACGTCGCTGCTGGACGCACCGACCCGCAGCACCCTGCCCACGAGCCCGTCGACGCTGACCACCGTCTGGTCGGCCGAGATCCCGTCGGCGGAGCCGACGTCGATCGTCACCGACCGGCCGCCCACCGGCGAGGTCGACGGGGAGAAGGCGACCACCCGGGCCGGCACCAGCGTGTGGTCGCCCCACGTCGACGAGCGTTGCAGCGCCTCCAGCTGTCCGTGGCGCCGGACCTCTTCCTCCAGCCGGGTCACCTCTGCGGCCAGCTCGTTGCGCTCGGCCGTCAGCTGGGTGAGCCGCCCGTCGTCCCAGCCGGAGAGCAGCTCCTGCGCGGGGGCCGCGACGTCCGCCACGGCCTTCCTCACCGGGGCGGTCAACCCGGGGCGGGCCAGGTCGACGACGACCACGCCCGCGGTGAGGAGCGTGAGGCTCGCTGCGACCGCGGTGAGGGTGCGTGAGGAGGTGCGTGACCGCATACCTGCTCCTCGCGCTAGCGGTGCGGGGTGCTGACGAGCACCCGTCGCAGCGAGGAGAAGTTGTCGACGCAGGCACCCGCGCCGCGGATCACGGCGTGCTGCGGGTCGTCGGCCACGCGGACCGGGATCCCGAGCTCGTGGCGCAGCCGCTCGGCCCAGCCGCGCAGCAGGGAGGCGCCGCCGGTGAGGACCACGCCGGAGTCGAGCAGGTCGCCGGACAGCTCCGGCGGGCAGATGTCCAGGACCTGGCGCACGGCCTCGACGACCTGGGCGGTGACCGGCTCGATCATCCGGCGGACCTCCTCGCTGCCGAGGTCGATCGTGCGGGGCAGGCCGGTGGTCAGGTCGCGGCCACGGACCCGGGTGGTCAGCTCCTGCGCGAGGGGCCATACGGCGCCGACCTTGAGCTTGATGTCCTCCGCGGAGCGCTCCCCCAGCAGCAGGTCGTGGCCGTCCTTGACGCCCTGGACGATGGCCTCGTCGACCTCCTCGCCGCCGGTGCGGACGCTGCGGGCGTTGACTATGCCGCCCAGGGAGATGACCGCGACATCGGTCGTGCCGCCACCCATGTCGACGACCATCGAGGCGGTCGCGGCGTCGACGGGCAGGTCGGCGCCGATCGCGGCCGCCATCGCCTCCTCGAGCACGTAGACCCCGCGCGCCCCGCACCGGATCGCGGCGTCCTCCAGCGCCCGGCGCTCGACGGCGGTGACGCCGCTGGGGACGCAGACGACGGTGCGCGGGCGCAGCAGGCGGGAGGGCCGGACCGTGCCGATGAAGTGCCGCAGCATCTGCTCGGTGACCTCGGAGTCGGTGATGACGCCGTCGGTCAGGGGCCGCAGGGTGAGGACCTTCTCGGGCGTGCGGCCCAGCATCTCGTGGGCGGCGGTCCCGGCGGCGACGAGGCGGCCGGTCGTGGTGTCGACCGCCACGAGGCTGGGCTCGTCGAGCACGACCCCCCGGCCTCGGACGTGGACCTGCGTGGTCGCCGTGCCCAGGTCGACGGCGACGTCGCGCCCGAGCGGGGACCATCCGCCCCGACGGGGCGCGGGGCGGGCGGCGGAGGTCACCTGGTGATCGTAGACAACCGGACCCCCATCGGGTGACCGCGGCGCGGGGTCAGCTGGCGGGGTCGGCTGCGCGGCGGGTGGCAGGTCAGCTGGCGGGGTCGAACCGGACCGCCGTGGCCACCGGCACCTGCGAGACCTTCGTGGCGTCGGTGCGGCAGGTCAGCTGGGCCGCGGGGCGCACGTGCTCCTGGACGTCGACCTGCGCGCGACGTCCGTCGGCGAGCCGCAGCAGCACCGTCGACGCCTCGACCTGACCGGCCGCAGGGGCGAGCGGCCGCGTGCCCACCGGGCGGACCGAGCCCCACGGGAGGGGCCCGGCCTTCTCGTGGACGGCGACGACGGCGGCCTGCACCGGGCGGGGCCAGCCGCTGATGCCGCGCAGGTGGGCCGTGTCCGGCCGGCCGTCCCTGTGCGCATCCACCGCAGCGAGCGCCGAGTCGACGTCCAGCCCTCCGTAGATCGCGCCGTCCGGCAGCAGGAGCACGTTGGCCGCGAACCGGTCACCCCCGGTGTGGCTGCACTCCCACGTCGCCTCCGGGTGCCGGGCGGCCAGGGCGGCGGCCACGGGGCGTCCCCGGACCGCGCAGCAGGGGTCCTTCTTGCCGTGCGTGCAGACGAGGATGAGGGGCTCGTCGACGGACGAGGAGGGTATGGGGTCTACGTCGCCCTGCTTCTCGACCGGCTCGTCGGCAGCGGGCAGATCCGCGGCAGCGGCCAGCTCCTCGACCCGCTCCACCGCCGACAGCAGCTCGGCGGGATAGGCCCACGTCCCCCAGGTCACCTTGTGGCCCGCCGGGGCCTGGGTGTCGACCACGCACCAGGCCCGCATGAGACACACCGAGGAGGCGTGCCGCCCGGGTCGGCGGATCAGCATGACCCGCGCCCCGGCAGCCTCGGCCCGCCGCTGGACCTCGTCGCGGATGTCCCCCTGGAGGGCCAGCTCGGGGAAGCCCGTGCGGCCCCAGCCGCCCTCCTGCTCCACGAGCAGGTAGCGACGCTGCGGCGGCGCCGTGCCCAGCATCGGGTCCTGCCGCTCACGGGCGGCGACGCTGCAGCTGACCTCGGGCAGCTCGGAAGGGGACATGCCCTCCAGTGTCTCAGGCGCACGGCAGGTAGCGTTCCCGCATGGCGACCGCGTTGGAGATCCCCGTCCTCACCGGACCCCGCGTGACCCTCCGTCCGCACACCCTGGACGACCTCGGGCCCGTCCTGGAGCGCTGCCTCGACCCCGAGTCGGTGCGGTGGACCACGGTGCCGTCGCCCTACACCGAGGACATGGCCAGGGACTATCTCGCCCGCATCAGCCAGCCCTCCCCGGACCAGATCTCGTGGGCGATCGAGCAGGACCAGGACTACGTCGGCTCGATCGATCTGCGCCCCGTGGCGGGCGAGGGCGAACGCCGCTGCGGCGACGTCGGCTTCGTCACCCACCCGCAGGCCCGCGGCCGCGGCGTCATGACCGAAGCGGTCGCCCTCGTCATCGACCACGCCTTCGGCTCCCTCGGCTGGGAGCTGCTGGTGTGGCAGGCCAACGTGGGCAATGTCGCGAGCTACAAGCCGATGTGGCGCAACGGCTTCCCGGTGCCGCTCGCCGTGCCGGCCCTCCTGGACCACCGAGGCACGCTGCTGGATGGATGGCACTCGGTCCTGGAGCCGGACATGCCCCGCCACCCCCGGCAGACCTGGGACGAGGCGCACGCCGCCCTGCTCCAGGACATGACGACCTCACGTCGTCCGGGCTGACCCGCCGCCCTCCACCAGGACCACCCCTCGCCGCAGCAGGAGGCGGCCCAACTCGAGCGCCTCGTCCGGGTCGGCCGCCAGCTCACTCACCCGCACGAGCCCGTCGTCGAGGAGGCGACGGAGGGCGGGAAGGTGAGCGCGCCGCATACCGAATCGTCCTGCTCGTGAGGACACCACGACGGTGCCGTCCCGCTCCGGGAGGACGTCGACCAGGAGGTGCGGGCGCAGGCGGAGGAGGTCGTCGCCGGTGAGCGCGTCGGCGGCCGCGAGCTGGGCCAGGGGCGCGACCGGGGCGGGGCGCTGGGCCGCACGCTCCTTGCCGCGCAGGACCCGCACGATCTCGTCCGCGGGGAGCGCACGCACGGCATCCAGCAGCGCCTCGCGGGCGGTCTCGACCTCGTCCGTCAGCCGGTCCGCGGCGGTGAGGTCGACGCCGAGCGGCAGGCTGGCGCGCACCTGCCCGGCGTCCGCGAGCCCGGCGCGGGCCCGGTCCAGCATCGCCTCGGCCAGGTGGTGGCGGGTCCACTGGTGCACGCCGATGGTCAGGTGCGCGGTGACGCCGCCGAGGGCGCGGGCGCTGTGGATCCAACCGCGCGGCAGGTAGAGGCAGTCACCCGGGCGCAGGGTGGTGTCCAGGTATGGGGCCCGCGCGGCCGCCTCTTCCACCTCGCCCCGGCGATCGGTCCAGGGCTGATCACGCAGGGGGGCGTCGAGGACGGGCTCACGGAGCGCCCAGCGCTTCTCGCCGTGGATCTGCAGGACGAAGACGTCGTGGATGTCGTAGTGGTCGGCGAAACCCTGGTTCTGCGGCGGGGTGATGTAGGCGTTGACCTGCACCGGGTGACCGAGGTCGGCGGCGAGGTCGGCGCTGAGCTCGCGGATCGGGGCCCAGGTGCGGTGCAGTCCCTGGAGGACGATCGTGGCCCCGTTGGCGAAGAGCTGGAGGAGCTTGTCGTCGTTGACCTGGTCGGCGATGCCGGCCCCGATGCCGCCGCCGGAGGTGAAGGCCCGGTCGGGCAGGGTCGTGCCGTCCTTGGCCACCCGCAGGAAGGGCGTGCGCAGGCCGCGCTGGCTGATCAGCTCGTCGACGGCGGCCAGGCTGAAGAGGTCGGCGAAGTCGTCCCCGCCACGCTCCTCCACGGTGGCCAGGTGGAGCTTGCGCCCCCAGTGCTGCGCGGCGAAATCGTCGACGGACGTGTGGCCGAGGAGACGGGCGAGGGCCGCGCGATCCCGCGCGGCCCCCTGCCCGTCGGCGTGCGTCGTGGTCATCCGGCCTGGCCGTCGGCACCACCATCGGCACCGCCATCGGCACCGCCACCGGCACCGCCGTCACGGCCGACCGAGCCCGTGAGGTCCTCGCTGGCACCCTCGCCACCGCCGGAGGCCACGTCGGCACCACCATCAGCACCGCCATCCGCGCCACCGTCAGCACCACCATCCGCGCCACCGTCAGCACCACCATCCGCGCCACCGTCAGCGCCGCCATCCGCGCCACCGTCGGCACCGCCATCCGCGCTGGCGCTGCTCAGTGGTGCGCCACCTGCCGTGTCAGGGTCGAGCGACTCGAAGGCATCGTGCAGCCCGTCCTGGTCGAGGTTGGTGTCCTGGAAGCTCTCGTCGGCCGCGACGCCGTCGCCGCCGCCGCCGTTCTCGTTGCTTCGGCCGTTCTCGTTCTCGTGCGTGCCCATCTGCAACCTCCTGGTCGGTGGCCACCCGACGATGGCCCGTGGCCACACTCTGCTGACGACGTCGAAGGGGCGCAACCGGAAGCCGACCCGCAAACGAAGAAGCAGGTCCCGCCCGGGTGGGCGGGACCTGCTTCTGCGGCCGGCCGAGGGTCGTGCCCGGTGTCAGCCCAGCTCGGGGAACCAGATCGCGATCTCGCGCGCGGCGGACTCCGGGGAGTCGGAGCCGTGGACGATGTTCTGCTGGACCTTCACGCCCCAGTCCCGGCCGAGGTCACCACGGATGGTGCCCGGCGCAGCGGCGGTCGGGTCGGTCGCGCCGGCGAGCGAGCGGAAGCCGGGGATGCAGCCGTTGCCCTCGATGACGACGGCGGTGACGGGCCCGGAGGACATGAACTCCACGAGCGGCTCGTAGAAGGGCTTGCCCTCGTGCTCGGCGTAGTGGGCGGCCAACTGCTCCTGGGTCGGGGTCACGACGGCCAGCGCCGCGAGGGTGTAACCCTTGGCCTCGATGCGGCGCAGCACCTCGCCGGTCAGGCCGCGACGGTAGCCGTCGGGCTTGACGAGGACGAGGGAACGTTCGGTCTGGGGAGTCTCAGTCACGGCTCCAGGGTACTGAGGCGCGTCGTGAAGCCCGCCGCAGAGGTGCCGGAGCTCAAAGGCTCAGGGCTGGATCACGTCCATGCCCAGCAGGGCGAAGAGCACGAGGGCCAGCACGATCCGGTAGATCATGAACGGCGTGAAGGTGTGGGTGGTGATGTAGCGCATGAACCACGCGATCACGGCATAGCCGACGACGAAGGCGATCGCGGTGGCGACCCAGATCGGTCCCCACGCGGTGCCGGAGCCGAGGGCGTCGCCGGTGAAGACCTTGACGAGCTGGAGCCCGCCGGAGGCCAGGACGGCCGGGATGGCCAGCAGGAACGAGTAGCGCGCCGCAGCCTCGCGGGTGTAGCCCATGAACAGACCACCGGCGATCGTGCCGCCGCTGCGGGAGACGCCAGGGATGAGCGCGAGCGCCTGCCAGAAGCCGAAGGCCAGGCCGTCCTTCCAGGTCAGGTCGCGCAGCTCCTTGCGCTGCGTGGCCACGCGCTCGGCGGCCAGGATGACGAAGGCGAAGACGAGCAGCATCGTGGCGGTGATCCACAGGCTGCGCAGGTCGGTCTCGATCCAGTCCTGCAGGGCCAGGCCCAGGATCGCGATCGGGAAGGTGCCCAGGATCACCCACCAGCCCAGGACCGCGTCGGGGTCGTTGCGCGGGATCCGGCCGGCCAGGGAGGCGAACCAGGCCTTGATGATCCGGACGATGTCGCGCCAGAAGTAGATGAGGACGGCCGCCTCGGTGCCCAGCTGGCTGATGGCGGTGAAGGCCGCGCCCGGGTCGTCCTGGCCGATGACCCGGCCGACGATCGAGATGTGGGCGCTGGAGGAGATGGGGAGGAACTCGGTCAGGCCCTGCACCAGACCGAGGATCGCTGCGGTGAGAAAGTCCATCGGTCAGGCCCCCTGCTCCGCGGCCCACGCCGCGCGGTCACGGTCGATGCGCCCGCCGTGGTGCAGGCAGAGCCACCACAGGAGCGCGAAGAGAAGTCCGACGACCACCATCGCCGGGAGGATGAGCCCGCTGGTCAGGGTCAGCACCTGGGCCACCCACCCCAGCACCACACCGGCCCGGGTGCGCAGCGCGCCGGCGGCCACCAGGCACAGGACGGAGATGGCCCCGATCACCCAGAGCAGGGTGATGCCGCGGTCCCCGCCGAAGGCCTCGTCCAGCTGCCAGGCCACCAGCCCTCCGAAGAAGACCGAGATCGCCTGCGCCAGGAGGGTCGCGCTGCCGAGCCGTCGGGTCATCGGGCCAGGTCTGGAGGATGCTGGATGTTCTGCCACGCGGCAGATCATCCCAGACCGCACCTGGGTGAGTTCTCAGGAACTCCCGAGAAAAACCACATACCCTTGTGCCTCTGTCCGTCCTGCCCGTCCCCACAGGAGCCCCGACCGTGCCGCGTCCCGACCGAAACACACCTGGCGACCGCGCCAGCAAAGTCGCCCAGATCCAGAAGGCGAACGCCTCCGCGGAGCGTCGCCGCGGGTTGATGATCTGGGGGTCCGCCGCGCTCGTCGTCGCCCTCATCGTGGGCGGCATCACCTGGGCGATCATCAAGGACAGCCCCGCCCTGGCCGACCTGTCGGGCGTCAAGAGCTATGAGTATGAGGCTGCCGCGCACCGCGCGGAGCCGATCGAGTACACCGAGAACCCGCCCGTCGGGGGCCCGCACCACGACGCGTGGTGGAACTGCGGCGTCTACGACGAGGAGATCCCCGACGAGCACGCCGTGCACTCCTTGGAGCACGGTGCGGTCTGGCTGACCTACCAGCCGGACCTGCCTGCCGAGCAGATCGAGGTGCTGAAGAAGCTGGGTGAGCAGGACTACATGCTCGTCTCGCCCAAGGCCGACCAGGACACCCCGGTCGCCGCCAGCAGCTGGGGCAACCAGCTCAAGCTGGACTCGGCTGACGAGAAGGTGCTGACCGCCTACGTGCGGGAGTTCAAGCAGAACCCGGAGACCACCCCGGAGTTCGGCGCCGCCTGCAGCAGCGGGACGTCCACCGACCTGGTCCCCCGCTCGTGACCGCCCCGGAGACCGGGGACGAGACCGTCGTCCGTCGGCCCACGATGTCGCGCGAGCGGTGGCGGACCTTCGGCGCGCCCGCCCTCGCGCTGGTGAGCATCGCCTCGTTGTGCCTGGGGGTGCTGCTGGGGTGGCTGACCTTCTCCCCGCACCACCCGGCCGACGACAGCGTCGAGGCCGGTTTCGCCCGCGACATGAGCGAGCACCACGCGCAGGCGACGCAGATGTCGGTGCTGGTGATGCAGCGCACCGACGACGAGTCGATCCGCAGGCTGGCGACGGACATCATCAACAACCAGGAGTTCGAGCGCGGCGTCATGGCGACCTGGCTGGGCGAGTGGGACCTGCCGCGGGCCCGCGAGGGCGAGCGGATGCTGTGGATGGAGGGCCACTCCGAGCACGACCACTCCTCGATGGAGCTCCCGCCCGGCGTCACCATGCCCGGCATGGCCACCCCGGTGGAGATCCAGGAGCTGACCGACGCCAGCGGCGAAGAGGCCGAGGTGCTCTTCCTGCAGCTGATGACCACGCACCACATCGCCGGGGTGCAGATGGCCGAGGCGGCGATCCACGGCGCCAAGGACCCCGACGTGCTCGCGGTCGCCCAGCGGATGGCCGACGCCCAGACCGGCGAGATCGAGCTCATGGACCGGTGGTTGCGCGACCGGGGGTCCGAGCCTCGCGAGGACGTCTCCGCCTGGCTGCGGAACGGCCACGACGCGACGACCTCGACCGGTGATGCCGAGCAGACCGACCAGCCCGAGGACGACGCGGACACCACCGAGGGTGGCGGTGGCCATGACCACTGACGGGGAGCAGGCGGCCGGGGAGGGCCTGGCCGACCGCGCGGTCCAGGTCTGGAACCGCGCGACCGCCGGCGTGGCCGCCAGCGACCGCGAGGGTGACCTCGCCCTGGCCCGGGCGCTGCGCTTCGACGGCTACGCCGCCGCCGGCAGCGTCGTCTCGGGGATCGAGATGGAGATCGGCGAGGGGTGGTCCGGCGAGGGCCGCGCCGGCTTCGCATGGTTCGGGCTGGCCGACGTGGTCGCGCTGATCGACGAGACCGCACGGGCCTACGAGGCGCTCGACGACTCCGGCCTGGAGGGTCCTGAGCACGCCGAGCGCTGGGACGAGATCGACGACCACGCCTCTGCTCGGTATGCGGAGCTGCAGGTCACCGAGACCCTCACCGCTGCCCTGAAGCGGCTGATGGTGGACCGCCCGGACGCCTTCGCGGACGTGGGCGGCGAGCCCGCGCCCTCCCAGGACTGGGTCAGGAGCTTCCATCAGCCCTTCGCCCGCTATGTCTCCGGCGAGCAGAAGGCCGCCCTCGGCCTCCAGGCGCTCACGGCGTTCGGCATCCCGGCGGAGGCCATCGGGCCACGACTCCTGGTGCACGCGACGGACGAGGACAGCCAGGAGCTCGCCGACGAGATCCTGAGCCTGCTGGACGGCCGCTATCCGGAGGCCCCCGGCTTCCAACCCTGGTAGTCGCCGTCGGTGCTGCACCGCGTGCCGGTGCACGTCATCCCCTGCGCCAAGGGTGACCCGACCGGGCTCCCGCTGGCCGGCCAGGCGTCCTGGTTCGGCTCGATCCTGCCGGCCGTCTGGAGCTTCCAGCTCGCGCTGCGCTCCCGCGGGCTCGGGTCGGTGCTGACCACCCTGCACCTGCGGCAGGCCGAGCGGGCCGCGGAGATCCTGGGGATCCCGGAGGACTACACCCAGGTGGCCCTGCTGCCCGTGGCGTGGACGGTCGGCACCGACTTCCGGCCGGCCGCCCGGCCGCCGGTGGAGAGCATCGTCTCCTTCGACAGCTGGTGAGGTCGCGCCCCCTCCGCCCACCCACGACCGAGCGTGTCGCCGGTCGGCTCGGGGGCGGGTCAGGTGGTGGTGACGCCGAGCAGCTGACGGACCTCGGCGGCCGTGGTGACCGAGCCGGTGGCCAGGACGGCGCCGGCGACGCCTCCGCCGGCTCCCGCGTCGTCGGCCAGCCCGGCCGCGACGTCGAGGGCGTCGGGCAGGTCGTCGACGACCGTGACGCGGTCCTCGCTGAAGTACTCGGCCACCATCTCACCCAACCGGGCTGGGCGGATGGCCCTCGGTGAGGTGGTGCGGCTGACCACGACGTGGTCCAGGATCGGCTCGAGCGCGCGGATCATCGGCTCGACGTCCTTGTCCTGGAGCACGGCCAGCAGGCCGACGAGCCGGGTGAAGGTGAACGACTCCCGGACCGCCTCCACCAGCGCCTCCACCCCGGCGGGGTTGTGCGCCGCGTCGACCACGACCGTGGGCGAGCGCCGCACGATCTCGAGACGGCCGGGCGAGGTGACCCCCGCCAGCCCGCCACGCAGGACCTCGTCGGTCAGGTGCTGCTCGCCCCCGCCCACGAAGGCCTCGACCGCCGCCACGGCCATGGCCGCGTTGTGCACCTGGTGCGCGCCGAAGAGCGGCAGGAAGAGGTCGTGATAATCCGCGGCCAGGCCCCGGATCGAGACCTGCTGGCCACCGACCGCCACCTCGCGGGACAGGACGCCGAAGGAGAGGCCCTCGGCCTTGAGGTCGGCCCCGACCTCCTCGGCCCGCTCGACCAGGATCGACATCGCCTCGTCCTCCTGGACGCCGACGACGGTGATCGCACCGGGCTTGATGATGCCGGCCTTCTCGGTGGCGATCTCCTCGATACTGTCACCGAGCAGGCGGGTGTGGTCGATCGAGACCGGGGTGACGACGGAGACGACCCCGTCGGCGACCGAGGTCGCGTCCCAGACACCGCCGAGCCCGACCTCCACGACCGCGACGTCGACCGGCGCGTCGGCGAAGGCCGCGAAGCCCAGGCACACGACGACCTCGAAATAGGTCATGAGCACGCGCCGCTGCGGGTCCTCGTCGGCCATCGACTCCAGGTCGACCATCTGCACGAACGGCATGACGTCGTCATAGGCCGCCAGGAAGGCCTCGATCGAGATCGGCTCACCGTCCAGGGCGATCCGCTCACGCATGTCGTGCAGGTGCGGGCTGGTGAAGCGCCCGGTCCGCAGCCCCATCTCGCGCAGGATCCGCTCGATCATCCGCGTGGTCGAGGTCTTCCCGTTCGTGCCGGTCAGATGGATCATCGGGAAGGCCCGCTGCGGGTCGCCCATGAGCTCCATCACCCGCTGGACGCGGTGCAGGGTCGGCTCGGGCATGTGCTCGGGGGTGCGGGCCAGGATCTCCTCGACCACACCCTCGTAGCGCGCCCGCAGCTCCGGCGAGACCTCCTCGACGCCCTCGGCCCGGCGCCGGACCGACCGGACGTCGGGGACGGCCGCCCCGGCGTCGACCGGCAGCTCCGCCGCGTCGTCGAGGGGGAGCTCGTTGCCGTCGAAGAACTGGTCGCTCATCGTCCCTCCACCTTGCTGATCAGGACCTCGACCGTGTGGCCACCACCGAGGTCGACGGAGGCGGTGTATGCGGTGGGCCGGGGCTGCGTCCCGCCGTCAGGGTCGCTCCCGCCACCCAGGCCGTGCTTCTTGGGCTTGGGCAGGGGGGTGCCGGCACCGGCCGCGCCGAACTGCACGGCGAGGGTCTCGTCCATGACCAGTTTCTGGTGCTCGGTCGCGGCCTCCCACACCTCGTCGTCACCGACGACGGTCAGGCTGATCCGGTCGGTGATCTCCAGGCCGGCGTCCTTGCGGGCGCCCTGGACCCCACGGACCAGGTCACGGGCCAGACCCTCACGGGCCAGCTCCGGGGTCACCTCGGTGTCGAGCACGACGAAGCCGCCGCCCTGCCCGCGGAGCATCGCGGTCGCCTGCGAGGCGCCACCGGCGTCGGAGACGATGGTCTCGAGGGTGTACTCCCCCTCGACCAGCTCGAGCCCGCCGGAGGTCACCGTGCCGTCCTCGGCCACCGACCAGTCGCCGCTCTTGGAGCCCTTGATCGCGGTCTGCACGTCCTTGCCCAGGCGGGGACCGGCGGCGCGGGCGTTGACCGTGAGCTTCTGCTGCACGCCAAAGTCTGCCGCCGCCGCGTCGGCGACGTCGATGACGCGCACCTCGCGCACGTTCACCTCGTCCCGCACGATGTCGGCCAGGCCGGGGTGACGGCCCAGCACCTCGGCCTGCGCGGTGGCGATCGTCAGCGTCGACAGCGGCAGGCGCACCCGCAGCTGCTCGGCCTTGCGCAGACCCAGCGTGGCCGAGCAGACCTCGCGCACGGTGTCCATCGCCTCGACCAGCTCGTCGTCGGCGGGCAGGTCCCCGGCAGCCGGCCAGTCGGTCAGGTGCACCGACTCACCCCCGGTGAGCCCTCTCCATACCTCCTCCGTCAGCAACGGGAGCAAGGGGGCGGCGACCCGGAAGGTCACCTCGAGCACCGTGTAGAGCGTGTCGAAAGCCGCGTGGTCCTCGGCCCAGAAGCGGTCGCGGGAGCGGCGGATGTACCAGTTGGTCAGCACATCCACGAAGTCGCGGATCGTGTCGGCCGCCACGGCGATCTCGTTGCGGTCGAAGGCCTGCTGCGCCGCGCCGACGAACTCGCCCGCCTTGGCCAGGATGTAGCGGTCCAGCTCGTGCGTGGACGCGGTCGACCACGTCGCCTCATAGCCGGCGGCGTTGGCGTAGAGGCCGAAGAAGTACCACGCGTTCCACAGCGGGATCATGGTCTGGCGCACGCCGTCGCGGATGCCCTGCTCGGTGACAATGAGGTTGCCGCCGCGCAGGATGGGTGAGGACATGAGGAACCAGCGCATCGCGTCGGCGCCGTCGCGGTTGAAGACCTCGCGCACGTCCGGGTAGTTCTTCAGCGACTTTGACATCTTCTGCCCGTCGTTGCCCAGCACGATGCCGTGGCTGATGCAGGTGCTGAAGGCGGGGCGGTCGAAGAGCGCGGTCGCCAGGATGTGCAGGGTGTAGAACCAGCCGCGGGTCTGCCCGATGTACTCGACGATGAAGTCGGCCGGGAAGTGGTGCTCGAACCAGTCGGCGTTCTCGAAGGGGTAGTGCACCTGGGCATAGCTCATCGAACCGGAGTCGAACCAGACGTCCAGCACGTCCTCGACGCGCCGCATCGTGCTCTGCCCGGTCGGGTCGTCCGGGTTGGGCCGGGTCAGCTCGTCGACGAACGGCCGGTGCAGGTCGACGTTGCCCTCCCGGTCGCGCGGCAGCTCGCCGAAGTCGGCCTCGAGCTCGGCGAGGCTGCCGTAGACGTCGATGCGGGGATACTCCGGGTTGTCCGAGCGCCACACCGGGATCGGGCTGCCCCAGAAGCGGTTGCGGGAGATGGACCAGTCGCGGGCGTTCGCCAGCCACTTGCCGAACTGGCCGTGCTTGACGTGGTCGGGCACCCAGGTGATCTGCTCGTTGGTGCGCAGCATGTCGTCCTTGAACTTCGTCACCTCGACGAACCAGGACGACACCCCCTTGTAGATCAGCGGCTGCCGGCAGCGCCAGCAGTGGGGGTAGGAGTGGTCGTAGGCCTCGCGACGCAGCAGGACGGTGCCCTCGGTGACCGAGCCCTGGCCTTGATGCTCGGCGCCGGGCGCCTGGTTCTTGGTGGCCGCCTTGAGGTGGTCCATGATCGGCACGTTGGCGTCGAAGACGAGCATCCCCTTGTACTCCTCCACCGGGGCGGTGAAGGCGCCGTCGGGGCCGACCGGCATGACGGCCTCGATGCCCTCGCGGTCGGTGACCACCTTGTCGTCCTCACCGAAGGCGCCGGCGGTGTGCACCAGGCCGGAACCGTCGGTCGTGGTGACGAACTCGGCCGTGACGATGCGGTGCGCCCGCTCCCAGCCGACGTAGTAGGAGAACGGCGGCACATAGGACCGGCCGGCCAGCTCGGCGCCGGTCAGGCGCGCGACGACCTTCGGGTCCTCGCCGAGCTCGTTCCGGTAGGCCCCCACGCGGGCCTCCGCGAGCACGTAGCGCTCGGTGGTGCCGGTGAAGTCCGACTCGACCACGACATACTCGATGTCCTCGCCGACCATGATCGCCAGGTTGGACGGCAGGGTCCACGGCGTGGTCGTCCAGACGAGCGCCAGCGCGCCGGCGAGCTCGTCGTCGCCAAGGATGCGCAGACCGACTGTGACGGCCGGGTCACGGCGCACCTGGTAGACCTCGTCGTCCATCCGCAGCTCGTGGTTGGACAGCGGCGTCTGGTCGTTCCAGCAGTAGGGCAGCACGCGGAAGCCCTCGTAGACCAGCCCCTTGTCGTAGAGGCTCTTGAACGCCCACAGCACCGACTCCATGAACTCGACGTTGAGCGTCTTGTAGTCGTTGCCGAAGTCGACCCAGCGCGCCTGCCGGGTGACGTAGTTCTCCCACTCCTGGGTGTACTTCAGCACCGACTCGCGGCACTTGGCGTTGAAGGCCTCCACCCCGAGCCCGAGGATCTCGTCCTTGGTCTTGATGCCGAGCTGGTCCATCGCCTCGAGCTCGGCGGGCAGCCCGTGGGTGTCCCAGCCGAAGCGCCGCTCGACCCGCCTGCCGCGCATCGTCTGGTAGCGGGGCACGACGTCCTTGACGTAGCCGGTCAGCAGGTGGCCGTAGTGCGGCAGGCCGTTGGCGAAGGGCGGGCCGTCGTAGAAGACGTACTCGTTGGCGCCGTCCTCGCCCGCCTCGCGCGCCTCGACGCTCTTGACGAAGGTGTCGTGCTCCTTCCAGTAGGCGAGCACGGCCTCCTCGATCTCCGGAAAGCGCGGGCTGGAGGTGAGCGCGTTGCCGGAGGTGCTGGTGAGCGGATAGGCCATGGTGGGGCGGCTCCTCGTGCGTTGTGCGTGAGTGGTGCGGTCTTCTGGCGTTCCGAGGACGACGCACGCCGGGCTGGGCCGGTGCGCACCGCGGTACCACCTCGCTTGCGCGCGACCTTGCCCCGCCGCGGCTCTTGGGCTGCAGCTCGGCGCGGTCGCGCACCACTCACTGCTGCGGCTGTGACGGGCCTGCCCCGTGCGGGTCTAGTGGGGCCGCCGCCGGTGCGCGGGACCTGTTCTTCCGCAAGCTCGCCGCTGATGACGGCTCGGACGCTGCTGCCGACCATGGTAGCCCTTCGCGGAGGCCGGATCTGCCCCGTTGCGGCCGGCCGCTCCTCCCCCGCCGCTTTCCCTCCACGTCAACCGGCCAGATGTCGGCCCGACCGGCCGGTTATAACTGGCCGGTCGGGCCAGGATGTGGCCGATTGACGTCTGCGTCAACCGGCTCGCCGCGATCGAGCTCGCCGGAGGGCCGCTTCGATCTTGCCCCGCACTGCCTCGGGTCGGTCCAGGTCGGCCCAGGTCAGCCGCACCACCTCGTAGCCCATCGCCCGCAGCCGGTCCTCGCGCAGCTTCTCGGCTGCGAGGTCCGCCTGGGACGCGTACTTGAGCATCCCGTCGAACTCGACGATGACGCCCTCGCCCTCCAGCAGGAAGTCGACGCGGGCGATGAAGGTGCCGTCGGCGTCCACCATCTTGACCTGAGGCCGGACGCGATAGCCGAGGAGGTGCATCACCCAGGCGCTCCGCGACTCGCCCGCGCTCTCGTGCCTGCCGTCGGCGCGCGCGATCACGGTCTCCGCCGCAGGGCGTCGATGCCGCAGCCAGCTCCAGCCGCCGAGCTCCTCGAGGTCGACCCGCGTGCACAGCCCGAGCCGCAAGGCAGAGTCCGCTGCGACCAGGCCGGCCTCCACCCCGAAGTCCGCCGCCACCTGCACGCAGGCCACGGCAGGCGTCACGGTGGGCAGGCCGAAGGAGTCCACGATCCGGTCGCGCCCGACGCAGGCGTGCTGCACCAGGCCGCCTCGCCGCCGGCTCTCCGCCGAGCCCGGGACGACGAGATGGACCAGGTCGTCCACCCCGTGGAGCGACAGCCCCATGAGGGCCAGCGCGCTGTGGTGGCTGAGGGCCGCGCTCGGGGACGCGTCGCCGGCTGTCGCGCTGGCGCCCGCCAGGTCCGGCCCGACACCCCTCCCCCGCATCACCGCACGAGCACGGATGGCGTGCTTCTCCCAGGACGCCGCAGCACGCCACAGCTCACCGTCGACCAGGACGTTGCGGCGCAGCCGCAGCAGCCGACCGGACGACACCCAGCGACGCACCACCTTGACCGGCACGGCGCGCTCCTGCAGCTGCGACCCGGTCAGCACCCCGTCCTGCGCGGCCAGCAGCGGCGCCACCACCTCGCTCCAGAGATCCCCCATCCACCCATCGTGCCCAGGAACCGAGGGAAGCCGTGGGGCCTGTCCACAGGCTCGTAGGCTCGGGTCATGTCCCCCTCCCAGTCGCCCATGTCGGCAGCCCACACCGCACCCCTGCTCGAACTGCTCGGCGACCGCGTCGTCACCGACCCCGCGATCGCGGCCGGCTACGCGGCCGACGCCTACCCGCAGGCGCAGGCCTTCACCGGGGACGAGTTCACCGTGGTCCGTGCGCGCAGCCGCGCGGACGTCGAGGCGACGCTCCGGTATGCGGCAGCGCACCGCATACCCGTCGTCCCGCAGGGAGCACGCACCTCGACCACCGGGTCGGCCTGCGCGCTCCCGGGCGCGATCGTGCTCTCGACCGAGGCGATGACCTCGATCGAGATCGACCCGGTCGAGCGGATCGCCGTCGTCGGCCCGGGCGTGATCAACACCGACCTCAAGGCAGCCGCGGCCGAGCACGGGCTGGCCTACCCGCCCGACCCGGCGAGCAGCCACATGTGCTCGATCGGCGGCAACATCGCGACCAACGCCGGCGGCCTGTGCTGCGTGAAGTACGGCGTCACCGCCGACTACGTCCGCGGCCTGGAGGTCGTGCTGCCCGGCGGCGAGGTGATGCGGACCGGACGGAAGACGGCCAAGGGGGTCGCGGGCTACGACCTCACCGGGCTCTTCGTCGGCTCGGAGGGCACGCTGGGCGTCGTCACCGAGGCGGTGCTGCGCCTGGTCCCCCTCGGCGACCCGGCCCTGACCGTGCTGGCGGTCTTCCCCACCCTGGACGCGACGATCGAGGGCATCGCCGCCCTGCGCGGCACCCGCCACACGCCCAGCCTGGTCGAGATGCTCGACGGGCCCAGCATCGACGCGGTGCAGGCTACGGCGACTACGGCTTCCCCCTGGGGTCCGGCGGGGTGCTCCTCGTGCAGTCCGACCGGCCCGGGCACGCGCAGGAGGACGTGCAGGAGTATGCGGAGCTGCTCACCGCCGCCGGGGCCAGCGAGGTGGCCGTCGCGGACGACCGCGCCGAGGCGGACCTGCTCATGGAGGGGCGCCGCGTGCTCAACCCCGCGCTCAAGGCCCGCGGGCCCCGCTTCATCGAGGACATCTGCGTGCCGGTCGCTCGGCTGGGCGACCTCGTCCGGCAGGTGCACGTCATCGCGGACCGGCACGGTCTCGAGGCGACCTGCGGCGGGCACGCCGGGGACGGCAACCTGCACCCATGCTTCTTCTACGACGACACCGACCCGGAGAGCCTGGCCGCGGCGCAGCGGGCCTTCGACGAGCTGGTCCGGGCCGCGTGGGCGCTGGGTGGGACGGTCACCGGTGAGCACGGCGTGGGCCAGCAGAAGGCCCCGTGGCTCGCGGAAGAGCTCGGCGAGGCCGAGCTGGCTCGGCAGCGCGGGCTCAAGGCCTTCTTCGACCCGCTCGGGATCATGAACCCCGGCCGCGTCTACGCCTGAGCCAGTCCTCGTTGTCGCCGTCAACTATGCCTATAGTCACGGGGTGACGTCCTCCCCCAGCAACCGTGACCGGGTCCTGGCCGCCGCGATCGAGCTCCTCGGCACCCAGGGCCTGCGCGCCCTGACCCACCTGCGCATCGACGAGGCCGCCGGGCTGCCCAAGGGCTCCACGTCCAACGTCTTCCGGACCCGCGCCGCGCTCCTGTCCGGGTGCGCGGAGGCCATCCTGGGCGGGGAGGTGCCGGCCGTCGGCAGCGGCTTCGCGCCGGACGACGAGGAGGAGCTGGTCGAGGCGCTGGCGGGGCTGCTGGACCTGGTCACGGGACCGGGGCGCACCGCCTCGACGGCCCGCTTGTGGCTCTTCATGGAAGGCAGCCACGACGACACGTTGCGCCCGGCGCTCTCGGCGGGCCGGGCCCAGCTGATCGCCCTGACCGCCCCGCAGCTGGAGCGGCTCGGCGCCCCTGATCCGACGACCGCCGCGGAGGCGGTCGCGGCCTGCCTAGAGGGCCTCATCCTGCACCGGGTCGCCCGTCACGACAGCTCCGACCCCAGGCCCGTGCTCGCCACCATCGTCCGGGGGGCGCTGCACCCGCCGGCCTGACGCCATCCTCCGGCGCCCACGCGACCAGATCCGGAGGGTATGCGGAAGGGCCGGGCGGGTGCGGATCGCACCTGCCCGGCCCTCACCGGATCACTCTCCGTCAGCGACGGGGATCGCCGTCACCGTCCTCGTCGACGCCCGGGGTCCGGCCGTCGGCGTGGCGTCCGGGCTCCTCACCGCGACGGGGCGGCTCGTAGGGGGTGGTGGCCCCACCACGACCGAAGCCGTCGTCGTCGGTGTCGAGGCCCTCGCGGTGGGCGGCGCGGCGGCGCTGCGGCGGCGGGTAGGGGGTCGTCGGTGCGCCGACGCCGAAGCCGTCGTCGTCCTGGTCGTCCCAGTCGGCCGCGACGCCCTCGCGCCGCACCATGGCACCCTCCCCGGCGCGGAGCTCCTCGGCACCCACGCCGGCAGCGACGCGGTTGCGGCCGGTCTCGTCGACGAGTTGGTTCTCACCGGCGAGCTCCTCGACCGGGATCTCCTTGTCGGCGTCCTCCAGGCCCAGCTGGAGCAGACGCCCGGACTTGCGGTCCTCGAGGTACTCCTTCATCTCGCGCTTGATGACCGGCAGCAGCAGGTAGACACCGAGCAGGTTGACGAAGGCGCAGACGAAGAGGAAGTTGTCGGCGAAGGTGAGCACCTGGCCGAAGGACAGGATCGCGCCGAGCACGGTGAACAGCAGGAAGACCACCCGGTAGATCAGGGTGGAGACCCGCGAGTCGCCGAAGAGGTAGTTCCAGGCGCGCTGGCCGTAGTAGGACCAGGTGATCAGGGTGGAGATGGCGAACAGCGCCACGGCCAGGGCCAGCACGGCCGGGAACCAGGAGATGTGCTCGCCGAAGGCGTCGGAGGTGATGTCGACGCCGCCGGGGCTGTAGTCGCCGTCGGCCGCGATGTAGGCCTCCCGCTCGCCCTGGAAGTAGTCGGTGTTGGCGATGGTGATGGTCAGCGCCGTCATGGTGCAGATGACGACCGTGTCGATGAAGGGCTCGAAGAGGGCCACGAAGCCCTCCGAGACCGGGCGACGGGTCTTCACGGTCGAGTGCGCGATGGGGGCGGAGCCCAGGCCGGCCTCGTTGGAGAAGGCGGCCCGCGTCATGCCGACGATGATCACGCCGACGATGCCGCCGAGGACGCCCTCGCCGGTGAACGCGCCGGAGAAGATGCTCGCGATCGCGCCGGGCACCTCCGACATGTTGAAGAAGATCACGAACAGGCAGGCCAGCACGTAGATGCCACCCATGAGCGGGACCAGGGTGGAAGTGACCCGGCCGATCGACTTCATGCCGCCGATGATCACCAGGCCGACGAGGGCGGCGATGATCAGACCGACCACGAGGCTGCCGCTGGTCGAGGAGATGAAGCCGGTGCCGTCGGGGTCGAGCACCGTGACGACCTGGGAGTAGGTCTGGTTGGACTGGAACATGTTGCCGCCGCCGACGCCGAAGAAGAGGATCGCGATGGCGAACAGCCCGGTCAGGCCGACGGAGAGGAACTTGGGGAACTTGGCGAAGGCCACCGGCAGGTAGGTGAACGGGCCACCGGCGACGGTCCCGTCCTCGCGCAGCTCGCGGTACTTCACGCCCAGCGTGCACTCCGCGAACTTGGTGGCCATCCCGAAGAGGCCGAGCATGATCATCCAGAAGGTCGCCCCGGGGCCACCCATCGTCACGGCCGCGCCGACACCGGCGATGTTGCCCAGGCCGACGGTGCCGGACAGCGCGGAGGTGAGAGCTTGGTAGTGCGGGATCTCGCCCGGGTCGTCCTTGGAGGAGAACTTGCCCCGGATGACCTCGAAGGCCGTCGGGATCCCCCGGACCTGGATGAAGCCGAGGTAGAGGGTGATGAAGATCGCGGCGATGATCAGCCACAGCACCACGAAGGGCATCGGGATGCCCGGGATCTCGAAGAAGATGATCTTCTCGGACCACTCGGTGATGGTCTTGAAGTTCTCGTCCACCACCTTCTCGAGGTTGGTGATCCATTCCGGATCCTGACGCTTCGTCGGGTCTTGTTCGGCCGCCATTGGCCACAGATTGGTTCCGAGCATGGTCCCCACTGTCTTGGCGCCAGCGCATCAAGGTCAAAGATATCCGTCGATCTTGACCAAACCGTGACCTCTCGGCGGGAACATTTTCTGGCGCGGGACGTACCGGTTCGGAGACCTCTCGGCGTTCTGGGAGAATGCCCGACATGACCGAGATGGCACGCCCCCTTGACCCTCAGCGCCCGGCCGAGCTGCCCGAGCGCCCGTCCGTCGACGGCCTGGAGGAGAAGTGGGTAGCGGTCTGGAAGGACGCCGGTGCCAACGCCTTCGACCGGGACGCCGCGCTGGCCGCCGACCGGAGCCAGATCTTCGCGATCGACACGCCCCCGCCCACCGCCTCGGGCAGCCTGCACCTCGGCCATGTCTTCGGCTACACCCAGGCCGACTGCCTGGCGCGCTACCACCGGATGACTGGCAAGCACGTCTTCTACCCGATCGGCTGGGACGACAACGGCCTGCCCACCGAGCGCCGCGTCCAGAACTACTACGGCGTGCGCGGCGACGCGACCCTGCCCTACGACCCGGGCTTCACCCCGCCGCAGCAGGGCGGCGACGGCAGGAGCACCCGCGCCGCCGACCAGGTCCCGATCGGCCGGCAGAACTTCATCGAGCTCTGCGAGGAGCTCACCGTCATCGACGAGCAGGCCTTCGAGGACACCTTCCGTCGCCTGGCGCTCTCGATCGACTGGAACGTCCAGTACCGCACCATCGACGACCGCTCCCGCGCCGTCGCCCAGCAGGCCTTCCTGCGCAACCTGCAGCGCGGCGAGGCCTACTCCGCCGAGGCCCCCGGCCTGTGGGACATCACCTTCCAGACCGCGGTCGCCCAGGCCGAGCTTGAGGCCCGTGACTACCCGGGCGCCTACCACCGGGTGGCCTTCCACCCCCCGAGCGGAGGGGAAGCCACATACATCGAGACCACCCGGCCCGAGCTGATCCCGGCGGTCGTGGCCCTCATCGCCCACCCCGACGACGAGCGCTACCAGCAGCTCTTCGGGACCACCGTGACCTCCCCGCTCTTCGGGGTCGAGGTGCCGGTCGTGGCGCACGAGGCGGCCGAGATGGACAAGGGCGCCGGCATCGCGATGTGCTGCACCTTCGGCGACATGACCGACGTGATGTGGTGGCGCGAGCTGTCCCTGCCCACCCGCTCGGTCATCACGCGCGCCGGGCGCCTCCAGCACGAGACCCCGGAGTGGATCGCGGGAGGCCCCGGGGAGGCTCTGTATGCGGATCAGCTCGCCGGCCGCACGACGCACCAGGCGCGCGAGGCCGTCGTCGCCGCGCTGCGCGAGTCGGGCGATCTCGACGGCGAGCCCACCAAGACCCAGCGCAAGGCCAACTTCTTCGAGAAGGGCGACAAGCCGCTGGAGATCGTCACCAGCCGCCAGTGGTTCATCCGCAACGGCGGCAAGGACGACGCGCTCCGTGAGGAGCTCATCGCCCGCGGCGACGAGCTGGCCTTCCACCCCGACTTCATGCGCAGCCGCTACCGCAACTGGGTTGGCGGCCTCAACGGCGACTGGCTGATCAGCCGCCAGCGCTTCTTCGGGGTGCCCTTCCCGGTCTGGTACGCCGTCGACGAGCACGGCGAGACCGACTACGACACCGTGCTGGCCGCCGACGAGGCGAGCCTGCCGGTCGACCCGGTCAGCGACGTCCCGGCGGGCTACACCGAGGAGCAGCGCGACCAGCCCGGTGGCTTCACCGCCGACACCGACGTCATGGACACCTGGGCCACCAGCTCGCTGTCCCCGCAGATCGCGGCCGGCTGGCCGACCCGCGGTGGGGACGGTGAGGGCTCCGACGCCGAGCTGTTCGACAAGATCTTCCCCTTCGACATGCGACCGCAGGGCCACGACATCATCCGGACCTGGCTGTTCGCGACGATGGTCCGGGCCCACCACGAGCACGGCTCGCTGCCGTGGACCGATGCCTACGTCAACGGCTGGATCCTGGACCCCGACCGCAAGAAGATGTCCAAGTCCAAGGGCAACGCGACCACCCCGATGGGGATGCTCGAGGAGCACGGCACCGACGCGGTCCGCTACTGGGCCGCCGCCGCCCGCCCCGGCGTCGACACCATCGACGACCCCGGCCAGATCAAGGTCGGGCGTCGCCTGGCGATCAAGCTGCTCAACGCGAGCAAGTTCGCCCTGTCCTTCGGCGAGCTGCCCGCCGGGCCCGACGGGGCGACGGCCGACGCCGCCTCGCTGGTGACCGAGCCGATCGACCGCTCCATGCTGGCCGGGCTGGCGCAGGTCGTCGAGCGGGCGACCGCGTCCTACGAGGCGTGGGACTACTCGACCGCGCTCGACGTGACCGAGTCCTTCTTCTGGGCCTTCTGCGACGACTACCTCGAGCTGGTCAAGGAGCGTGCCTACGGCGGGGCCTTCTCCGACGCCGGCCCGACGACCGATCCCTCGCCCGAGACGTTGTCCGCCCGCGCGGCGCTGCGCCTGGCCCTGTCGGTCCAGCTGCGGCTGCTCGCCCCGGTCCTGTCCTTCGCCACAGAGGAGGTCTGGAGCTGGTGGCACGAGGAGGGCTCCTCGGTCCACGTCCAGCCCTGGCCGGTCGCGGCCGAGCTGGCCGGTGCGACGGCGGGCGCCGACCCGGCGCTGCGGGGCACCGTCGGTGCGGCGCTGACCGGGCTGCGCAAGGCCAAGTCCGAGGCCAAGGTCAAGATGCGCACGGAGATCTCCGGAGGCACCGTCGCCGGCCCGGCCGCCGAGCTGGACCGGGTCCGCGCGGCCCTGGGCGACCTGTCCGCCGCGGGCAAGGTCACCGGAGAGCTGGCCTTCGTGGAGGCCCCCGAGTTCGCCGTCAGCGACGTCCAGCTGGTCACGGAAGACCCGTCCGCCTCGTGAGGCACTCCCCCGCCGCATAGGGTGAGGCCCATGCACCGGGGCAGCACGACCATCGTCATCGCGCTGGTCGCTGCCGTCCTCGGCCTCGGCGTCCTGGTGTGGAGCTCGAGCCAGTGTGCCCCTCTGGTCAGCGAGCCGCAGGGCACCTGGGGCCCGCCCAGGGCGACCGAGGGCTGGCTCCCGCAGCTGCCCGAGGAGACCCCCCAGGTCACGGAGTCCGAGGAGCTGCCCGAGAACGACGAGCTCGCCGACCCTGCCGACTGGTTCCTCCGGCTGATCCTCGGGGTCTTCCTCGCGGGCGTGCTCACCACGCTGCTGCTCCTGCTGCGGTGGCTATCCCGGCAGCGTCTGGAGGAGAAGGAGCGGCGCGCCCTCGCCGAGGAGGACGAGCTCGTCGCGCTGCTGGAGGCCACCAGCGACGACGTCCGCTACCGGGCGCTGTCCGAGGGTGACCCCCGCAACGGCGTGGTCGCCTGCTGGGTCGCCCTGGAGGAGGCCGTCCAGCGCTCCGGCCTGGAGCGGGACCGCAGCGAGACCGCCGCCGAGCTCACCGCCCGGGTGCTCAACCGCTGGCAGGTGGACCCGGCCTCCATCACCGCCCTGTCCGAGGCCTACCGCGAGGCGCGCTTCTCCCGGCACGCGGTCAGCGAGGAGCAGCGGCTGATGGCCGTGAACGCCCTCGAGCGCATCCACGCCGACCTGCGACGTCGCGTCCAGGCCGAGCAGGAGGCCCGCGAGAAGGCCGAGCGCGAACAGGCTGAGCGCGAGGCGGCCGAGCGGGAAGGGGCCGGGCGGGAAGAGGCCGGTCGCGAGGGGGCCGAGCGGTGAGCCGGGCCCCCCTCATCCCCCGCGACCAGCGCAGCACCGTCCTGCCCCTCCTCGGGGTGGGCGTGGCCATCGGCGCCGGCCTCTACTACCTGGGCTCGCTGCGCCACTCCGTGCTCGAGGCCGTGCTGCTCGTCCTGCTCGCGGCCGTGGTGCTGGCGCTCGTGCCCTGGGCCCTCACCCGGACCGGCGCTGTCGCCGAACGGGCCTACTGGGCCTCCACCCCGCGCCAGGAGTCGACCCCACCGTCGGCGATGGACTACCGCCTGATCCGGCTGCGGCGCGACCTGCGCGACGCCATCGAGCGGGACGACCGCACCGACGCGATCCAACCGTTGCTGCGGGAGATCACGGCCGAGCGGCTCCGCTCGATCCACGACATCGACCTGGACGCCGAGCCCGAGCGCGCGCAGGCCGCGGTCGACCCCAACCTGTGGCGCTACCTGACCACCGCCCCCAGCGGCACCCGACGACGCAACCGAGCCATGCTGCATACCGCCATCGAAGGAATCGAGAAGCTATGACCGAGCAGGACCCCCAGACCCAGCCCGGGACCACCCTCGACGTCGCCGGCGTCGCGGAGCGCGCCGCCCAGGTCCTCGACCGCGTCGAGCAGGCCGTCGTGGGCAAGCGCGAGGCCCTCACGCTGGTCCTGACCGCGATCCTGTCCCGCGGGCACGTGCTGCTGGAGGACTTCCCCGGGCTCGGCAAGACCCTGGCCGCCAGGTCGTTCGCGCAGACCCTCGGCCTCGACTTCACCCGGGCGCAGTTCACCCCCGACCTGCTGCCCTCGGACCTGACCGGCAGCTTCGTCTTCGACCAGAAGGCCGGCGAGTTCGCCTTCCGCCAGGGGCCGCTGTTCACCGGGCTGCTGCTGGCCGACGAGATCAACCGCACGCCCCCCAAGACGCAGTCGGCGCTGCTGGAGGCGATGCAGGAGCACCAGGTCACCGTCGAGGGGCAGACCTTCGCCCTGCCGCAGCCCTTCCACGTGCTGGCGACGGCCAACCCGGTCGAGTACGAAGGCACCTATCCCCTCCCCGAGGCCCAGCTCGACCGCTTCCTCATGCGCGTGTCCTTCGGCTATCCCAGCCCCGAGGAGGAGTGGGACGTGCTGCGCCGACGCGTCGCCCGGCAGACCGAGGACCAGCACCTGGAGGCCGTCACCGACGCCGCGGGGCTGGAGGCGATGCAGGACGCGGTCGAGACCATCCCGGTCGAGGACGACATCTCCCGCTACTGCGTCGAGCTGGCGGCCGCGACGAGGCGCCACCGGGCGGTCCTCGTCGGGGCGTCGCCGCGCGGCTCGCTCGCGCTCATGCTCACCAGCAGGGCGTATGCGGTGGTGAAGGGCCGCGACTACGTCACCCCCGAGGACGTCAAGGCGGTCGCGCACGCGGTGCTGGACCACCGGATCTCGATCAAGCCCGAGCTGTGGATGTCCGACACCGGTGGCGCGGCCGTGGTCGACGCGGTCCTGGGGCAGGTGCCGGTCCCGGGCTCGCGGACCGGCGCCTCGACGCCGGTCACCTCGACGTCCGACGGCTCTGACCCCACGCCGCGCTCGTCGTGAGCGTCCAGCTCGGCGACCGGTGGGCGCCGACCCCGGCGATGGTCCGCGTGGTCGGGGCGGTGCTGCTCGTCGCCCCCATCGCCGTGCTGACCCGCCGGCCGGACCTGCTGGTGCTGATCAGCCCGCTGGCGGTGGTCCTGGCCTGGAGCGTGGTGACCCGTCCATCCCAGCTCCCGTCCCGCCGTTTCGTGCTCTCGCACAGCCAGGTCCGCGAGGGTGACCAGGCCCTGGCCGTCGCCGACGTCGAGCCGGTCGAGCACGCCGACCTGATGGCCGCGGCGATCTCACCCGCGCCCTATGTCGAGGCCGTCCCGCTGGAGTCGCGACGCAAGGTCGAGGACGAGGACGGTGTCGTCCTCCACCGGGCCAGCACGGTCGTCCCGGCGGCCGGGCCGCTCGAGGGAGGCCGGCGCCGGCTGGTGATCGGCGTGCGGCTCACCCGGTGGGGGGTGCGCCGGGTCGGGCCGGTCCAGGTGGCGGCCGTCAGCCCGTGGGGGTCCTTCCGCTGGGGCCCGGTAGCCCTGGAGCCCCTCGGCCTGCGGACGCTGCCCGCGCCGATCGCCTTCGACTCCTCCGCCGGTGCCCCGCACCCGCGCGGCCTGGTCGGCATGCACCGCTCGGCGCGTCCCGGGGAGGGCAGCGAGTTCGCGACGCTGCGGCCCTTCCAGGTCGGTGACCGCTTGCGGCGGATCCACTGGCCCAGGTCGACGCGGGGCGACGGTCAGCTCTACGTCACCTCCAGCTACGCCGACGAGGACACGCACGTCGCGGTGCTGGTCGACGCCCACTACGACCTCGGCGTCTCCGACGGGGTCGACGGGCGGCCGAGCTCGCTGGACCGTTCGGTCCGGGCCGGGGCTGCGGTGGCCGAGCACTTCCTGCAGCAGGGCGACCGGGTCAGCCTGCGGGTGCTCTCGGCCAGGACGCCGCTGACCGTGCCCACCGGCACCGGCAAGCGCCACGGCGTGCGCATCCTGGACACGCTCAGCCGGATCGTGCCCTCGGTGGACGACAAGACCGATGCCCAGCGGATCCACCTCGGCGTCTCCGAGGGCACCCTGGTGGTGATGATCTCGGCCCTGGTCTCCCCCGACGCGCTCACCCAGGCCGCCACGCTGGCCAGCCGGGGACTGTCGGTGGTGGTCATCGACGCCCTCGTGGACCCCGAGGCCGGTGACGTCGTGGACAGCACCGACAAGGACCCGCTGGCCCGCACCGCCTGGCGGATCCGGATGCTCGAGCGCGACCGCGAGATCCGCGCCATCCGCGCCCAGGGCGTCGCCGTGGTGCCCTGGCTCGGCCCCGGCAGCCTCGACGTCGTCCTGCGCGAGCTGGGACGTCGCGGCCGGAAGGGGCGGTTGACGTGAGGGAGATCGTGACGTGAGGGAGATCGTGACGTGAGGGAGATCGCCGACCTCGTCGTGGACCTGCGCACCGCCAGCCGGTCCCACCTGCGCGTGCGCGCGCTCATCCTCGTGGGCGCGGTGCTCTATCTCGTCGGGCTGCTCGCCGCAGGTGGTGGCGGGTGGGCCAGCGGGATCCTCTTCACGACCACGGCCGTCTTCGCCGTCGTCCAGCCCCACGCGATCGCGCCCAGCCTCTGCCTGACCGTCGCGGTCGGCATCTGGTGGGCCTCGGTCGAGCAGACCTGGCACTGGGGGCTGCTGCCGGCCGCCCTCGGTCTCCTGCTGACGCACACCGCCGCGTCCCTGTGCGCCTCGACCCCGCCCCAGGCGATCATCCCGCCCGAGGTCCTTCGCACGTGGGCCGCCCGGGTCGGCGTGGTGTCCGCCATCACCCTCGGGGTATGGGGCCTCGCCGGCCTCCTCCTGCTCCGCACCTCGACCGCGCTCGGCGCCCTCCCCGGTCTCGTGGGGCTCTTCGTGGTCGTGCTGGGGCTGGTGGGCTATCTGCTCTGGCGGGGGCGCGGCGAGCAGTCCGTCCGCTGACCCAACCCCGGGTTGTGCTGACCCGACCCCGGGGTTGTGCTGACCCAACCCCGGGTTGTGCGGGGAAATCCACGTCGACCAAGGCGATCTCGCAGCGCAACCCGGGGTTCCTCTGCCGAGGGCGGGGCAGCTCGGCGTGTCGGGCAGGTCGACAGGTCGGTGGGTCGGTGGGTCGGACAGGTGGACGGGACGGGCAGGTCGACGGGACGGGCAGGTCGACAGGTCGGTGGGTCGGTGGGTCGGACAGGTGGACGGGACGGGCAGGTCGACGGGACGGGCAGGTCGACGGGTCGGGCAGGTTGCCGGCGCGTTCAGCCGCGCAGCGGCGAGCCGACCACCTCGAAGCCGTGGCCGCCCATCTCGCCGGAGAGCAGCGGCATCGCCTCGCTGATCGCTGCGCGCACGCTGGGCAGCTGGAGGGAGGCCTGGTGCGCCTCGGCGGAGGTCCAGAGCTCGGCGACGAAGACCGTGTCGGGGTGCTCGTCGTTGACGCCCACCTCGTAGAGGATGCAGCCGGCGCCCTCGAGGTCCGCGCTGGGTCGGGTCAGGATGGCGACGAGCTCGTCGCGGCGGCCGGGGGCGGCACCGAGGGTGCCCACGTTGGCGTATGTCATGCATTTGAGGCTAGCGGCCGTGGCCGACAGTCCGTGGCGCCCCAAGGGTCAGGCGCCAGCGGTCAGGCGCTCTCCTTGCGCTGCTGACGCTTGCGCTGCACGTCACGGCGCACGATGGTGGGGTTGACGTTCTCCAGGACGACCTCGCGGGTGATGACGACCTTGGCGATCTCCTCGTCCGAGGGGACGTCGAACATCACCGGCAGCAGCACCTCCTCGAGGATGGCGCGCAGGCCACGGGCACCGGTGCCGCGCAGCAAGGCCTGGTCGGCGATCGCGCTGAGCGCGTCGTCCTCGAACTCCAGCTCCACGCCGTCGATCTCGAACATCCGCTGGTACTGCTTGACCAGGGCGTTGCGCGGCTCGGTGAGGATGTTGACCAGGGCGTCGCGGTCCAGCGGGGTCACGGTCGTGATGACCGGCAGGCGGCCGATGAACTCGGGGATCAGGCCGAACTTCATCAGGTCCTCCGGCAGGACCTCGGCGAACTGCTCGTTGGCGTCCTTGGCCGACTTCAGCTCGGCGCCGAAGCCCAACCCCTGCTTGCCGGTGCGCGCCTCGATGATCTTCTCCATGCCGGCGAAAGCACCGCCGACGATGAAGAGCACGTTGCCGGTGTCGATCTGGATGAACTCCTGGTGCGGGTGCTTGCGGCCGCCCTGCGGCGGGACGGAGGCCACCGTGCCCTCGAGGATCTTCAGCAACGCCTGTTGCACGCCCTCGCCGGAGACGTCGCGGGTGATCGACGGGTTCTCGCTCTTGCGGGCGATCTTGTCGATCTCGTCGATGTAGATGATGCCGGTCTCGGCCTTCTTCACGTCGAAGTCGGCGGCCTGGATGAGCTTGAGGAGGATGTTCTCCACGTCCTCGCCGACGTAGCCGGCCTCGGTCAGCGCCGTGGCGTCGGCGATCGCGAAGGGGACGTTGAGCATCCGGGCCAGCGTCTGGGCCAGGTAGGTCTTGCCGCAGCCGGTCGGGCCGATGAGCAGGATGTTGGACTTGGCGATGTCGACCGCGTCCTCGCCCCCGCGGCTCTCCCCCGCCTGGATGCGCTTGTAGTGGTTGTAGACCGCGACGGCGAGCGAACGCTTGGCGGGGTCCTGGCCCACGACGTACTGCTCGAGGAAGTCGAAGATCTCGCGCGGCTTGGGCAGCTGGCCGAGACCGAGGTCGCTGGACTCCGCCAGCTCCTCCTCGATGATCTCGTTGCACAGGTCGATGCACTCGTCACAGATGTACACGCCCGGGCCCGCGATCAGCTTCTTGACCTGCTTCTGGCTCTTTCCGCAGAAAGAACACTTCAGCAGCTCGCTGCTCTCACCCATTCGCGCCATGACCCCGACGCTACCTTGCGCGGCGTCCCGACGGCAGCCTTTTGCGCTGAGGGCAGAGGCGTGTTGCCCCCTGTCCGCTCTCAGCGGAACCCCGGGCGGGACCGGGAACGACCGAGGCCCGCCACTCCGAGAGGTGACGGGCCTCGGTCAGATGCTGCACCGCATACCGGAGGCAGCAGTTGAGCCTCAGTCGTCCAGCGACGCCTTGCGGGAGACGAGCACCTCGTCGACCAGGCCGTAGTCCTTGGCCTCGGCCGCGGTGAGGATCTTGTCGCGCTCGATGTCCTTCTGGACCTGCTCGGCGGTGCGGCCGGAGTGCTTGGCCCAGGTCTCCTCGAGCCAGGTGCGCATGCGGAGCACCTCGTTGGCCTGGATCTCGATGTCGGAGGCCTGGCCGTAGTCGCCGCCCATGAGCGCGGGCTGGTGGATGAGCACGCGCGCGTTGGGCAGGGCGAAGCGCTTGCCGGGGGCGCCGGCGGCGAGGATCACCGCGGCGGCCGAGGCGGCCTGGCCGATGACGAAGGTCTGCACGTCGGGCTTGATGTACTGCATCGTGTCGTAGATCGCCGTCAGCGCGGTGAAGGAGCCGCCGGGGCTGTTGATGTACATCAGGATGTCGCGGTCGGGGTCCTGGGACTCGAGCACGATCAGCTGGGCGATGATGTCGTCGGCCGAGGCGTCGTCCACCTGCACGCCGAGGAAGATGATGCGGTCCTCGAAGAGCTTGGTGTAGGGGTCCTGGCGCTTGGTGCCGTAGGCGGTGCGCTCCTCGAACTGCGGCAGGATGTAGCGGCTGCTCGGGGACGGGACGGCGAGGCGGCCGTGCTGGCCGGCGCTCATCCAGGCGCCACCGGCGTAGGGGTTCATGGGCTGGGTCATGTCAGCTTCTCTCTCTTCTTCGCTCAGGCGTCGGCCGGCTTGGGCGCGTCGCCCGCGCTCTCGTAGACGTGGTCGACGAAGCCGTACTCCTTGGCCTCCTGCGCGGTGAACCAGCGGTCGCGGTCGGAGTCCTTCTCGATCTGCTCGACGCTCTGGCCGGTGTGCTCGGCGATCAGCTCGGCCATCTGCCTCTTGATGTGCAGCATCTGCTCGGCCTGGATCTTGATGTCGGAGGCGGTGCCGCCGATGCCGCCGGAGGGCTGGTGCATCATCACGCGGGCGTGCGGGGTGGCGTAGCGCTTGCCCTGGGTGCCGGCGGAGAGGAGGAACTGGCCCATCGAGGCGGCCAGGCCCATCGCGACGGTCGCGACGTCGTTGGGGATCCACTTCATGGTGTCGAAGATCGCCATGCCCGCGGTGACCGAGCCGCCGGGGCTGTTGATGTAGAGCCAGATGTCGGACTCGGGGTCCTCCGCGGACAGCAGCAGCAGCTGGGCGCAGATCGCGTTGGCGTTGTCGTCGCGCACGTCGGAGCCGAGGAAGATGATCCGCTCCTTGAGGAGGCGGTTGTAGATCTGGTCGTCCAGGCCGGCGAGCGGGCGCTCGGCCATGGTCGGGGTGAGCTCGTGCGTCATGCGTCGATCCCTCGCTTCTTGCGGGTTGTGCCGCGGCGGACTCGACGTCCCACCACGGATCACGGTGTCTTTCGGCAACTGTCAACGACCCTAACGCCCCAGGGCCGCCGCACACTCCCGCGGGTGGGCCGTGTTCGCCCTGAGCGCAGCGAGGGACGCCTCCATGGAGTCACCCGCCCACAGGAGAAGCGAGTCACCCGGCTTCGAGAGAACCGTCGTCCGGAAAGTGAACCGTCGTCCGGGAAGAACCGGACGACGGTTCACTTTCCGGCTGACGGTTCAGTTTCCGGCCGAGGGGGTTGGCCCGGCCGCGGTGCGAGATGGCCCGGCCGCGGTGCGAGATGGCCCAGGCGCGGTGCGGGGAAAGGTGGTGCGCCGTCGCGACACGGCGAGGGCCCCGACCGGTGCGGTCAGGGGCCCTCGTCGACGGTGCGGGTGATCAGGCCTTCGCGTCGTCCTCGGTCTCGGTGACGTCGTCCGCCTGGGTCTCGTTGGCCTCGTCAGCCTCGGCCTCGTCGGCGGAGTCCGCGGACGGGGCGGAGTCGGCCGAGTCAGCGCTGTCGGCGGAGTCGGCACTGTCGGCGGAGTCGGCACTGTCGGCGGAGTCGGCACTGTCCGCAGACTCGGCGCTCTCGCCCTCGAGCTCGTCCTCGTCACCGTCAGGGTCGATCTCGTCCAGGTCGACGACGTTGCCGTCGGTGTCGGTGACCTTGGCCTGCTCCAGGACGGAGGCCAGCGCCTTGCGGCGGCCGACCTCGGCGACCATCGCGGGGACCTGGCCCTGCTGGTCGATGGTCTGGGCGAACTGCTGCGGGTTCATGCCGTACTGCTGGGCCATCATCATGATGTACTCGATGAGCTCGCCCTGGTCGACCTCGACCGAGTCGCGCTCGACGAGGGCGTCGAGCAGGAACTGGGTCTTCATGGCCTTGGTGGTCGACTCGGTGACCTCGGCGCGGTGCTCGTCGTCCTCCAGGCGGTTCTCGCCCTCCAGGTGACGGTGCACCTCCTCCTCGACCAGGTTGGCCGGGACCTCGATGTCGACCATCTCGAGCATCTTGTCCAGGACGAGGTCGCGGGCCTTGATGCCCTGCTCGAACTTGGCGCCCTGCTCGGCCTGCTTGCGCAGGTCCTCCTGCAGCTCGGCCAGGGTGTCGTGCGGGCTGGCCAGCTGGGCGAACTCGTCGTCCAGCTCGGGCAGCTGACGCTCCTTCATGGCCTGGACGGTCACGGTGACGTCGGCCTCCTCGCCGGCGCGGTCGCCACCGGCCAGCGGAGCCTTGAACTCGACGGTGTCGCCGGCCTTGGTGCCACGCAGCGCCTTGTCCAGGCCCTCGAGCATGTTGCCCGCACCGATCTCGTAGGAGACGCCGGTGACGGAGTCGATCTCGTCGTCACCGATCTTGGCGGACAGGTCGATGGTGGCGTGGTCGCCGGTCTTGGCCTTGCGCTTGATCGGCTTGAGCTCGGCGAAGCGGCCGCGCAGGGCCTCCATGCGGGTCTCGAGGTCCTCGTCGGAGACGGTGACTGGGTCGACCTCGACCTCGATGCCGGAGAAGTCGGGCACCTCGAAGGTGGGCACGACGTCGACCTCGGCCTCGAAGGCGAAGTCCTCGCCGTCGGCCATCGGCAGCTGGGTCAGGTTGATCTCCGGCTGGCCCAGCGGGCGGATCTCGTGCTCGGAGATGGCCTGCGTGTAGTACTCCGGCAGGGCCTCGTTGACGGCCTCCTGCACGACGGCGCCACGGCCGAAGCGCTGGTCGATGATCCGGTTGGGGACCTTGCCCTTGCGGAAGCCGGGGATCTGCACCTGAGCGCCGATGGTCCGGTAGGCCGCATCGAGGCGGGGCTTGAGGTCCGCGGCGGGGACCTCGACGGTCAGCTTGACCCGGGTGGGGGTCAGGTTCTCGACAGCGCTCTTCACTGCTGGTGCTCCAGAGGGTTGTGGGTGATGGATCGGGTATGCGGTTCCGCGCGGGGACGCGGAAAGTCACCTTCATGCTAGGTGGTCGGGGTAGCCGGATTCGAACCGGCGGCCTTCCGCTCCCAAAGCGGACGCGCTACCAAGCTGCGCCATACCCCGTGGATCGCGTGCACGGAGCACCACAACCAGAGGGTTAGACTACTTCCTCGGACCGCTCGGTCCGAAAAAGCATGCACGCGACTCCCGCCCGAGCGGGGCGCAGCAGGCTCGCGGGTGTAGCTCAATGGTAGAGCCCCAGTCTTCCAAACTGGCTACGCGGGTTCGATTCCCGTCACCCGCTCTCCGGTGCGCAGCAGGCGCACGAGAACGGCCCTCCCGGTCACCCGGGAGGGCCGTTCTTCGTCGAGAGGTATACGGCGTGCCGTCACCTCGTGCGTGGGCGCGTTCAGGACTGCTGGCGCTCCACGGCCTTCTCGAGCTGCGTGAACAGCGTCGTGAGCTCCTCGGGGCGGCGCTCGTTGGGGGCGAAGGTGTCGCCGTCCCACTCCAGGAAGGTGGACATCGAGACCTGGGCTCGGACCACGACCATCTGGAAGTTGGCCATGATCTGGCGCCAGTGCTCAACGGCGCGGACGCCGGACTCGGCGCCGTAGGAGACGAGCCCGACCGCCTTGCCGGTCCACTCCGGGCCGAGCCAGTCGACGGCGTTCTTCATGCCGCCGGGGACGGAGTGGTTGTACTCCGGCGTGACGATGACGTAGCCGTCGCACTCGTCGACGGCCGCGCTCCAGGCCTTCACTTTCTCGTCGTCGTACTGCTTCTTGGCCCCGCCGGGGACCTTGGCCCAGTCCAGGACGGGCAGGTCGAACTCGGCCAGGTCGATGAGGGTGTAGTCGACGTCGCGCTCCTGGGCCGAGGAGTGGACCCACTCCGCGACCTTGGCGCCCTTACGACCCTCGCGGACCGAAGCGATGATGATGCCGATCTTCATATGAGGAGCTCCTCGTGACAGGGAAAGCCGGACCTACCCCCCTGGGGCGGCCCGGCGATGGGGACCTCTGTAGTCCAGCACACCGGCCTACGATCGGCACCATGAACTCCACCGACACCGTCGTCGTCCTGGGCAGGGGCACCGCGGCCGCCGCCCCCGACACCCTGGTCCTGGACCTGCAGCTCGAGGGCCACGGAGCGACCGTGGCCGAGGCCCTCGACGCGCTGACGTCCGCCTCCGGCGCCGCCCACCAGGCGCTGCCGGAGATGTCGGTGCGCACCCACGGCCTGGGCCTGCACCCCAGGCACGACAACCACGGGCGTCAGGTGGGCCACACCGCATACCAGCAGCTCCAGGTGCGCTCCCCCGGACCGAACGACGCGGGCGAGGTCGTGCGGCGCCTGTCGGAGGTCGTCGGCAACGCGCTGGGCGTCAACGGGCTGCGGCCCGAGCTGGCCGACACCGTGGAGCTGACGGCGCAGGCCCGCGACCGCGCGTTCGCCGACGCTCAGGCCCGGGCCGAGCAGCACGCACGGCTCGCGGGCAGGCGCCTGGGTGCCGTGCGGCAGGTGCGGGAAGGCGACGCCGGCAGTCCTCGGCCGATGGCGACCGCCGACGCGCGGGTGGCGGCCTTCTCCTCCCCCACCGTCGAGGCGGCCGACCATCAGGTCGTCGTCTCCGTCGAGGTGACCTGGGACCTGGTCGACTGACCGACGACGCACCGCCCGAGCCACATCGCCGCAGGTCAACGGCCTATCGGTCGACAGGCACGGGCACCTGTGGTGGGCTTTTTCATGCAGGGCCCGGCACCGGGCCAGCAACGATCGACGATCACCAGATCCACGACGAAGGGACGACAGATCCATGAGCGGTTTCCTCGACAAGGCCAAGGCGAAGCTCGACGAGGTCATGGACAACACGACGCTGGACGAGAAGGCGCAGGACACCTACGCCCAGCACGGCGACAAGGTCGAGGGCGCGATCGACCAGCACGCCGACCGCATCGATCAGGGCATCGACCAGGCGGGCACCTTCATCGACGACCGCACCGGCGGCCGCTTCGGTGAGCAGATCGACGCCGGCGGCGACCAGCTGCGCGAGCGCCTCGACGCCCTGGACGGCAAGCAGGACGACTTCGCGACCGACCCCGTCGCGCCCGCGGACCCGGCCGAGCCCGTCGACCCGACCACGCCGGCCGACCCGCGCCCGGAGGCCTGAGCCCGGCTCACCCAGGCGCACGAAGACCCGGGCACCCACGTGGGTGCCCGGGTCTCGCGCTGTCCGTCGCGCCGCTGCTGCCCGGCGCGCCGACGTCACGGCAGCGGCGGGAGCGTGCCGTCCTCCTCGTAGGCGGTCATCATGTCGATGCGGCGCTGGTGGCGACCCTCGCCCGAGAAGGGCGTCCCGAGGAAGATCCGGACGATCTCCCGCCCCTCCTCGAGGGTGTGCATCCGGGCGCCGATCGACACGACCCGGGCGTCGTTGTGCTCCCGCGCCAGCCGGGCCAGCTCGGGGTTGTAGGCCAGCGCGGCGCGCACGCCGGCGACCTTGTTGGCCGCGATCTGCTCGCCGTTGCCCGAGCCGCCGAGCACGATGCCGAGGCTGGACTCGTCCTGGGCCACGGCCTGGGCGGCCCGCAGCACGAAGACGGGATAGTCGTCGAGGGCGTCGTACTCGGTCGGGCCGTGGTCGACGACCTCGTGCCCCTCCTGCGCCAGCCAGGCGACGAGGTCGCGCTGCATCTCGAAGGCCGCGTGGTCGCCGCCGATGTGGACACGCATGTCATCTGCTCCTGTGGGTCGTGCGTCCCGGGCCGTCGGCCCGGATCTCCTGGGGTATGCGGTGCTGCGGCTAGGTGCTGCTGCTGTGCGGCGCTCAGCTGAAGTCGGGCCCCTGCGTGCGGGTGCGCTTCAGCTCGAAGAAGCCGGGGGTGCCGGCGACCAGGACGCAGCCGTCCCAGAGGCGGCCGGCCTCCTCGCCCTTGGGGGCCGGGGTGACGACGGGCCCGAAGAAGGCGACCCCGTCGACGGAGATCACCGGGGTGCCGACGTCGTCGCCGACCAGGTCCATCGCGCGCTGGTGGCTGGCCCGCAGCTCGGCGTCGACCGACTCGCCCTGGGCGATCTCGACGATGGCCGGGTCCAGGCCCAGCTCCTCGACGACCTCGGTCGCCAGCGCGACGTAGTCGGAGGTGCCCCGGCCGTCGAGGTGGATGCGCTGGCCGTAGGCGTCGTACATCTTCTTGCGCAGCTCGTTGGCCTCGTCCTCGGGCAGGTCCTTGGTCGCGGCGATGATCGAGCGGGGACCGACCCAGGCGCCGTCGTTGAAGGCGCGGTAGTCGGCGTCGAGGTCACGGCCCTCGTTGAGGACGGACAGGCTCATCACCGACCAGGTCACGTCGAGGTCGCGGACCTGCGCGGCCTCCATCATCCAGCGGGAGGTCATCCACGCCCACGGGCAGGCGGGGTCGAAGAACAGCTCGGCGCGGGTGCCCGCGCCGCTTCCAGAGGTGTGTGCGGTCATAGGCCCCATCGTCGCACCCGGGTGAGGAATGCGCGCACCGCGGCCGAACCGCATACCCTGGACCGGGCCGCGGACCAGAACACCCGGCCGAACGAACCCCGACCAGGAGGCACCGCATGCCCGGCACGAACCTGACGCGCGACGAGGCGACTCAGCGTTCTTCCCTCATCTCCACCGAGTCCTACGAGGTCTCGCTGGACCTGACGACCGGCGCGGAGACCTTCGCGACGACGAGCACCGTGCGCTTCGGCTGCGCGCAGCCCGGGGCGGAGACGTGGATCGACTTCGTCGGCAGCTCGGTCGAGTCGGTCGTGCTCAACGGGCGCGAGCTGGACCCGGCGAAGGTGTGGGCTGACGGCCGGATCGCGCTGGGCGACCTGGCGGCCGACAACGAGCTGACCGTGGCCGCGACCGGCACCTACATGAACACCGGCGAGGGCCTGCACCGGTTCGTGGACCCCGCGGACGGCGAGGTCTACCTCTACAGCCAGTTCGAGGTGCCCGACAGCCGCCGGATGTATGCGGTGTTCGAGCAGCCCGACCTCAAGGCCACCTTCACCTTCCGGGTCACCGCGCCGGCGCACTGGCAGGTCATCTCCAACGAGCCGACCCCCGAGCCGCAGCCGGCGCCGGAGGCGGGCAACGTCGACGGCGGCGAGGTGGCGCTGTGGGAGTTCGCCGCGACGCCGCGCATCTCCTCCTACATCACCGCGCTGGTGGCCGGCCCCTACGACGTGGTGCGCGACTCGGTCACGACCCGCAAGGGCGAGGTGCCGCTGGGCGTCTTCTGCCGCCGCTCGATGCGCCCGCACCTGGACGCGGACAACATCCTCGAGGTGACCAAGCAGGGCTTCGCCTTCTTCGAGGAGGAGTTCGACCAGCCCTACCCGTTCACGAAGTACGACCAGATCTTCACGCCGGAGTACAACATGGGCGCGATGGAGAACGCCGGGTGCGTGACCATCGTCGAGGCCTATGTCTTCCGGTCCAAGGTCACCGAGGCGATCGTGGAGCGGCGCGCGCTGACGATCCTGCACGAGCTGGCGCACATGTGGTTCGGCAACCTGGTGACCATGAAGTGGTGGGACGACCTGTGGCTCAACGAGTCGTTCGCCGAGTGGAGCTCGACGGCCTGCCAGGCCGAGGCGACCCGCTGGACCGACGCCTGGACGACCTTCGGGACGGCCGAGAAGGCGTGGGCCTACCGCCAGGATCAGCTCTCCTCCACCCACCCGGTCGCCGCCGACATGGTCGACCTGGCCGCCGTCGAGGTGAACTTCGATGGGATCACCTACGCCAAGGGCGCCTCGGTGCTCAAGCAGCTGGTGGCCTATGTCGGGCGCGAGCCCTTCCGTGACGGGCTGCGGGCCTACTTCGCCAAGCACGCGTGGGGCAACACCACGCTGGCCGACCTGCTCGTGGAGCTCGAGGCCACCTCGGGCCGCGACCTGTCGCAGTGGTCGAAGGTCTGGCTAGAGACGGCCGGGGTCAACACCCTCGCGCCGCAGGTCTCGGTCGGGGCCGACGGGCGGATCGAGTCGCTGGAGATCGTGCAGACGGCGCCCGAGTCGCACCCGACCCTGCGTCCGCACCGGCTGGCCGTGGGCGCCTACGCCCTCGACGGCGGGGTGCTGCGGCGCGTGAGGCGGGTCGAGCTGGACGTCGACGGCGAGCGGACCGCGGTCGAGGAGCTGGTCGGCGAGGCCATGCCCGACCTGCTGCTGGTCAACGACGACGACCTGGCCTACGCCAAGATCCGCCTGGACGAGAAGTCCCTGGCGACCGCGCTGGAGCACATCCGTGCCTTCGAGGACTCGCTGCCGCGGTCGCTGTGCCTCGGCGCGGCGTGGGACATGACGCGCGACGGTGAGATGGCCGCGACCGACTACGTGCGGCTGGTGCTCAAGGCGCTGCCGGGCGAGACGGACTCGACCCTGCTGCGGGTGCTCATCCAGCAGGTCACCACGGCCGCGCTGACCTACACCGCGCCGGCCCACCGGGCCGGGGTCGTGGCCGAGCTGGCCGCCGGGCTGCGCTCGGCCGCCGAGTCGGCCGAGCCCGGGTCGGACGCCCAGCTGCAGCTCGTCACCGCGTGGGCCGCGCTGGCCCGCTCCGAGGCCGACGTGGCCCGGGTCGGGGCGCTGCTGTCGGGCTCGGAGGTCCTGGATGGTCTCGAGCTCGACCAGGACATGCGCTGGACGCTGCTGACCTCGCAGGTCACCGCCGGTGCCGCGGGCGAGGCGGAGATCGCCGACGAGCAGGCGCGGGACAACACGGCGACCGGCCGCGAGAAGGCCGCCCGCGCCCGCGCCTCGGTGCCGACCCCGGAGGCCAAGGAGGCTGCCTGGGTGGCCGCCGTCGAGCAGGACGGGCTGTCCAACTCGGTGCTGGCCGCGATGGGGCTCGGCTTCGGCTGGGTGCACGACACCGCGCTGCTCGAGCCCTACGTGGACCGCTACCACGAGGTGATCGAGAAGGTCTGGTCGCAGCGGACCCACCACATCGCCGAGTCGCTGGCCGTGGGCTTCTACCCCCTGCCCGCCGCCTCCCAGCGTCTGCTCGACGCCTCGCAGTCCTGGCTCGACTCCCACCCCGACGTGTCGCACTCGCTGCGCCGCACGGTCTCGGAGAACCGCGACGCCGTCGCCCGCGCCCTCAAGGCTCAGGCGGTCGACGCCACCCACTGACGACGCACCGCGCGCTCCCCCCTACCACCAGGCGCGTCCTTTGGTTGTTCTGACAGCCACCGGGCGCGCCTTGTGGTTGTTTTGCGGGCGACCGAGCGCGTCCAGTGGTTGCCGCGGCCCGACACCCGCAGCTCAGCGCAGTCCTTCTCCGGCCAGTTCTCGGAGCCAGCGCCGCTGACCTGGGGTCTCGACCGCACGCCGACGGTATGCGGCACGCACCCACCTGATCGCGTCGTCACCGGACAGCGGTCGCCCTGAGCTCGAGGCCGCCAGGATCGTGAGAGCCGCGAGCGCGGTGCCTGTCCTGCCGTTCCCCCCTGCGCATACCACCTCGACCCTCTGGGTCGCCGCTCTCTCCCAGGCCTCAGTCAGAGCCTGGACCGCGTCTTCGGTATCGCTGGGGACACCGAAGTCACGCCAGCGCAGCTCGCGACCGGGGAAGGAGGGGTCGACCGGACGACCGGCGAGCGTGAGTGTCCACTCGGCCAACTCGCCTCCCGTACCGTCACGGCGTTCTCGGCCCCGGACGAGTCTCCCGTCGGGGAGCTCGAGCACTCCCACCACGCCGCGCGTCCACGTCATACCTCATCCTCCCCGCGGAGCGGGGAACACGCCCGAGAGGGTCAGTCGGACTGGTTGACGGCGCGGGCGAGGCGGCGGGCCGAGCGCCAGGTGAAGAGCTCCTCCAGCATCACGGGCGAGCCGTCGGGGCCGGCGAGGGGGACCCGCCAGTTCGGGTACTCCTCGTCCGTGCCGGGCTGGTTGATGACGCGCTTGTCGCCGGCGAGGTCGCTCACGCTCACGCCGAGCAGCTTGGCCGGGGTGCGCGTCAGGAAGACGTGCAGGGATTCGACCTGCTCGGGCACCGAGGCACCCTCGCGCAGGAGCCCGCGCCGGACGAGGTCGTCCAGCACCTCCTGGCGGGACTTCTCGTCGGTGGCCTGCTCCTCCTCGAGCGACCGCTCGAGCAGCCCGAGCCGGTGACGCAGCTCGACGTGCACGCCCTCGAGATAGCCCGCGGTCGGCGGCAGGTCGTGCGTGGTGACGGTGGCCAGGCAGAGCTCGCGATACTCCTCGGGGTCGACGAGGCTGCCGTCGGTGTCCCAGTTGCGCTCGAACCACATGATCGAGGTGCCCATCACCCCGCGCGAGGCGAGGTAGTCACGGACCCACGGCTCGACGGTGCCCAGGTCCTCACCGACGACGACGGCGCCGGCGCGGTGGGCCTCCAGCAGCAGGATGCCGATCATCGCGTCGTGGTCGTAGCGCACGTAGGTCCCCTGGAAGGGCTTGGCGCCCTGCGGGATCCACCACAGCCGGAACAGACCGATGACGTGGTCGACGCGCAGGCCTCCGCTGTCGCGCAGCGCCGCGCGCACCATGTCGCGGTAGGGGGCATAGCCCAGCTCGGCGAGCTTGTCGGGACGCCACGGCGGCTGGCTCCAGTCCTGGCCGAGCTGGTTGTACTGGTCCGCCGGCGCACCCACGGTCACACCGCGCGCCAGCGCGTCGCCCAGCCCCCAGGCGTCGGCGCCGTCGGGGTGCACACCCACGGCCAGGTCGGAGATGACGCCCAGCGCCATCCCGGTGTCGAGCAGGTCACGCTGCACGCGGCCGAGCTGGTCGTCCAGGATCCACTGCAGCCAGCAGTGGAACTCGACCTCCTCGGACATCTTCTCGCGGAAGGCCTCGACCTCGCGGCTGCGCGGGTCCTGCAGCTCCTCCGGCCACTGCCGCCACCAGGTGCCGTGGACCTGGCAGAGGGCGCACCACGTCGCGTAGTCGACCAGGCCCTGGCCCTCCCGCTCGACGTAGGCGTTGAAGGACCGCTGGCGGCGCAGCGATCGACGCTGCTTGAAGATCATCCGCAGCGCGGCCTCCTTGGCCAGCCACACCGCGTCACGCTCGAGGAACTCCAGGTCCAGGTAGCGGCGGGCGTCGTCGGCGTGCCACTCCACCAGCTGACGCTCGGCGGCCGACAGGTAGGCCACCTCCGGCACGTCCTCGACCCGGATGTAGAGCGGGGAGACGAAGCGGCGGCTGGTCGGCAGGTAGGGCGAGGGCTCGATCGGCGGCACCGGCTCGGCCGCGTGCAGCGGGTTGACCAGGACGAAGTCGGCGCCCAACCCGGCGGCCCACGCCCCGGCGTCGCCGAGGTCGGCCAGGTCACCCATCCCCCACGACTCGGTGGAGCGCATGGCGTAGAGCTGCGTCATCAGCCCCCAGCTCTGGGCGCCCTCCCCCGCGAGCGCCTCGGGCAGCGCGATGGCGGCCGGGGTGACCACCAGCGGCATGGTCCGGCGGGCGTCACCGACGCGGACCTGCACCGAGTGCCAGCCCAGCGGCAGGTCCTCGGGCAGGTCGAGCTGGATGCGGACCGCCTCGACGCCGCCGACCTCGCGGGTCTCCCGCCCCGGGAGCGCGTCGAGCTCCTGCACGCCGCCGTCCTCCAGGACCAGGCGCGCGTCGAAGGCGGTGCCCTTGGCCAGGTGCACCGGCACCTCGGGGGCGGTGCCCTCGACGGCGACGACGACCGGCGGCAGGACGCGCGTCCAGGGCGCCTTCTCCGCCGCCGCGAGCGAGGCCTCGATCTCCTCCTCGCTGCCGGCGGCGACACCCAGCGCGGCCAGCACGGACAGCACCGTCTCGGCAGGCACCTGCGTGTGCCGGCCCTGCCAGTCCCAGAACTCGGTGGCCACGCCGTGGGCGGCGGCCAGCTCGGACAGTCGGGTGGTCAGTTCGGTCACGGGGCAACGGCCTTTCGGACGGCGTTCACAGGTGGTCGCGGGAAGCACGGTCGGGTTCGGGTGCAACTCGTCCTAGTTTGGCAGGCTTCGGGCCCACCTCCACCATCGTGGCGCGGCGAGCGGGTTCAATGGCGGGTATGCAGCAGCTCGCCTCCCCCTTCTCCTCCTGGGACTCCACGGTCGAGTGGTTGATGGGACCGCCCCTGCGGATCGTCCTCATCCTCCTCGGTGCCGTCGTGCTCCGGTGGATCGTGCACCGCGCCATCCGCACCGTGGTGGACAACGCGGTGGAGCGGGCCGACAAGCACGAGCGCTCGAGCATCGAGCGCGTCCTGCACGCCGCCACAGGCTCCAACCAGGAGCGCCGCCGCCAGCGCGCCCTGACCCTGGGATCGATCCTGCGCAGCCTGGCGACCTTCTCGATCGCCGCGATCGCGCTGCTGACGGTCATGGCCGAGCTGGGGCTGCCGCTGGCGCCCCTGCTGACCTCGGCCGGCATCGGCGGCATCGCCCTGGGCTTCGGCGCCCAGGCCCTGGTCAAGGACTTCCTGTCCGGGGTCTTCATGATCATCGAGGACCAGTACGGCGTCGGCGACGTCATCGACACCGGCGAGGCGACGGGCACCGTCGAGGAGGTGACCCTGCGCGTGACGAGGCTGCGCGACGCCAACGGGGTGGTCTGGTTCATCCGCAACGGTGAGATCGTGCGGATCGGCAACAAGAGCCAGGGCTGGGCGCTGGCCACGATCGACATTCCCGTGGCCTACGACGAGGACCCGCAGCGGGTGGCCGCTCTGCTGGGCCAGGTGGTCGAGGAGGTCGCCCGGGACGAGGCCTGGGCCGACAAGCTCATCGACACCCCCTCGGTCGCCGGCGTCGAGTCGGTCTCGGGCGGGACCATGACGATGCGCATCTTCGCCAAGTGCCGCCCGGGTGAGCAGTACGGCATACCCCGAGAGATCCGCGAGCGCGCCAAGCGCGCCTTCGACGCGGCAGGGGTGCGCGGCCCGGCCATCACCCCCTTCGGCGGTCCGCAGATCTGAGGATCTCGTCGGTCGTGACAACCATCCCCTCGCCCCGTCGCGTCGACCAGGGTGAAGGGAAGGGGTGACGATGACCGACGACGGACGAGCGACGTTCACCGAATTCGTCGTGGGCAGCAGCGGTGCTCTCCACCGGACCGCGCTCCTGCTGACGGGCGATCCGCACATTGCGCACGACCTGCTCCAGGAGGCCCTGCTCAAGGCGTGGGGCGCGTGGGACCGGGTCACCGAGCAGCCCGTGGCCTACGTGCGGACCATCCTGGTGCGGGAGTTCATCTCCTCCAGGCGCCGGCGCTGGCACGGCGAGCACCCCACGGAGCACCTGCCCGAGCAGCACGGGACCACCGGCAGCGTCGGCCCCGTGGGCCCGTCGACCGGGGGCACCGATCCGGAGACCAGGCTCGCGCTGGCCGCCGCGGTGCGGGCCCTGCCGCCGCAGCAGCGGGCGGTGGTCGTCCTGCTCTACTTCCACGACCTGACCGAGGCCGACACCGCCCGCACCCTCGGGATCGCGGTCGGGACGGTCAAGTCCCACCACGCGCGGGCCCTGGAGGCCCTGCGCATCAGCTCAGACCTGGCGGACGACGCCGTCCCCGCCGACGACAGGGGGAAGTGACATGGCACCCACGATCGAGGACCTCCGCACCACCCTGCAGGAGATGGCCGACGAGCACCCCGCACCGGCTCCGGCCGACCTGCTCGCGGAGCTCACCGAGGACCGGCGGGCGCGACGCACCCGACGACGCTGGGGTTATGCGGCTGCCGTCGCCGCCGCGGCCGTCGTCGGCGTTGTCGCGGTCCAGGGGCTGCCCGACCCGGGTGCCCTCGACCGCGCACCGGCCGGCGAGCAGGACCGGCCGGCCTCCGGCGAGTGGCTGCTCACCGACGGCGCGCCTCCTCCGGCCGCGGCCGGGCTGGCCCTGCTCGACTCGGCAGAGGTCTCGGCTGGCGGCACCGTGCAGGTCCCCGACCCCGAGCCGTTCAACCAGCGACAGCGCTACATCGTCATGTGGTGCGACGAGGGGCCTGCCGCGGACGACCCTGCGGTCCGGCCGCCGAGCCTGGTGCTCGAGGACAGCGGCGTCGCGGTCCCCTGCCTCCCGCGCGCGGGAGGTGACGGGAGCGGCATACCGTTGCCCCTTCCTCCGGCAGGAGATGCCGGTGAGCTGGCCGCCACCTGGCAGGGTGACGTGCCCCGGGACGGCGGGGCCGTGGTGGCGGTCTACGAGGAGGCGGCGCGCAGCACCTATCCCTTCCCGCCCCGGCCGGACGCTCCCCCCGAGCCCCCATCCCTGCCTGCGGACGCGGTCGTGGTCGGACCCGTCGCACCCCAGGCCGAGGTCCAGGACCCGCAGGGGACGACCGTGCGACAGATGCACGTCCGCACCGTGAGGCTCGGGCCGGACTCACAGCTCGACCTGTGGGCCGCGGGCCCGGGCGTGCTGCGCGTGCAGGTGGACGGTGTCTGGGTGACCGACGACGGTGACCTGGACGCCGAGGCCGACTGGCGCCGCCAGGACCCGGAGCTGCGGGACCTCGGGTGGCAGGTGTTCACCCCGGGCCAGCGGCGGACGCTGGAGCTGCCGGACGAGCTGCTCCCGGCCGCCAGGCAGGAGCGGACGGTCCAGATCGCCGTGCAGCCGGTCATGGGCACTCAGGAGTGGCAGGTCGCCGTGACCGGCACCGGCCCGGCCCCCGAGGCCATCGCGCCCTCCACCGACGCCGCCGGCATGCCGGAGTGGTTCGGCGGGTTCCGCCGCGCGGCGACCTGGAACGTCCCGACGGACGGGGCCTTCCACGACCTGCAGGTCCCGGACGAGCTTACCGGGACCGAGGCGGCCTGGGCCGTGGCCTGTCCCGGTGCGCTCGGCTCCATCCCCCTGGCCTCGGTGAGCGTCGGTGGCGACCCGGTCCAGCACGGGCTCAGCTGCGGGGACGTCGACCTCGCCCTGCTCAACCTGACACTGACCCGGACCCTGGACGGCGGGATGCCGACCACCTCGGGGCCGGTGATGGCCAGCGTCGAGGGGACCGAAGGGACCGAAGTGACCGGGGTGCTCAGCGCCTACGTGCCGGTGCCCTACGAGGACTTCGACTTCGCCGCGGCGACCCCGCTGCCGCAGGACGAGGACCCCCTGACCTGGACCTTCCCCGAGGGGACCGAGGTCGAGGCGTCGGTGGACCTGGAGGACTTCGTCGACGGTCGGGCCACGCTGACCACGACCGACCGGACCGTGGCGATGCGGATCAGCAGCGAGGGCGTGGGACGGGTCCGCATCGACGGACCCCCCCGGGCTGCGCAGCGTGGGCATCCCGGCCGACGGGTGGTGGTCCAGCTGGACCGACCAGGCCGTCTCCCAGCCGATGCTGGGCTCGCTGGATCACGCGCTGCGGCCCGGCGACGAGCTGGAGTTCACCGTCGAGGGCTATGCGCCCGGCAGCCTGCGCATCGAGCTGCTCAGGGTCGCCGGCGACTGACCTGGGTGGGCTGGCGCGGCCGGGATCGAGGACAATGGCAGACGTGACAGACCAGCCCGCCACCCCGCCCACCGGCCGTCCCGAGCAGCCCGGGGAGGGCGGCCGCGTGCCCCAGCAGACCTTCTTCGAGCGGATCGGCGGCCACGAGACCTTCGAGCGGCTGGTGCGCGAGTTCTACCGCGGCGTCGCGCAGGATCCGCCGCTGAAGGCTCTCTACCCGGAGGAGGACCTCGGCCCGGCCGAGGAGCGCCTGCGCCTGTTCCTGGAGCAGTACTGGGGCGGTCCGACCACCTACTCGGAGAACCGTGGCCACCCGCGCCTGCGGATGCGTCACGTGCCCTATGCCGTGACCCCCACCCAGCGCGACCGCTGGCTGCACCACATGAACGCCGCCATCGACTCCATCACCGACCGCCTCGACGTCATGGACGAGCACCAGATGCGCGCCTACATGGCCCACGCCGCCCAGGCGATGGTCAACACCCTGGACGACCCCGAGGCCTGACCGGCGACACACTCTGCCCCTGACCGGCGACACGGTCTGCGCGGGAGGTGACGGTTTGCACCCACCCCGGCCACACCGCATACCCTCGACGGTCGTGACCCCCTCGAGCCCGCACGCCCCGCAGTCCCACGATGCACCCTGGTGGCGGCACGCCGTCATCTACCAGGTCTATCCGCGCAGCTTCGCCGACGGCGACGGCAACGGGGTCGGCGACCTGCCGGGGATCACCTCGCGCCTGGACTACCTGGCCGGGCTCGGCGTCGACGCGATCTGGATCAGCCCGTTCTACGTCTCCCCGATGAAGGACGCGGGCTATGACGTCACCGACTATCGCGACATCGACCCGCTCTTCGGGACCCTCGCCGACGCCGACGAGCTGATCGCCCGGGCGCACGCGGTGGGCATCAAGATCCTCATCGACCTGGTCCCCAACCACACCAGCGACCAGCACGCGTGGTTCCAGGCCGCGCTGGCCGCCGGGCCGGGCTCGCCTGAGCGCGAGCGCTACATGTTCCGCCCCGGCAAGGGCCCTGAGGGCGACGAGCCGCCGAACAACTGGGTCTCGATCTTCGGCGGTCGGGCCTGGACGCGCGTGGACGACCCGGACGGGACGCCCGGCGAGTGGTATCTCCACCTCTTCGACTCCAGCCAGCCCGACCTCAACTGGGACAACGCGGAGGTGATCGAGGAGTTCGACTCGATCCTGCGCTTCTGGCTGGACCGGGGCGTCGACGGCTTCCGGGTGGACGTGGCCCACTCGCTGGTCAAGGAGGCCGGGCTGCCCGACTGGCACGGCAAGCCGGTGATGGCCGGCACCGGCGACCCCGAGGACCCGACGCACGCCAAGCGCGGCCCGATGTTCGACCAGGAGGGCGTGCACGAGGTCTACCGCCGCTGGCGCCGCATCGTGGAGGAGTACAACACCACCGGCGACCCGGGCCAGGACCGGATCCTGTGCGCCGAGGCCTGGCTGCCGTCCCTGGAGCGCACGATGCGCTTCGTGCGCCCCGACGAGATGCACCAGGCCTTCAACTTCCACTTCCTCGAGGTCGCCTGGCGCGCAGCGGATCTGCGCGAGGTGATCGACGACTCCGTCGAGGCCGCCGACGCGGTCGGTGCGCCGACGACCTGGGTGCTGTCCAACCACGACGTCGTGCGTCACGCGACCCGCCTCGGCCTGCCGGTCGGCACCGTGCGCCCCAACGGCATCGGGGCCGGGAGCGTCCAGCCCAACGCCACGCTCGGCCTGCGCCGCGCCCGCGCCGCCACCGCCCTCATGCTCGCGCTGCCCGGGTCGGCCTACATCTACAACGGCGAGGAGCTCGGGCTGCCCGACCACACCGCGCTGCCCGACCACGTCCGCCAGGACCCGGCCTTCCACCGCACGCAGGGTGAGGAGCTGGGACGTGACGGATGCCGCATACCCCTCCCCTGGGTCGCGGGCGAGCCGTCCTACGGCTTCGGCCCCGAGCCGGACGGGAGCCCGTGGCTGCCCCAGCCGCTGACCTACGGGCCGCTGGCGGTCGACCGGCAGGAGGGCGTGCCCGGCTCGACCCTGGAGACCTACCGGGAGATGCTGCGGCTGCGGCGCGAGCACGACCTCGGCGTCGGCGGGCTCACCTGGCTCGAGGGGTATGCGGCAGACGTGGTCGCCTTCGTCAACGCGCGGGAGGACGGCACGCCGGTGACCGTCATCGCCAACCTGGGCGAGGAGCCGGTCGAGCTGCCCGAGGGGGCCGAGGTGCTGCTCTGCTCGGGCCGGCTGGACCGGGGCCGGGTCGGGCAGGACACCACGGTCTGGCTGGCCTGAGCGTCAGGCGTCGTCGGCCGGCGGTCGCGCTGCCGGGTCGGCGTCGGCGTCAGGCGTCGTCGGCCGCCTCGGCGCCCGGAGCCTCGCGGGTGACCAGCACCTGCGTGATCCGGACGCCCTCGAGCGCGACGACCTCCAGGCGGACGCCGTCGACGACCACCTCGTCACCGACCTCGGCCATCCGGCCCAGCCGCGCCAGGACCAGCCCGGCGACCGTCTCGTAGCCTCCCCTGGGCAGCTCCAGCCCGAGCGCGTCCTCGAGCTCCTCGATGATCAGCGCGCCGGAGACCTGGGCGCTGCCGCCCTGGCGGACGAGGGAGTCCTCGGGGTCGGGGTCGGTGTCGTACTCGTCGTAGATCTCCCCGACCAGCTCCTCGATCAGGTCCTCGATCGTCACGATCCCCTCGGTCCCGCCGTGCTCGTCGACGACCAGGGCCAGGTGCTGCTGGCTGTCGCGCAGCAGGCGCAGCGTGGGCAGGACGTTCTTGGTGATCGGCAGGGCGATGATGTCGCGGACGAGGTCCCCGACCCGCACGCCCGCCCTCTTGTCGTCGTCGATGGTGAGCATGTCGCGGATGTGGACGAAGCCGAGGATGTCGTCGACGCTCTCGCCGGTCACCGGGTAGCGGCTGCGCCCGGAGGTGCGGATGAACTCCTCGACCTCCTCGACCGACTGCTCGGCGTGCAGGAAGTCGACGTCGGGGCGGGGCCGCAGCACGTCACCGAGGTTGCGCTCGCTGGCCCGGAAGACGTCGGCGAGGATCTCGCGGCTGTAGGGCCGCAGGTCGCGGTTGTCCTCGACGACGCGGCGCAGCTCCTCGATGGACATCTCCTCGTTGGTGGCGCTCGGGTCGCCGCCGAGCAGCCGCACGACCAGGTTGGTGGAGGCGGACAACAGCCAGATGACCGGGGTGAGGATGGTCGCGAAGATCCCCAGCGGCGGCGCGAGGACCTTGGTGAACCCCGCCGAGCGCTGCATCGCCAGCCGCTTGGGCACCAGCTCGCCCAGCACCAGCGAGGCGTAGGCGATCAGCAGCGTCATCAGCACCAGGGCGAGGGTGTCGGCCAGCCCGTCACCCACCCCCAGCCCCTCGAGCCAGGTCGCCACGTAGGGCGCGATCGTGGCGCCGCCGAACGCCGAGGAGAAGAAGCCCGCGACGGTGACCCCGACCTGGACCGCCGACAGGAAGGTGTTGGGGTCGCGCACGAGCCGGGCGATCCTCGGACCGTTGCTGCTGGTGCGCTCGATGTCGTCGACCTGGGAGGGCCGCAGCGACACGATCGCCATCTCGGTGGCCGCGAAGACGCCGCCGATCAGCACGAACAGCAGGACCAGGGCGATATTCGTCAGGAGGGCGGCGTCCATGGATCGAGGGTATTGGGTGAGGATGGGGACATGAGCATCGTCAAGATCAACGCCATCACCGTCCCCGCCGACAGCGGCGACGAGCTCGCCCGACGCTTCGCGGCCAGGGCCGGCGCGGTCGACGGGCAGCCGGGTTTCGAGGGTTTCGAGCTCCTTCGCCCCACCGACGATCGCCAGGTCTGGCTCGTCCTCACCCGCTGGGCCGACGAGGAGTCTTTCCAGGCCTGGACCACCTCGCGCAGCTTCGCCCAGGGCCACGGCGGACGTCCGGCGGACCCCGGGACCGGCATGGCATCGCGACCCGAGGAGGGGCACGGGGAGGCGCAGGAGAGCGGGCGTGGCCCGGTCGGCACCTCGGCCGAACTGTGGTCCTACGAGGTCGCGGGCGGTTCTGACCAGGAGTTCAGGATCCGGGACTGACGCCGCATACCCCTCACGCCGTGAGGCGCGAACGCGTTAGGGCGACAGCGCGTCGAGCTCCCTCGGCAGCTGGCGCATCCCCAGGAGCGGGGAGAGCAGCACCGGCAGCACGGCCGCCAGGCACACCACGCAGAAGATCCACAGCGTCGGCACGATCCCCAGCTGCCGGCCGAGCAGCCCACCCACGAAGGCCCCGATCGGCATCGGCCCCCAGACCAGGAACCGGATCGAGGCGTTCATCCGACCCAGCAGCGGCTTGGGGCACAGCCGCTGACGAAAGCTGACCTGGGCGACGTTGTAGACGACCATGCTCCAGGACATCAGGAACATCCCGACCAGGAGGGTCGGCACCGCCGGCAGCACCGTCGCCAGGGGCACGGCGAAGATCGCGATGCCACCCACCAGCGCCGCGAGCGGGATCGCCGTCCCCTCCCCCACGATCCGTGCGAAGCGCGTCGAGCTGACCGCGCCGACGATGCCGCCGACGGCGCCGGAGGACATGATCAGACCCAGCGTGGTCTCCCGCAGCCCGAGGCTCGTGAGCGCGTAGAGCACGAACAGCGCGAAGATCGCCGAGGTCGCCAGGTTGGTCAGCCCGGTGCACGCCACGATCCGCCGCAGCAGAGGCTGGGAGAGCACGAAGCCCAGGCCTTCGCGGATCTCGGCCAGCAACGGGCGACGCTGCTCCGGGTCGGGGTCGGACTCCCGGTGCCGGATCCGGCTGATGAACAGCGACGACAGCGCCATGCACACGGAGGTCACCAGGATCGTCAGCGGCGAGCCGATCCACCGCACCAGCGCGGCCGCGGCGGCCGGCCCCACGACCCCTGCGACCTGCTGACTGGCCTGCAACTTGCCGTTGCCGTCCGCGATCTGGTCGCCGTCGACGATCTCCGGCAGGTAGGACTGGTTGGCGACGTCGAAGAAGACCGTGATCACCCCGACCAGGGTCGCCACGACATACAGCTGCACGAGCGTCAGCGTGTCCATCAGCCACGCCAGCGGCAGGGTGAGCAGCAAACCCGCACGCAGCAGGTCGCCGGCGACGATGACGACCTTCTTGCGCCAGCGGTCCACCCACGCGCCGGCGGGCAGGCTGATGAGGAGGAAGGCGAGGGACTCCAGGGTCGCCAGCAGCCCCATCTGGAAGGCGTCCGCGCCGAGCAGCTGCACCGCGACCAGTGGCAGCGCGAAGCCGACGAACTGCGCCCCGAAGACGGAGACGGTGTCGCCCATCCACAGCTGCCGGAAGTCGTGGTGCCCCCACAGCCCGGCACGGGTCTGCGGGGCGGTGGGGCGGGTCATGGGTGCATGATGACACAAGTGATTGAGAGTCCTCAATCACTTTCGTGACAGACTCTCTGGGTATGCAGCACCCGCTCGCCTCCGGGGACCTCCCCTCCCACGTCCGGGACCACGTCGAGCGTGAGGCCACCGACGCAGAGGCCCGCGCGCTCGCCTCCGGACTGCGCCTGCGCATCCTGCGGCTGTGCCTGGACGAGCCGCTGAGCAACAGGGAGATCGCCGAGGCGCTGGAGAAGAACCCGGCGACGGTCCTGCACCACGTCCGGACCCTGGTGGACACGGGATACCTCGAGGCGCTGGAGCCGCGTCGTGGACGCCGAGGGGCCCGGGAGATCCCCTACCGGGCGACGGGGAAGTCTTGGTACACCCGCACCCCGATCGGCACCAGCTCGATGCTCGAGGCCTTCCTGGCCGAGGTGGAGCGGGTCCCGGAGGAGCACAAAGCGATGACTCGTATGGCGCTGCGGCTGCCCGAGGAGGAGATGACGGAGTTCCGCACCCGCCTCTTCGAGCTGCTGCGGGAGTTCCACGACCGTCCCCGCGACCCCGAGGCCGAGCCCTGGTCACTCTTCGTCGCCCTGCACCCCGACACCAGCCAGCGCCGGCCTCCCTGACCCAGCTCCCCGGTTTCAGTCGCCCCGGGCCCGGGCGGTGGCGGCGTCATTGGCCTTCTGGATCGCCTCGACCAGCTCGTCCTTGGTCATCGTGGACCGCCCCTCGACGTGCAGGCGCCGCGCGACCTCCAGGAGGTGCTCCTTCGTCGCATTGGCATCCACCCCCTCGGCCGACTCCTCGTCGTTGAGCCCGCCCTTCTCTGCGCGCGCGTCCGAGGGGCCCGGCTCGTCCTTGGGCTCCCAGTGGTCGCCGACCTTCTCATGGGTGTGCTTCACCGCGCTCCACGCGGTGGCGTGGGCGCGGCCCTCGTCGTCGTACTGCTCCATCGCCGAGTCGTAGGTCTTGGCGAAGGTCTCCTGAGCCTTCTTGTCCGAGCGCTCCAGCGTCGAGGGCAGCTCTTCCTTGATCGGCTCGTCGTTCTTGTCCGTCTTGGGCATGCCCCCACTGTGCCGCGCGCCCGCCCCCGTCGCGACCCGGCGCGTCGGGGCGGAGTTCGCTACCGGGTCAGGACGTGGCCGGCCGGGAGGCTGACCCGGGTCCAGGCGCCGCTGCGGAAGACCCGGGCGACCTGCCCATCACCAGCGCGGGCGAAGCCCAGCACCTTGACGGCGAGCCCGGCACCGGCCGCGGCGCCACCCTCGATCTCCCGCGCCCAGACGCGTGCCCGCAGCATCGCCACCGCGGCAGAGCCGGCCCCTTCCGGGGCACCCTGGGCGATCTCGGCGATGCCTTGCTCGGCGGCGGCGTGGAGGGCCTCCGTCGAGACCTCACCCACCGGCTCCCACCCGCCACGGGGCGGCGTCACCCCTGCCCACTGCGGCGAGACCGTGGTGGGCGGCACCGGCAGGGACGTGCCCGTCTCCCCCGTCGCCGACCGCCGCGCGAACCGGTCGCTGAGCCCCCCGAGCGGCACCGTGACGTCCAGCTCGTGCGCCCCGGCCAACGGCATCGTCCGCAGCGCCAGCACCAGCCCGCTGCGCATCAGCCCCTGCCCGGGCACCGCGCAGGTCCAGGCCGCCAGCACCTCGCCCACCGCCTGCAGGCGCATCGCACCGTCGGGGTCCAGGCCCTTGGCCCGGGCGACATAGGTGCCCAGGTCGGCCAACGACTCGACGTCGGGAAAGGTGAGGACAGCGCTCTGGGGAGAGGTCATCCCTGCTCAACGCGCCTTCTTGTCGCCGCGCAGCACCGGCGCCTCGGCCCGGACCGCGGCGAGCGCCTCGCGCTCGGGCGCGCCGAGCCGGCGCGGCCGCGCTCCCTCCAGGTCGTAGGCCACCAGCGTGACCCGACCACGCGCATAGACGGTGTCGTCCCCCTCAGGCCCGGCAACCGCATACCCCAGCTCGAAGCTGGCTGCGCCCACGTCGCTGCACCACACGGCCACGCGCGCGGGCGCGTAGGCGAAGCCCATCGGCAGGAGGTAGTCGATCGCCTGGGAGACCACGAGCATGCCCTCGTTGATGAGGTCCCGGTCGGCCCCGAACCAGTCCTTGAAGGCGTAGACCCGCGCCTCCTCGAAGAAGCGGAGGTACTGCACGTTGTTGACATGGGCGTAGGCGTCCATGTCCGACCACCGCACCGTGATCGGGTAGATCCTGGCGACCTCGGGGACCCCCGACAACGCAGCGCTCACTGCTCGGCCACCTCCAAACGCGACCAGGCGGTGCGCACGTGCTCCTCCATGACGACCTCCCCCGCCGCCGCGTCACCCGCCTCGATCGCGTCGAGGATGGCCTGGTGCTCGGCGTTCAGCTCCTGGCTCAGCTTCGCCCACGCGGCCTCGTCGAGGGAGGCGAAGCGGTCCATCAGCGGCCCCCGCACCGACTCGCGGATCGCGATCGTGGTCTCGGCGGCCAGCCGGTTGCCGGCGGCCTCGGCGACCGCGACGTGGAAGGCGGTGTCGGCGTCGTTGAACTCGGTGCGGGTCCGGGCCGACCGCAGGTCCGCGAGACGCCCGCGCAGCCCCTCCAGCTGCTCGGCGCTTGCCCCCTCCGCCGCCAGCCGCACGCTCAGCCGCTCCAGCGCCACGCGCACCTCGAGGACGTCCTCGAGCGGGAAGTGCGCCAGCGCGACGTGCACCCGCAGCAGGCGGGTGAGCGCACCGGAGGACATCGCCGTGACGCGGGTGCCCCCGGCCGCCCCGGCGCCCACGCTGGACTGCAGGACCCCTTGCGCCTGGAGAGTGCGGACTGCCTCGCGCACGGCGGACCGGCTCACCCCGAGCTGGGTCGCCAGGTCGCGCTCGGCCGGCAGGCTGTCGCCCACCGCCAGCGTGCCTGCGAGGATGCGCTCCTCGATCCAGCCGACGACCACCTCGTAGGCCTTCGGCGCGGCCGCGTCGCCCATGCACCCTCCTGCTCTTGACGTCCGTGCGAGTGTAGCCTTACAGTGAGCCGCAGCCAATGGTCGGACCATTCGATCCGCCCACTGCCCGAAGGGAGCTCGATGACGACCGCGCCTCGGGTGGCGCTCTTCGCCACCTGCTTCAACGACACGATGTGGCCCGAAGCACCTCGGGCCACGGTGGCCCTCCTCGAACGCCTCGGGTGCACGGTCGAGTTCCCGCGCGCCCAGACTTGTTGCGGGCAGATGTTCACGAACACGGGGTATGCGGAGGAGGCGGCTCCTCTCGTCCGTTCCTTCGTCGACGTCTTCAGTTCCTACGAGTATGTGGTCGCGCCCTCGGGCTCCTGCGTCGGCTCGATCCGGGAACAGCACCCGATGCTCGCCCGCCGGGCGGGCGACCGCGGGCTGGAGGCAGAGGTCGAGACCACAGCGAAGAAGGTCTACGAGCTGTCCGAGTTCATCGTGGACGTGCTCGGGGTGACCGACGTCGGCGCCTACTTCCCGCACCGGGTGACCTACCACCCGACCTGCCACTCGCTGCGGATGCTGCACGTGGGCGACCGCCCGCTCCGGCTGCTTCGTGAGGTGCGGGGCATCGACCTGGTCGACCTGCCCAACGCCACGGAGTGCTGCGGCTTCGGCGGCACCTTCGCGGTCAAGAACGCCGACACCTCGATCGCGATGGGCGCCGACAAGGCCCGGCACGTGCGCGAGACGGGCGCCGAGGTGCTGGTGGCCGGCGACAACTCCTGCCTGGCGCACATCGGTGGCGTGCTCGGCCGCCAGCGTTCGGGCGTGCGCACCCTGCACCTGGCCCAGATCCTGGCCTCGACCGAGGAGGACCCGGCATGACCGAGACCCAGGCGAGCCCGGACCTGCCGACGGGAGACGTCGGAACCGGCCCCACCGCATACCCCGACGGGACCCGGACGAGTGACGCGAGCCCCGCGCAGCGGACCAGCGCCACCTTCGTCGGGATGCCCTCCTTCCCGAGCGCGGCGCGCGAGGCCCTGGCCAATACCCAGCAGCGCCGCAACCTCGCGCACGCGACCGCGACGATCCGCGGCAAGCGGGCGCTGGTCGTCGGCGAGGTCGATGCGTGGGAGGACCTGCGCGTGGCGGGCGCCGCCGCCAAGGACGAGGCGCTGCACCACCTGCCCCACTACCTGGAGCAGCTGGAGGCCAATCTCACCGCCCGGGGCGCGACCGTGCACTGGGCGCGCGACGCCGAGGAGGCCAACCGGATCGTCGTGGACCTGGTCCGGGCCAAGGAGACCGACGAGGTCGTCAAGGTCAAGTCGATGGCGACCCAGGAGATCGAGCTCAACGAGGCGCTCGAGGAGGCCGGGATCAGCGCCTGGGAGACCGACCTGGCCGAGCTGATCGTCCAGCTCGGGCACGACCGGCCCAGCCATATCCTGGTGCCGGCCATCCACCGCAACCGCGCCGAGATCCGCGAGATCTTCCTGCGCGAGATGGGGGACGTGGGGCGGGCGGCCCCGGAGGACCTCACCGACGACCCGCCGCGCCTGGCCGAGGCCGCGCGGCTGCACCTGCGCGAGAAGTTCCTGCGCGCCAAGGTCGCGATCTCGGGGGCCAACTTCGCGATCGCGGACACCGGCACGCTGGTGGTGGTCGAGTCCGAGGGCAACGGACGGATGTGCCTGACGCTGCCGGAGACGTTGATCTCGGTGGTCGGCGTGGAGAAGGTGCTGCCGACCTTCGCCGACCTGGGGACGATGCTGCAGCTGCTGCCGCGCTCGAGCACGGGCGAGCGGATGAATCCCTACACCTCGATGTGGACCGGTGTCACCCCCGGCGACGGCCCGCAGGAGGTCCACGTGGTGCTCCTGGACAACGGCCGCAGCCGGGTGCTGGAGGACGAGCTCGGTCGGCAGGCGCTGCGCTGCATCCGCTGCTCCGCGTGTCTGAACGTCTGCCCGGTCTACGAGCGGGCCGGCGGGCACGCCTACGGCTCGGTCTACCCCGGCCCGATCGGGGCGGTCCTTAACCCGCAGCTGCGCGGGACGGGCTCGGCGATCGACAAGTCCTTGCCCTACGCCAGCTCGCTGTGCGGGGCCTGTTTCGAGGCCTGCCCGGTGCGGATCGACATCCCCTCGCTGCTGGTCGACCTGCGCACCAAGGTCGTCGACGAGGGCTCGCGGCGGACGCCGGAGGCGCTGGCGATGAAGGCCGCCGCCTGGACCTTCGCCGACCACCGGCGGCTGGAGGCGGCCCAGCGGGCTGCGACGCTCGGCGGGAAGGCTCTGGGTGGGCGGACGATCCGCAGCGTGCCCGGCCTGGGCGCCTGGACCCAGGCCCGGGACGCGCCCTCGCCCCCGAAGGAGACCTTCCGCCAGTGGTGGAGGCGGACGCGCGGCGACTCGCCGTCGCCTTCGCCCACCACGAAGGACGGGTATGGAGAGGAGCAGGGCCGGTGAGCGCGCGCGACGAGATCCTGGGACGGCTGCGCAAGGCCACCGCCGACGTGACCTCGCCCGTCGGCGACCGCGGGGAGGTGCCCTTCATCGCGGTCGAGTCCCCCGGCGTGGAGGCGACGCTGGAGCTGTTCGCCGAGAACGTGGCCGACTACCGCGCCACGGTCGTGCGCTGCGACGAGGCGGGGGTGGCCGGCGAGGTCGCGGCGGCCCTGGCGCGGGCGCACGCCCACTCGGTCGTCGTCCCCGACGGGCTCGAGGCCGCGTGGATCGCCCCCCTGCAGGACAGCGGCGTGCGGATCGTCTCCGACGAGGCCCTCACCGCGGCGCAGCTGGACGAGGTGGACGCCGTGGTCACCGCGGCCAGCGTCGGCATCGCCACCACGGGCACGATCGTGCTGGACCACACCCCCGACCAGGGCCGCCGGCTGCTCACGCTCGTCCCGGACCAGCACGTCTGCGTCGTCCGGGCCGACCAGGTCGTCCACGACGTCCCCCACGCCGTCGCCCTGCTCGACCCGCAGCGCGCCCTGACCTGGATCAGCGGCCCCAGCGCCACCAGCGACATCGAGCTCAACCGGGTGGAGGGTGTGCACGGTCCGCGCACCCTCGATGTGATCATCGTCGGCTGACAGGGCGTCGAGGACACGAGCGAGGGACGAAACAGGGCGGCTTGTCAGTGGTCCCTCCTAGTGTCGTGCACACATCGGACAAGGGGTCCGAGGACTGGAGGGGACATGCGCATCTTGGTTGCCACGAGCGAGACCAACGGGCAGGTGGAGGGGGACTACGACTTCTGCATTGAGGGCGAGCTCGTCTACATGCAGGAGCCCTGCGGGCGCGACCGGCGGGACCCGGACGGGGGCTGCGGTTGCGGCCGGGGATTCGCCGGCATGAGTTCGCACCGAGGGACGACCACTGCGGTCTCGATCGAGTCACCGCTCACCGAGGATGAGGTGCGGGAGGCGCTGCGCTCCAGCCTCGTCGTCGGCGGATGGTTGGACGCGGCCACTCATCCACCGGGCTCGACAGATCCTCTTCTGGAGCAGTTGCTCGCCTACATGCGAGGCGTGGCTCGCGAGATTCCCGCGGGCACCGTGGTCCGCAGGCGCCTGAACGAGTTCTACTACCTGGTCGATGGCGGCGGGCCCGAGGAGGCCACGGCTTGATGCGCGAGACAGACCTGTCGACCCGCACACGCGAATTGCGACGGTTGCTACACTCGAGCGGCATGGAGTCCATCCCCCACCGCGAGCTGCGCAACAACAGCAGCAGGATCCTGGCGCGGGTGGCGGCCGGGGAGAGTTTCGAGGTGACCAACCACGGCGTTCCCGCCGCGATCATCTCCCCGCCCACTCCCGCGCGGGTGCTCGATCAGATCCTGGCCGCAGGTGGGGGAAAGCCGGCGGGGACGAGGGCAGACCTCACCGCCCTGACGCGGGTCGAGAGCGCGGACTCGGTTGGGGAGATCCTGGCAGACATCCGTGGCGCCTACTGAGACGCTCCGCTACCTGGACACCTCTGCCGCGCTCAAGCTGCTCGTGCAGGAGGCGGAGTCGGACGGTCTCGCGCGCGATCTGATGGCCCCAGGAAGTGTGTTGGTGTCGTCCATGCTGCTCTTCACCGAGCTGCACTGCGCGGCTGACCGTCGTGGTTTCCTGCACCCCGTTTCGGTCAACCTCGTGCTCGACAGCATCGCGTTGGTCGACCTGACTCGCGACGACCTTGTCCGCGCGGCCACCTCACGGTGGGGGCTCAGGTCGGCAGATGCCCTGCACCTGTCCACCGCCCTGCGCATCGAGGCCGACGAGATCGTCACTTACGACCAAGAGCTGGCCGATGCTGCCCTCAGAGTGGGGATCACCGTCAGCAGCCCGGGCTGACAGCGTCTCCTGCGCGCTGAGGCCCGGCCCCGGTGGCGGGACCCCGCTCAGCCCAGACGGCCCCGGAGCACCTCCACGCCAGGGCCGCGCAGCTCTTCCAGGTATGCGGCGCGCCCCGCCATCCCCATGACCAGGGCCAGGATCGGCCCCTGCACCAGCGGCCCGTCGCCGGAGGAGAAGTCGCCGTCGGTGGCCTCCATCCTCAGGCCTTTCACCGCGGACGCGCTGTTGACCGCGAAGTCCTGCCGGGCGAAGAAGCGGGCCACCTCCAACGTCGCCTCGGGCGACGGCGTCGTGCCCAGCCCGAGGGGCCGGCGGATGTCCTGGGCGTGCACGACGACCTCGCCCAGCCAGGCCGGCACGTGCCCCGAGGCTGCGGTGCGGCTGTCCATGGCCGCCCGGAAGCGCGCCAGCGTCTCGTCCGGGGACGGGCCCTTCTGCTCGGCCAGCCGGCGCGCGTTGTGGACGGCGGGGTCGAACCGGGCGGCGAGCATGCTGCGCAGCCACGCGACCCGGCCGGTGCTCGCGGCCGCGGTGAGGTGGGCCACGACGTCCTCGACCGTCCAACTCGGGCACAGCGTCGGGGCCGCCCAGCCCGCAGGGTCGAGCTCCTCCAGGTCCGCCAGGAGCGCGGCCCGCTCCCTGCGCACCAACTCCCACAGCTCGGTGCTGCGTCGTGCGGTCGGCATGATCGGTCTCCCACGCTCGTCGGTCGTCACGATGGTAGAGACGCTCCCCACCGCGCGGACTCATCGGTGGCGGCGAAGACCGAGCCGGGCGTGCACCGCATACCCAGGACCTCCACTAGGCTCTGGCAGGTGACCGACGCACCTCAGCTCGACCCGATCGACGACCTCCTGGACGTGCTCGACCTGAAGCGGGAGGGTGAGACCACGATCCACGTCGCCTCCCCGGAGGGCATCGGCGAGGACCTGTCCGACTCCGCTGGTGACGTGTTCGTCGGCAAGAGCCAACCGATGCCGCACGGCCGGGTCTTCGGCGGCCAGGTCCTGGCCCAGTGCGTCGTCGCCGCGGGGCGCACCGTGACCCCGGTCGAGGACGGCTCCGACACCGAGCCGCAGGAGCGGCACATCCACTCGATGCACGGCTACTTCCTGCGCCCCGGCGACGCCAACCGGCCGCTGCGCTTCCTCGTCGAGCGGATGCGTGACGGCCGCAGCTTCAGCGCGCGGCGGGTGCACGCCATCCAGGACGGCCGGATCCTGATGTCGATCATCATGTCCTTCCAGGAGGACGCCGGCGGCCTGGAGCACCACCTCCCGATGCCGGACGTGCCCGCCCCCGACTCCCTGCGCTCGGACAAGGAGATCCTGGAGCGCATCGAGCACCCGGTCGCTCGGCTGACGGCACGCACCCGGCCGGTCGAGATCCGCCACGTCGAGCCGCTTCTGCTCAGCTCAGGCGAGCCCGGGCCCAGCGAGCAGTCGGTCTGGATGCGCATCCCCCGCGAGCTGCCGGACGACCCGCTGCTGCACGCGGCGATCATGGCCTACGCCTCGGACTACACCCTGCTCGAGCCGATCCTGCGCAAGCACGGCATCGGCTGGGGCGACCCGCGCCTGCGTCCGGCGAGCCTGGACCACTCGATGTGGTTCCACCGGCCCGGCCGCTTCGACGACTGGGTGCTCTACACCCAGTCCTCCCCCTCCGCCCAGTCCGGTCGTGGCCTGGGTCTGGGGCACATGTATGCGGCTGACGGCACCTTGCTCGCGACCGTCGGCCAGGAGGGCATGGTCCGCATCAAGGAGCCGCGCCCAAAGACGCCGCCGTCGTTCGCGTGACCTCTCCCGGCCCGTCGTCCGTCGACCGTCCCGGCCCTGGCGCCACACCCCGGCCCGCCTCTCGGACGGCAACCCGTCGCTCGCGCGGGCGCACCCTCCGCCGCGTCGCCCTCGCAGCGGGGCTGCTGACAGCGCTAGCCGTCCCCGTCGTGCCCAACCTCTGGGTCGCGGTCGCCTCCTCCGGCCGGGTCGTCGGCGCCGCCGAAGCGCCCCAGCGGGACGTCGCCATCGTCCTGGGCGCCGGGCTCAACGCCTCGGGGACGCCCTCGCCCTACCTCGCTGCCCGCCTCGACGTGGCCAGGGAGCTCTACGACGAGGGCAAGGTGCAGGTCGTGCTGGTTTCGGGCGCCAACCCCGAGGCGAGCTACGACGAGCCGACGGCGATGCGTGCCTATCTCGTGGCGGCCGGCATCCCGGAGGAGCACGTCGTGCCGGACTTCGCGGGGCGCGACACCTACGACACGTGCGTGCGCGCCCGGCGGGTCTTCGGGGTCGGCGAGCAGCAGGCCCTGATCGTCTCCCAGACCTACCACCTGCCGCGGGCCGTCGCGATCTGCCGCGCGACCGGGCTCGACGTCATCGGTGTCGGCGACGAGACGGCCCGCGACCTCTCCCGGGCCGAGTGGGACCGGGGCGTGTGGCGGGAGCGCGCGGCGGCGGTCAAGGCGGCGTGGGACGTGATCAGCGGGCGCGACCCCATCCTCGGCGAGCCCGAGCCGGGCGTCACCAACGTCCTCAACGGCTGAGCTTCTCCCCCGCACCCTCGACCGGCAGGCGCCGGGCGGACCGGATCCGCCGCGGGGCACCGCTGACCGGATCGGTGAAGGACACCTCCTGCGCGAGCAGCTGCAGCGGCGTCGAGAAGTCGTCGGGCGCCACCTCGCGCACGCGGGGATAGAGCGGGTCGCCGTGGATCGGGACGCCGAGCCCGGCCAGGTGCACCCGGAGCTGGTGGGTCTGGCCCGTGGTCGGGGTCAGCCGGTAGCGCCCCAGCCCGACCCGGCCCAGCTCGCTGCCACCCGGCCCACCGCCCAGCTGGGTCCGACCGACCAGCTCCACCCGCGTCACCGCGTTGACCGGACCGTCCTCGACCACCGTCTGCAGCGAGCCCCGGCGCTTGACCAGCCGGTCGGCCACGGTGCACGGGAGCTCGAGGTCGTCCCGCACCGGCGCCAGCGCCTCGTAGGTCTTGCCCAGCCCGCCCGCCTGGACCATCCGCTGGTAGGTTGACCGCACCTCCGCACGCATCGACAGCAGCAGCACCCCGCTGGTGAGCCGGTCCAACCGGTGGACCGGTGCCAGCTCAGGCAGGTCCAGCTCCCGACGCAGCCGCACCACCACCGTCTGCACCACGTGGGCGCCCCGCGGCATCGTCGCCAGGAAGGGCGGCTTGTCGACGGCCAGGAGCCCGGTCTGGTCGTCGCGCAGGAGGATGCGCACCTCCCCCGGCACCCTCACCTCGTGCGGCAGGTCCCGATACAGGTATGCGGTCGCGCCCGGGGCGTAGGGCGTCCCACCGTGCACCGTGCTCACCCGACCACCCGCGGAGAGGAGCACCTCCCCCGCCCGGACGCGGCCCCATACCCCCTCCTCGTCACCGGTGAGACGGATGAGGTGTTCAACCACTGTTGTTGCAGGTGGGACAGGGTTTCGAGGCAACCGGACCCGGGCGGCGTCGACACCGTCCCGCGCGGGCAGCGGGCCGGAGAGACGTCGTCGACGGCGAGGCACCAGCCCACGGTAGAGCAGTGGGCTGACGATCTGGGGCCGAGGGGCACCTCACCCATCAGTTCGACCGGCGACATGCTCTGCTGCGGACCGGCGACACGAGCTGCCGCCGGCCCTCGGCTGCTCCGCCGGACACCGTGGGAGGATGGGCGCAGCCGAGGTTCGGCCGAGGAGGGAGCGGACGATGTGGTGGCAAGACCTGCTGTGGGGCGTCTGGAACGGGATCACCGCCTGGGTGGTCTTCATCGCTCACGTCTTCGGAGCCTGGGAACGATTCCCCGTGTATGACGTGGCCCGCACCGGGAACTGGTACGACTTCGGCTTCCTGGTCGGCGCCGGCTCCCCCCTCCTGGGGATGTTCAGCAGCCGGTCAGGCTCGAAGGAGTAGGCCGGAGGTGTCAGTGCGTCTCGAGGCCGAGGTATGCGGCGACGATCCCCTCGTCCTGCAGCAGCTCGCCGGCCGGACCCGACTGCACGATCTCCCCGCTGGAGAGGACGTAGCCGTGGTCGGCGGCCCGCAGCGCCCGGCGGGCGTTCTGCTCGACCAGCAGGACACTGGTGCCGCTGGCCCGGATCTCCTCGATCACCCGGAAGACCTCGTCCACCACCTTCGGCGCCAGACCCATCGACGGCTCGTCGAGCAGCATCAGGGACGGCTCGGCGACGAGGGCACGGCCGATGGCGAGCATCTGCTGCTCACCGCCTGAGAGACTGCCCGCGGGCAGGTTCCGCCGCTCGTGAAGGACCGGGAAGCGTTCGTAGACCTCGCCCTTCCGGTCCCCCGTGGTGTGCCAGGCGCCGAGCTGGAGGTTCTCCTCGATGGTCATCGTGGACAGGATCTGGCGGCCCTCCGGCACCTGGACGAGCCCGCCCTTCACCAGGGCGTGCGCCGGGGTGCGGGTCACGTCGGTGCCGTCGAAGGTGATGCGTCCGGCAGCAGGCCGCACGACGCCGCTGACGGCGTTGATGATGGAGGACTTGCCGGCGCCGTTGGCGCCGACGAGGGTCACCAGGCCGCCGCGCGGGACGGTGAAGCTGACCCCACGGACCGCCTGGACGCGTCCGTAGCTGACCGTCAGGTCCTCGACCACGAGGATGTCGTCGCTCATCGGTTCTCCTCGCTCGTGCCGGTCGGACCCGGTGCCGTGGCGCCTGCCCCAGAATCGTCACCGCCGAGGTAGGCCTCGACGACGGCCGGGTCGTCCATGATCTGCTCCGGGGTCCCGGTCGCGATGACCTCGCCGAAGTTGAGCACCACGATGCGGTCGCAGGTGCGCATGACCATGCCGACGTTGTGCTCGATCAGCAGGATGGTGAGACCCTCCTGGGCCAGGGAGCCGATCAGCTCGGACAGCGCCTGGGCCTCGACATGATTCATGCCCGCGGCCGGCTCGTCCAGGATCAGCAGGGAGGGATCGGACGCCAGCGCCCGGCCGATCTCCAGACGACGCTGGTCGCCGTAGGACAGCGCGGAGGCGTCGACCCCGGACTTGTCGGCCAGACCGACCCGCTCCAGGCAGATGGCGGCGTGGGCCAGCGCCTCCTGCTCGTCCCGGCGGGCGCTGGGCAGCCAGATGAGTCGGCGCAGGAAGGTCGGCCTGCTCACCACGTGAGCCCCCACGAGCACGTTCTCCAGCGCCGACAGGCGCGGGAAGAGCTTGGAGTGCTGGAAGGTGCGGCTCACGCCCGCCTTGGCGATGGTGTGGACGGGGGTCCGGCCCGGCGTGGTCCCGAGCACCTCGAAGGTGCCGCTGGAAGGTGCGACGAGGCCGCTGATCATGTTGACGAGGGTCGTCTTGCCCGCGCCGTTGGGCCCGATGAGTCCCACGACCTCGCCGGAGGCGATGCTCAGGTCGACATCCCGCACCGCGTGGACGCCGCCGTAGTCCTTGTTGCCGCCGGACACCTTGACCACCGGGGTGCCCGCCTCGGGGTGGGAGCGGCCCACGCGGTCCGCGGCAGGTCCGCCCTCGGTCGCCGCCCTGACCGTCGCGGGACGCAGCCGCAGACGCGGCAGGAGCGAGGCGATACCGCCCGGCAGGAAGAGGATGACGAGCAGCATGAGCAGGCTGGCCAGGAAGGGCCGCACCCAGCCGGCCTCGACGCCGACCGCCCGCTGGATCTCGGGCACCATCGTCAGGAAGCCGCTGCCGAAGATCGGGCCCAGCCACATGGTCGAGCCACCGACCACGGCGGTCACGAGGCCGTCGATGGCCCGCGAGAAGTCGAAGTCCTCCGGCGCCAGGAGTCGCATGAAGTAGGCCCACAGCACGCCGTAGAGCCCGGCCACGGCACCGGCGGTGATGAAGGCCATGAGGCGGTGCCTGCCGACGTCGATCCCCATCGCCCGGGCTGCCAGCTCGTCCTCCCGGATCGCGGTCAGGGCCCGGCCGAAGCGGCTGGGGCCCTGCCGCCAGAACCAGTAGGCGACCAGCGCCAGCGCGATCCAGGCGATCGGGGCGGTGACCACCTTGGGCACCGACATGCCGTTGGCCCCACCCGTCCACTCGGCGTTGATGAGCAGGATCCGCACGGCCTCGGCGAAACCGAGGGTGGCGATGGCCAGGAAGACCCCGCGCAGGTGCATCGTGGGCAGCCCCAGGACCACCGCGGCCAGAGAGCCGACCACCATCCCGATGACGATCGCCAGGAGCAGGGCCGGGAGCTCGCCGATGTCGTTGGGCGAGGGCGTGATCGCCGCCGCCGTGAAGCCTCCCAGGGCCGCGAAGCCGGCCTGGCCCAGGCTGAGCTGACCGGCGACGAGGACGGCGTAGAAGGAGTAGGCCAGGATCGCGTTGAGCGCGATGAAGACCAGCACGGACTCGCTCATCAGACCTCCCTCACACGCTTGCTGCCGAAGATCCCCTGCGGGCGCAGCACCAGCAGCAGGAAGAGCAGACCGAAGGCGACCAGGTCACGCCAGCTGGACCCGATGTACTGGACCGCGAAGACCTCGGCCAGCCCGAGGATCAGGCCACCGACCAGGGCTCCGGGCAGCGACCCCATACCGCCGACGATGATGATCGCCAGGCCCTTGAGCTCGATCGCCGTCCCCATCCCCAGCTGGGCGGAGTTGACGTTCATCGCGAACAGCGCACCGGCGACGGCACCGAGGGCCGAGGACAGCGCGAAGGTGGTGGCCGTCACCCGGTTGACGTTGATGCCCAGGACGGTGGCCGCCTCCGGGTTCTCGGCGACCGCCCGCATGCCCCGGCCGAGCCGGGTCCTGGCCACGAGCCAGGTCAGACCGACCATGAGCAGCAGGGAGATCGCCAGGATGAGGACCTGGAGCAGCGTCACCCGGGCGCCCATCACCTCCAAGGCCGTCGCCGGGAAGGTGTCGGCAGGGAAGCGTCGGGTGTCGGGTCCGTAGCGCCAGAGCAGGAGTGCGCCGAACATGCCGGCGAGCGCGATCGAGGAGATCAGGCCACCGAAGTGGGCGTCAGGTCGTCCTCGGAGCGGGCGGAAGGCCACCCGCTCGATGATCAACCCGAGCACGGCACCGATGAGCGCCACCAGGGGGAGGGCGATCCAGATGGACAGCCCTCCCCCGGTGACCAACTCGATGCCGATGAACGCGGCAGCCGCGAAGACGGCGGGGTGGGCCAGGTTTAGCCGGTCCAGGATGCCGAAGACCAGCGTGAAGCCGATGGCGAAGAGGGCGTAGATGGCGCCCAGGAAGACGCCGTTGAGCAGCTGCTGCATGTCGTCAGGTCAGTTCAGGCCGCCGTCAGTCCAGGACGGTGAAGGCGCCGCCCTCGATGACCTGGACCACCGCCGGGTGCTCGGCGTCGCGGTTCTCGTTGATCGAGACCGAGCCCAGGACGGTGTCGAGGTCCTTGATGCCGCCCAGGCCCTCCTTGATCGCGTCGCGCTCGCCCGAGCAGCCGGAGCGGACCGCCGCGTCGATGATGAACATGGCGGCGTAGGCCTGGGCCGCGAACTGGTCGGGCGCGGCACCGAACTTCTCCTCGTAGTCGGCCAGGAAGGCGGTGTTGAGCTCGCCCTCGGAGGCGGAGTTCCAGGCGGCACCCACGACGACGCCCTCGGCGGCCTCGCCGCCGTCGGCCATCATCTTGGGGTTGTTGAAGCCGTTGCCGCCGATGATCGGCACCTCGATGCCCAGCTCGCGGGCCTGGGTGACCAGCGGGATCGCGGCCTCGATCAGGCCGGAGACGACGATGGCGTCCGGCTCGGCCGCCTTGGCCTCGGTGAGCAGGGCGCGGAAGTCGGTGTCGGCCTTGGAGAAGGTGAGCGTCTCGGCGATCTCGACGCCCTCGGCCTTGAGCGCCTCGTCGAAGACCTTGTAGCCGGACTCGGTGAAGGCGTCGTCGTTGGAGTACATGACGACGACCTTCTCCAGGCCGTAGACCTCGACGGACTTGGCCACGGTCTGCGGGATGACCTGGGCCTCGGTGAGAGAGTCGCGGAAGATGTAGTCGCCCTGCTCGGTGATGCCGGCGGCCGTGTTGGAGATGGCCAGGACGGGGACGCTGGCCTCCTGGGCGATCGGCTGGGCCTGGAAGGCGCCGTTGGACAGGGTGGGGCCGATGATGATGCTGCGGTCCTCGGTGAAGCCCTCGAAGACGGTGATGCCCTGGCGCGGGTCGGTCTGGTCGTCCTCGATCTTCAGGTCGTACTTCACGCCATCGGTCTCGCCGAGCTTCTCGACGGCAAGCTCCAGACCGTTCTTCTGGGAGGCGCCGTAGGAGCCGGCCGCTCCGGTCAGGGACAGGGCCGCGCCGACCGGGACGGCCTGCTCGATGGTGCACTCGGCGCCCGTGCCGCTGCCGACCAGGCCGCCCTCGCCGCCGTCCCCGGTCGAGCCCGAGCCGCCGGAGCCGCCGTCGTCGCCGCAGGCGGTGAGGACGAGGGCCAGCGCGCTGGTCGCGGCGAGGGTCTTGATGGTGCTCTTCATGGATGCTCCTTACAGGTGGGTGTCACTGGGACGAGAAGGGTGGTGGGAGGGGGTGGTTCGCAGCCGGGCGTGGTCGGGGCCGAGGTCGGCCACGCTGGTCACGCCGAGCAGCTTGAGGGTGCGGTGCACCTGGGTGGTGAGGATCTCCAGCGCGCGGGCCACGCCTTCCTGGCCCCCTGCCATGAGCCCGTAGAGGTAGGCGCGCCCCACCAGGACGGCATCGGCACCCTGGGCGACCGAGGCCACGACGTCGGCGCCGTTGAGCACGCCGCCGTCCAGCAGGACGGGGACGTCCGGGCCGACCGCGGCGCGGATCTCCGGCAGCAGCTCCAGCGGCGCGACGGCGCGGTCCAGCTGTCGTCCGCCGTGGTTGGAGATCACCAGGCCGTCGATGCCCAGCGCGACCAGGTCACGGGCGTCGTCGGCGTGCTGGATGCCCTTGACCACGATCCGGCCTGGCCACTCCGAGCGAAGCCACGCCAGGTCCTGCATGGTGACGCCGGGGTCGAACATCCGGTCCACCAGGTCGGCGACGGTGCCGCCGGAGGAGCGCAGCGAGGCGAACTCGATCGGCTCGCTGGTCAGCATGTCCATCCACCACCGCGGGTGGAGCGCCATGCCGCCCAGCGTCTTGGCCGTCAGCCGTGGCGGCACGGTCAGGCCGTTGCGCACGTCGCGCAGCCGCTGCCCGGCCACCTGGGTGTCGACGGTCAGCACCAGGGTGGAGAAGCCGGCGGCGGCCGCGCGCCGGATGAGGGCCAGCGAGGCCTCCCGGTCCTGCCAGAGGTAGAGCTGGAACCAGCGCTGCACGTCGGGCACGTCGGTGGCGAGGTCCTCCACCGAGACGGTGCCCATCGTGGAGAGCGTGTAGGGGATGCCGGCGCGGGCGGCCGCGGTGGCCACGGCCCACTCCCCCTGCGTGTGCATCATCCGGGTGAAGCCGGTCGGCGCCAGGATGAGGGGTATGGGGCTGCTCACCCCCAGGACGTCGACGCTCGCGTCGACCTGGCTCACGTCGCGCAGCACGCGCGGGCGGAACTCGACCTCGGCGAAGGCCTGGCGGGACCGGGCGAGCGAGACCTCGCCCTCGGCCGCGCCATCGACGTAGTCGAACACCGCGCGCGGGGTGCGCCGCCGGGCGATCTGGCGGAGATCCTCGATGGTCGCGGCGCGGCGCAGGGCGCTCTCGGTGCGTCGCAGCGACGGGGCCTCGACCTGCAGCAGGGGGCGCAGCTCGGCCCATCTGGGCACACGGCGCTGCAGCGGCGACACGATCTTCCTCTCCAAGGGACGCATAGTTATGCACATCCGCGGATGCACATGGGCAATGGTCGAACCATAACCGTGCGCGGCCGGATCGTCGAGGATCGACGCCAATTTCGTGATCCAACTGTGACAGGACGAGAACCAAGAAGGGCCGGGCGCACCTGGCGCCCGGCCCTTCCGATGCCCGCGGTGCTCGCGGGGGCGGTCTCAGTCGCGCGTGAGCTTGCGGTAGGTCACGCGGTGCGGACGTGCGGCCTCAGGGCCGAGCCGCTCGATCTTGTTCTCCTCGTAGGCGCCGAAGTTGCCCTCGAACCAGTACCACTTCGCCGGGTCCTTCTCATCGCCCTCGTAGGCCAGGATGTGGGTGGCCACGCGGTCCAGGAACCACCGGTCGTGGGAGATGACCACGGCGCAGCCGGGGAACTTGAGCAGGGCGTTCTCCAGCGAGCCGAGGGTCTCGACGTCCAGGTCGTTGGTCGGCTCGTCCAGGAGCAGCAGGTTGCCGCCCTCCTTGAGGGTCAGCGCGAGGTTGAGCCGGTTGCGCTCTCCACCGGAGAGGACGCCGGCCTTCTTCTGCTGGTCGGGGCCCTTGAAGCCGAACTGGGAGACGTAGGCGCGCGAGGGGATCTCGACGTGCCCGACCTGGATGAAGTCGTTGCCGTCGGAGACGACCTCCCACAGCGACTTCTCCGGGTCGATGCCGCCGCGGGACTGGTCGACGTAGGAGATCTTCACCGTCTCGCCGACCTTGACGGTGCCGGCGTCCGGCTCCTCCAGACCGACGATGGTCTTGAACAGCGTGGTCTTGCCGACGCCGTTGGGACCGATGACGCCGACGATGCCGTTGCGGGGCAGGGTGAAGGACAGTCCGTCGATGAGGACCCGGTCCCCGAAGCCCTTCTTCAGGTCGGTGACCTCGATGACCTGGTTGCCCAGGCGCGGACCCGGCGGGATCTGGATCTCCTCGAAGTCCAGCTTGCGGGTCTTCTCGGCCTCGGCGGCCATCTCCTCGTAGCGGGCCAGGCGGGCCTTGTTCTTGGTCTGCTTGGCCTTGGGGTTGGACCGGACCCACTCCAGCTCGGACTCCAGGCGCTTGGCCAGCTTGGCGTCCTTCTTGCCCTGGATCGCCAGCCGCTCGCGCTTCTTCTCCAGGTAGGTCGAGTAGTTGCCCTCGTAGGGATAGAGCCGGCCGCGGTCGACCTCGGCGATCCACTGCGCGACGTTGTCGAGGAAGTACCGGTCGTGGGTGATCGCCAGGACGGCGCCGGCGTACTCCTTGAGGTGCTGCTCCAGCCACTGGACCGACTCGGCGTCCAGGTGGTTGGTGGGCTCATCGAGCAGCAGCAGGTCGGGCTTGGACAGCAGCAGCTTGCACAGCGCGACACGGCGGCGCTCACCACCGGAGAGCACGGTGACGTCGGCGTCCGGCGGCGGGCAGCGCAGGGCGTCCATCGCCTGCTCGAGCTGGGCGTCGAGGTCCCAGGCGTCGGCGTGGTCGATCTCTTCCTGGAGCTGGCCCATCTCGGCCATCAGCGCGTCGAAGTCGGCGTCCGGGTCGGCCATCAGCTCGGAGATCTCGTTGTAGCGGTCCAGCTTGGCCTTGATCGGGCCGACGCCCTCCTCCACGTTGCCCAGGACGGTCTTGTCCTCGTTGAGCGGGGGCTCCTGCAGCAGGATGCCGACGCTGTAGCCAGGGCTCAGCCGGGCCTCGCCGTTGGAGGGCTGGTCCAGGCCAGCCATGATCTTCAGGATCGTCGACTTGCCGGCGCCGTTGGGGCCCACGACGCCGATCTTGGCGCCGGGGTAGAAGGACATCGTGACGTCGTCGAGGATCACCTTGTCGCCGTGCGCCTTGCGGGCACGCGTCATGGTGTAGATGAATTCGGCCATGCCTTCCAGGGTATCCGTCCGGGGCGCCCCGCCCGAATCGGCAGGGCGCCCCGGACCGGCCCTCTCCTAGGCCGCGCTGGCCTCCAGCTCGACCCTCTCCCCGTCTCCCAGGTCGACGTCCCCGGGAGCCTCGTACACCTCCCCGTGCTCGTCGTAGGCCATGCCGTCCTCGTGAGTCAGGCCGGTGGCCGGGTCGACCGCCGGCCCGCCCTCCTCCGGCGGCGGGACGGTGCCGGTCAGGTCCTGCTGCACCCGGTCCAGGGGGTACTTGGCCTTCCCCTTGGCGTAGGCCGCCGTCCCGAAGGACAGGTCCAGCCCGATGGTGTCGACGTCGAGCGTCAGGCGCTGTCCCGAGGCCGTCTCGCTGGTCCACTCGTAGAGGCGCATGCGTCCGTGCGCCACGACCGGGTGGCCCTTGGCGATCGTCTCGAGCACGTTGGCCCCCTGCTGGCCGTAGCAGGCCAGGTCGAAGAAGACGGTGTCGGTCGTCACCCAGGTGTTGCTGTCCTTGTCGAACTTCCGGGTGTTGACGGCGACGGGCACCACCGTGAACGGACGGCCGGACTGCTTGCTGATCCGCATCTCCGGATCCCGCGTGACGTTGCCGGACACCGTGACCTTGCATTCGTTGAGCATCGTTCCCCTCCTTGTCGTGCCCGTCGGTGACGGGCCTTCGGTGCTGGCCATGCTGCTGCGCCGGCGCCAGGGACGGGAAGACCCGCCGTCTCCGGTGTGGATGACGGCGGGTCGTCGGCCAGGGATGTGGAAACCCGCTCCTGGCGGGCCTGGCTCAGGAGGCGGCACGCTCCAGCTGCTGGCGCGTCTTCTCGTGCCGGTCGAGCACGGCGATGAGGGGACGGCGCACGTGCTGGTAGGAGACCTCCTCGATCGCCTCGTCCAGGCGCTCCTCCACCACCGCGCGGCGTCGGCGGGCCCCCACGCGGGCGAAGACCTTGGCCAGCAGCGTGAGCAGAAGCCCCAGCACCACCCCACCGATGAGCAGCAGCGCGGGCACCGGGACGGCGAAGCCGTCCAGGGACAGCATGAGCGGGTCGATGGGCATGGCCAGGAAGCCGAAGACACCGATCACGGCCAGCCAGGCCAGACCGATGAGCGCGACGACCGCCAGGATCAGCTGCAGCGCACCGACGACGGGCCACCACCACGGGGTGCCGGTCCGCAACGGCGTGCCGACCACGGCCTGGTCGAGCGCGTCGGAGAGGTTGTCCTCGCTGGGGCTGGCGGCCTCGATGACCGCGTCGGCCCAGCGGGGCGGCAGGGTGGCCCCCGCCTCCTCGGCGAGCTGACGCGTCGCGAGCTGCACGTTGGCGCGGGCGGCGGGTGTCGCGGCCGGCAGCGAGGAACGGCCCAGCACCGACCGCACGTCGGAGGGCGCGATCCCGGCCGGTCCGGGGCTGTCGTCCCCGAGGCGCAGGCGCTTGAGCGGATCGGGGCGCAGCGCCGAGAGCCACCTGGTGAACGGCCAGCCCGCCCTGGTGTTGGCCTGGCGCAGGTAGTCGCGCTCGACCGCGTCGAGCACCACGGGCACGCCCGAGGCGACCTTGAGGGCGTGGGTCAGCCGCTGATCGGCCTCGTCGGTGAAGGGCGGCGTGGCCTCGGCGACCCCACGCCCCACCTGCTCGGCCGAGGAGCGCACGTCGGCAACCAACCTGGCCTCGGCGGCGTTGCGCGCCGCGACGACCTCACCGATGCGGGTGCGCAGCTCCGCGACTCCCTCGCCGGTGCGGGCCGAGGTCCCGATGACCTCGTGGTCGCCGGCGCCGTCGGCCTTGACCAACCGGCGCAGGTCCTCCCGGACGCGGTCGACGTCCCCCTCCCCCTTGATCCGGTCGACCTGGTTGAGGACGACCAGCATCACGGTGTCGTGGTGCCGCAGGGGGTGGAGATACTCGTCGTGGAGCCGAGCGTCGGCATACTTCTGCGGGTCGGCGACCCAGACGAAGACGTCGGCGCGCTCCAGGATGCGGTCGGCCTCGACCCGGTGGCGCGTCTCGCGCGAGTCGAAGTCGGGCAGGTCGACCAGGACCAGCCCGTCCAGACCGACATTGTCGCCGGTCGGGGTGACCATGTGACGGTTGTGGATGCCCAGCCAGTCCAGCAGCGGCGCCGCATCCTCCTCGCCCCAGATCGCGGCACCGGCCTCGGCCGTGGTGGGGCGGCGCGGGCTGATGACGGAGACGTCCTCGCCCACGATCGCGTTGAACAGGCTCGACTTGCCCGAGCCGGTGGCTCCCGCGAGCGCGACGACGGTGCGACCACCCTTGAGCGCCCACCGCTCCTGGACCTTGTCGACCACCGAGCGGGCCGACCCGGCCGCCGCGGGGTCCAGCTCGTCGCCACCGATGTCGAGCGCGGAGCGCAGCGCCTCCGACCGCTCGGTGAGGGGCAGGCTGGCGTCCTGGTCCTTGCGACGACGACCGATCATCGGGCTCCCTCCACGTCCTTGGCCGCCCGGGCCAGCTCCTCGATGGCGCCCTCGGCGACCGCGACCTCGTCCAGCGCTCGGTCGTAGCGCGCCCGCTCCCGGGCGTAGAGATCCTCCACCTGGCTCAGCAGCGATTCACGGGCCTTGACCGCCATGGCGCGCACGGCCTGGTCGCCGAAGACCGCCTCGAGCAGGCGCTGGGCGAGCACGGCCGAGCCGGCACCGACGGCCACCTCGGCCCCGGTGGGGATGAACATGGTCGAGCTGAAGACGAGGATCATCAGCAGGACGCCGAGCCCGTTGACGCCGAAGGCGAGATAGCGCGCGGTCGAGCGGCGCGAGCCGGCCTCCTCGCGCACCATCTCGAAGATGTCGCGCTGCCAGTCACGGATCAGCCGGTCGACCTGGCCGGCGAAGTCCGGCGAGGCCTTGGACAGCTCGGGGTGCGCCTCGATCAGCTGCGCACCGCCGGGGCTGTTCTTCCACGCGCGGGCCGCGGTGCTCGCGGCCACCTGCCCGTGGGAGGTGATCAGGGCGGCGGCACCGGTCTGGAGCGCGTCACCCAGCGGCTCGGAGGTGACCTGCTTGCCGGTGAAGAAGGCTCCGATCTTGTCGCGCAGACGGCCCACCCCGGCCTCGACCGAGCGCAGGAACTCCCCGGTCCCCACGAGCTCCTGCCAGCGGGCGAGCACCTCGCCCCGCAGCAGCGAGCCGTCCTGGACCCCCGCGTCGACGCCCGCGAGCGCGTCCCGGTATGCGGCTTGCGGCGCCTCGGCGAGGGCCTCCCGCGCCGCGACCTGGCCCCGGCCGGCGGAGACGAGCCGGTCGGCGCGCTGGCCGAGCGAGCCGAGGGTGCCGGTCAGGGTGCGGCGGATGACCACCGAGCGGGCGCGGGCGTCGCTGGCCAGCGAGTGCAGCCAGCCCTTGAGCCGCTCCACCTGGGCGTCGGGGATCCGGCCGTCCTCCAGGTCGGTCTCGGCGACGGTGAAGATCGGCGCCTGGCCCAGACCCTGGTCCCGCAGCATCGAGGCGAGGTGGAGCCGGACCTGGCCAAGCGCCTCCGGAGGGACGCGGTTGAGGACCACGGCCACGGAGGTGCCGCGCTCGGAGGCCTCACGCAGGAGGTCCCACGGCACGGCGTCGGCATAGCGGGCGGCCGTGGTCACGAAGATCCACAGGTCGGCCGCGGAGAGCAGCTGCTTGGACAGGGCGCGGTTGGCCTGGACCACCGAGTCGATGTCGGGGGCGTCCAGCAGCGCCAGCCCCGGCGGCAGCTGGTCGGAGGTGGCCAGGCGGACCGAGCCGGGGTCGTTGTCGAGCTCGTCGCCCACGACGCGGGCCAGCTCGGGCAGGATCCGCTTGTCGGTGAACCAGCGGGTGTCCTGCTCGTGGTGGACCAGGACCGAGGCCATCGTGGTGGGGCGGATCACGCCGGTGCGGCTGACCTGCTCCCCCAGGACGGAGTTGACCAGGGTCGACTTGCCTGCTCCGGTGGAGCCGCCGACGACCGCCAGCAGCGGTGCGTCCAGGGAGCGCAGCCGGGGCAGCACGTAGTCGCCGAGCTGGTGCACCAGCTCGCGCTGGGCGGTCTGCTCGGACGCGGCGCCCTCGAGGTCGAGGGGCAGGCGCACATCGGCTGCGGCGGCGCGCATCCGCTCGACGGCAGCCAGAAGTGCTGCGGGATCCTTGGTCACCAGCCCAGTTTCCCCCGGGAAGCCCCAGGGACCAAGACGAACCGCCGTCACCGCGCCGTGCACGGCCTGCACGGTGGCGTCCGGCGGCCCTCTCCCAGGCAGTCCCGCGACCTAGCGGTTGGCGTCCGCGTGCGCCAGCAGGGTCCGCGACTCGGCCAGGAAGGCCCCGGCGTGCTCGCCGAACCACTCGCCGATCTGCCCGAAGCGCGCCACGAAACCTTCGCGGTCCCCCTGCCGGAGCAGCTCGATCGCCTCGCCGTAGCGCCCGTGATAGCGCTCGATCAGCGCCAGCGCGTCGGGCGAGGCGGTGATGATGTCGTAGTAGAGCTCGGGATTCTGGGCGAACAGCCGCCCGACCATCACCAGCTCCAGGCGATAGATCGGCGAGGACAGCGTCAGCAGCTCGCCCAGGTCGTGGTCCTCCTGGGACAGGTGCCAGCCGTAGGCGAAGGTCGAGAAGTGCCGCAGCGCCTGGATCAGCCCCATCGCCGCGTCGTGGTCCTCCGCGCTGACCTCGTGGACCCGCGCGCCCCACAGCCGGATCTGCTCGACCAGCCAGCGCGAGGCCTCGGGGTCACGCCCGGGCACCGCGGCCACGACCTGCTTGGCCAGGCTGTCCACGTCCGGCCCGAACATCGGGTGCAGCCCCAGGACCGGCCCCGGGTGTGCCGCCAGCATCGCCGCCATCACCTCGCGCTTGGTCGAGGTCAGGTCGACCAGCAGCGCGTCCGCAGGCAGGGTGGGCAGCTCGGAGACCACCCTGACGGTGTCCTTGATCGGGACCGACACCACGACGAGCCCGGCGCCGGCCAGCATCCGGGCCGCGTCCGCCGGTGAGTCCTCGCGCTCGAGGACGTGCACCTCATACCCCGAGAGCGTGAGCATGCGCGCGAAGAGCGCGCCCATCCGTCCGCGCCCACCGACCACGACCACCGGACCCAGGTCGGGCGCCTGCCGGGTGAAGCCCATGTTCTTCTCGTGCGTGTAGGCCTCGCGCATGCACCGCCGCAGGATGTCCTCGATGAAGTCGGGCGAGAGACCCCGCTCCTGCGCCATCACGCGCTTGGCGGCGATCATCGCCTTCTCGCGCTCGGGTGCGTAGATCGGCACCCCGTGGCGCCCCTTGATCTCCCCCACCTCGCTGACCAGCGCCAACCGACGCTGGAGCAGCTCGATCAACTCTCCGTCCACCGCGTCGATCCGGGCGCGCAGGTCGGCCAGCGGCGCGTCGATGCCGCTCGGGTCCCCCGCCGTTCGCTCCGTCATGGGGCGATCGTAGTCGGGGCCACCTACACTTCTGCAGGTCCGCCCCCGTAGCTCAATGGATAGAGCACCGGCCTTCTAATCCGATGGTTGCGCGTTCGAGTCGCGCCGGGGGCACAACAACAGCGCGGGGTATGCGGCAGCACGGCCGGCTGCGCCGCTCACCCCATGCGGTCGGCGGCTCAGGCGGTCGGCGGCTCAGGCGGTCGGCGCCGCCGTGCCCGGCGCCGAGGCGCCCGGCACGAAGACCTGACGGTGCGCGGTGATGGTGCGCAGCAGCGCCTCCTCGCGGCGCAGCCACTCGGCGTCCGGGCCCTCGGAGTTGAGGTGCTTGCGGACCATCGCCAGGTCGCCGCTCTCGTCCTGGAAGGCGGTCATGGCCCGGGCCGCCCGACGACCACCCACGCCGGAGGCCCAGCGCCGCGCGCGACGCCGCTCGCCGGCGTCGGTGAGCATGGCGACCTCGGCGGGGGTGAACCAGCCGTTCATCCCGTAGCCGGTCAGCACGTCGCGCATCAGCCGGGACTCGCGCCGCCGCGACCAGCGCAGGAGCAGGATGAAGCCGATGAACAGCGGGATCTGGACGACGGCGAAGACCAGCAGGTAGGCCTCGGCCGCGACCACGGCGGAGTAGTTCCACAGGAAGTGCAGGAAGATCGCGCCGGCGAAGCCGAGGAGGACCAGCCACACCGAGGACAGACGGCGGCGGTGGGCGATCGCGCCGAAGGCCAGCCCGATGCAGATGGTGAACATCGGGTGGGCGAACGGGCTGACCAGGCAGCGCATGATGAAGAGCGCCACCAGGCCGGGGGTGCCGATCTCCACGTAGGCGCGGCCCAGGTAGAGGATGTTCTCCACGAAGGCGAAGCCGGCCGCGATGATGCCGGCGTAGACGATGCCGTCGGTGATGCCGTTGAACTCCCGGCGCACCCGGAAGAAGAGGATCGCCACGCCCAGCCCCTTGAGCAGCTCCTCGGTGACGGGTGCGACGAACACCGGCGCCAGGCGCATCGCGTCCGCGCCTGCGGCGTCGATGATCTCCACGCCCAGCTGGTTGAGGATGATCGCCCCGAAGGTGGCCACCAGCGCGCCCCAGAGGAAGGCGAACCACAGGATCCGGGGCGGCTCGGCCTCGAGCCGGTCGACCCACAGGAAGGTGGGGACGACGATGCCCAGGGCCAGCGCGGCGGTGACCAGGGCGAGCCCGGCGGTCGCCAGGCCGATCGAGTCGATGACCATCGTGCCCAGGCTCAGCGCGGTCAACCCGAAGAGGGCCACGATCGCGCCCCAGAGCACGATCTGACGCAGCAGCGGCCGGCGCGTGACGTTGTCGGGGACCGGAGCCGTGGGCTGGAAGGTCATCATCTGCTGCCAGCCGCCACCAGGCGCAGGGGTATGCGGTGAGGAGGGCGGGTGCATGCCGCCGAGGTTACCTGTTCCCACCTCTGGCTAGTCTCGACCTGTGAGCAACGACCGGATCGTGTGGATCGACTGCGAGATGACCGGCCTCGACCTGGGCGCGGACGCGCTCGTGGAGGTGGCCGCCCTGGTGACCGACGCGGAGCTGAACGTGCTCGGCGACGGCGTCGACGTGGTGATCCGACCTCCCCAGGAGGCGCTGGAGCAGATGGGCGACTTCGTGCGTCAGATGCACACCGCCTCCGGTCTGCTGCCCGAGCTGGAGAAGGGCATCACCATGGAGGAGGCGCAGGCCCAGGTGCTGGCCTACGTCCGGGAGCACGTGCCCGAGCCCAGGAAGGCGCCGCTGGGCGGCAACACCATCGCCACCGACCGCGCCTTCCTGGCCCGGGACATGCCGGAGCTGGAGGCGCACCTGCACTACCGCATGGTGGACGTCTCCTCGATCAAGGAGCTGGCCCGGCGCTGGTATCCCCGGGCCTACTTCAACGCCCCGCCCAAGACCGGCAACCACCGCGCCCTCGGCGACATCCGCGACAGCATCGCCGAGCTGCGCTACTACCGCGAGGCCGTGTTCACGCCCCCGCCGGGCCTGGATTCGACGGCCCTCAAGGAGATCGCGGCACGCCACTCCGGCCGCGGCTGAGCGTGATCAACCCCGTGTCGGAGTTGCGCGACTTCCTGCGCGCCTCGCTCCTGACCCCCGTCGAGCGCGACCACCGGGAGTCGCCGGCGCAGCTGCGTCGGCGCCGCGTCGTCTCCGCCGTCACGCTGGTCGTCGGCTCCATCCTGCTGTGGTGGTCGCTGCACCTCCGCCCGGGCGACGACCTGTTCTACGTCGGGACGCTGGCGCTGGCCGCCACCTGGACCGTCGGCGCGCTGCTCTCCGGCCGGATCTACCTGGGGCAGGGCCACACCCGGCGGTCGGTCCGCGGGCTGGTGCCGTTGGACCGGCCGGAGGAGGGCTACACCCTTCCGGTGGTGCAGTCGCTCGCCCTCGGCCTGCTCCTGCTCGTCATCTTCCTGGCCGGGGCGGTGGCCGTCAGCCAGGTGCCCGCACTGGCCGGACCGGTGGACGGTCTGCTCGACCACGCCCGCGTCGGCTCCCTGCCGGTCGTCCTGTCCATCACGATGATCAACGGGATCGCCGAGGAGCTGTTCTTCCGCGGCGCCCTGTATGCCGCCACCCCCCGCCGCTGGAACGTCCCGTTCGTCACCGCGGCCTACGCGCTGACAACCGTGGGGTCCGGCGTGCCCCTGCTCGTCTTCGCCGCGGTCGTCCTCGGCGTCGTGACCGGCCTCCAGCGCCGCATCACCGGCGGCGTCCTCGGCCCGGCTATCACGCACATCACCTGGTCGAGCGGCATGCTCCTCCTGCTCCCCCCGATCCTGGACCTGCTGAGGTGACCCGATGACCCGAGACACTGCATACCCCGAGGGCGGCGAGACCCGCCGGGCGCTGGTGACCGGCGCCTCCGGCTATATCGGCGGGCTGCTCGTGCCGCGCCTGCTGGCCGAGGGGTATGCCGTGCGCGTGCTCACGCGCTCGGCCGACCGTCTCGCGGACGAGGACTGGGCCGAGCGCGTCGAGGTCGTCGAGGGGGACGCCGCGGAGCGGGACGACCTGGACAGGGCCCTGGCCGACGTGGACGTGACCTACTGGCTCATCCACTCCATGGACGGCGAGGGCGACTTCGAGGAGCGGGACCGCCGCCTGGCGCAGGACCTCACCGCGGCGTGCCAGGCGGCGGGGGTGGGGCGGATCGTCTACCTGTCCGGGCTGCACCCCGACGGCGAGGAGCTCTCCACCCACCTCGCCTCTCGCGTGGAGGTCGGTGACATCCTCCTCGCCTCAGGCGTCCCCACCGCCGTCCTGCAGGCCGCGACCGTGATCGGGCACGGGTCGGCGAGCTTCGAGATGCTGCGCTACCTGACGACGCGGCTGCCCGTGATGGTGGCTCCGCGCTGGCTCGCCAACCGGATCCAGCCGATCGCCATCGACGACGTGCTGCACTACCTCGTGCGGGCGGCCGACCTACCGCCCGAGGTCAGCCGTACCTTCGACGTCGGCGGCCCGGACGTGCTGACCTACGCCGAGATGATGCAGCAGTTCGCCGCCGAGACCGGGCAGCGCCGGCGCCTCATCGCGCTGCTGCCGGTGCTCACGCCCGAGCTGGCCAGCGGGTGGGTCGGCCTCGTCACGCCGGTCGACGCGGGTGTGGCCCGGCCGCTGGTGGGCTCGTTGATCCACGAGGTGGTCTGCAAGGAGGACGACCTTGACGAGCTGGTGGGTGCCCCCGTGGGTGGGCGCACGCCATACCGCGTCGCCGTCCGCAGGGCGATGGCTGGCCTGCCGAACGACCCCAAGCACGCCACGACGGTCGCCGGCGCGCTGGCGGGGGCTGCTGCGGTGACGGGGATCGCGCTCGCCGCCAGGCGACGCCGAGACGGCTGAGGGCCCTTCCCGCGGCTGCTCGCGGGCAAGGCGCCATGAGGAGCCGCTGGCACGACTGTGCCGACCACGAGTCCACCAGCGGCCGGCAGTGTCTCGTCTGCGGCGCCCTGCGCTCCTGGCGCTCCACCTGCCAGGAGGATCTGACCCGCCACGATCTCGACCCCTGCCCCGCCGCCTGATGACCGGCCTGCACGTGACCGAGAATCTACATTCTCGGACGCCCACCGCCCCGCTCTCCGACATGGAGGGCGGGGCGGCTTCTTCTGTGGCCTCGATGTGCACACGGCGTGCACATGAGAGCCGACCCCGGTCAAAGACCGAGGTCGGTGTGGGGTGAGTGACGGGACTTGAACCCGCGACCACCTGGACCACAACCAGGTGCTCTACCTGCTGAGCTACACCCACCATGACTGCCCGGGACGACGCGCGGCCGTCCGAGACAACAGCGACCATCATACAGCGTGGTCGGGAGTGCTCAGGACATCAGCGGCAGGGCTCACCCGTCGCCGGACTCGCGCATCCGCCGGCGGGCGGTCATCCGCAACTTGCGCGCCTCGCGCACGCGAGCCGCGCTCTTCTCCGCCTTCTTCTCGGTGCCGGAGGCGTCCCGCGGGGGCAGCTGGATCGACTCCTCGGCCGGCAGCCCGGCGGCCAGCTCGCGGGCCCGCTCCAACTCGGCGTCCAGCTCGGCGCCCAGGACCAGGACGTTGTTGATGATGAAGATCATCAACAGCAGGATGATCACACCACCGATGGCGCCGTAGGTGGCGTTGTAGCTGTCCTCGCCGCCGAAGCCGGTCAGGTAGAGGGCGAAGCCGCCCACCGCCAGGATCGAGACGATGACGGCGAGCGCCGCGCCGGGGCTGAGCCAGCGGAAGGAGGGCTGCTTGACGTTGGGGGTGCCCCAGTAGAGCAGGGCCACGATCACGATGAGGATGAGGACGATGACCGGCCACTTGGCGATGTTCCAGATCTGGTTGGCGGTTTGGTCCAGGCCGACGATGCCGAAGATGGCCTCGGACAGGGTGCCGGAGAGCGCCACCGAGAGCACGATGGTGATCAGCAGCACGAGCATGACGACGGTCAGCCCGAGCAGCCAGGGCCTCAGCTTCCAGACCGGGCGGCCCTCCTCGACCTCATAGACGCTGTTCATCATCCGGCTGAAGGCGTTGACGTAGTTGGACGCCGACCAGAGGGCACCGAGCAGACCGACGACGAGCAGGATGCCGGCGCCGCCGGACTCCCCCATGCTCTCGATGTAGCCGTTGACGGTCTCGATCGTGTCCTGCTCCAGTCCCAGGTCGGAGCCGAGGTCGCTGACGACCTCACGGGTGGCCCCGCCCTGGCCGAAGAAGCTCAGCGAGGTGGACAGCGCCAGCAGCATCGGCGCCAGCGACATGATCGCGAAGTAGGTCAGCGCCGCCGCGAGGTCCGGCCCGCCGTCGTCGGTGAACTCGGCGATGGTCCGCTTGGCCACCGCCTTCCAGTCCACCTTGGTCAGGTCGGTCGGGCTGTCGGGGGCCTGGGTCTCGGCCTCGCGGAACTCCGGGGTGCTCTCGGCACGCTCGGCGGTCTTGCGGGCCTGTCGATGCTGCTCAGTCACGCCCTACAGTCAAACATCCTTTGACCCCGGACGCCCTCCGGGACGGCCGTCGCCACCCCCTGGCCGCACCGTCGGCACAGACGAAGAGAGCAGGTCCGCGATGTGCGGACCTGCTCTCTTCAGGTGGTGCGCCCACAGGGACTCGAACCCCGAACCCGCTGGTTAAGAGCCAGCTGCTCTGCCAATTGAGCTATAGGCGCGACAGCGGACAACTCTAACACCGGCGCGAGGCGCGACCCAAATCCGGCGCAGCACCCGAGCCGGCCATGCCCCATACCCGCCGATGAGCAAGACTGGACCTCATGCGTGCACTGGTGAAACCGAAGGCCGGGCCCGGCCTCGAGCTCATGGACGTCCCCGAGCCCGATCCCGGGCGCGGAGAGGTCAAGATCAGGGTCCTGCGCGCCGGGCTGTGCGGCACCGACCTGCACATCGAGGGCTGGGACGACTGGGCCGCCTCGATGCTCAAGCCGCCGCTGGTGGTCGGTCACGAGTTCTACGGCGAGGTCGTCGAGCTGGGCGAGGGGGTACCGACCGGCGGGCGCTACGGCCTCGAGGTCGGGCAGCGGGTCTCGGTGGAGGGTCACGTCGTGTGCGGGCACTGCCGCAACTGCCGCGCCGGCCGTCGCCACATGTGCGTCAACACCTCCAACCTCGGCGTCAACCGCGACGGCTGCTTCGCCGACTACGTGGTCGTCCCGGCCTCCAACGTCTGGGCCCAGCCCGACCTCATCGATCCCGACCTCGGTGCCGTCTTCGACCCGCTGGGCAATGCCGTCCACACGGCGCTGTCCTTCCCGCTCGAGGGCGAGGACGTGCTCATCACCGGCGCGGGCCCGATCGGGATCATGGCCGCCGCGGTCGTGCGGCACGCCGGGGCCCGCTACGTCGTGGTGACCGACGTCTCCGCGCCCCGACTCGAGCTGGCCCGGGCCGCCGGCGCCGACCTGGTGGTCGACGTCTCCCGCGACCGGATCATCGACGCCCAGGAGCAGCTCGGCATGACCGAGGGCTTCGACATCGCCCTGGAGATGTCCGGCAACCCGCACGCGGTGCGTGAGCTGATCGAGAACATGACCCACGGCGGCCGCGTCGCGATGCTCGGCCTGCCCTCGGCGCCCTTCGACATCGACTGGGGCAAGGTCATCACGCACATGATCACGCTCAAGGGCATCTACGGCCGGGAGATGTACGAGACCTGGTACAAGATGACCGCGATGCTGCAGACCTCCGAGGTCCTGCGCGACCGCATCCGTTCGGTCATCACCCACCGCTTCCCTGCCGAGCAGTGGCAGGACGCCTTCGACGCCGCCCGCTCCGGCGAGGTCGGCAAGGTCATCATGGACTGGAGCTGAGGAGATTCAGATGTATGGAGTGAAGGAGCAGCTCCGCGCGGAGCTCGACCAGATCGAGGCCGACGGCCTCACCAAGCACGAGCGGCTGATCACCACGCCGCAGAGCTCGCACATCGCCACCACGGCCGGGGAGGCGCTCAACTTCTGCGCCAACAACTACCTGGGCCTGGCCAACCACCCAGACGTCGTCGTCGCCGCCCGCGAGGCGCTGGACGAGTGGGGCTTCGGGATGGCCTCGGTGCGCTTCATCTGCGGCACCCAGACCCAGCACCGCGACCTGGAGAAGGCCATCGCCGACTTCGTCGGGACGGAGGACTCGATCCTCTTCCCGTCCTGCTTCGACGCCAACGGCGCGATCTTCGAGGTGCTGCTGACCGCCGAGGACGCCGTCATCTCCGACGAGCTCAACCACGCCTCGATCATCGACGGCGTGCGGCTGTCCAAGGCCCAGCGCTTCCGCTACAAGAACCGCGACCTGGCCGACCTGCGCGCCCAGCTCGAGGCGACCAAGGAGGCCGGCGCCCGCCGCGTCCTGATCGTCACCGACGGCGCTTTCTCGATGGACGGCTATCTCGCGCCCCTGGAGGAGATCTGCGACCTGGCCGAGGAGTTCGGCGCGATGGTCATGGTCGACGACTCCCACGCCACCGGCTTCATCGGGCAGGGCGGCCGCGGCTCCCACGAGGCCTGCGGGGTGATGGACCGGGTCGACGTGATGACCGGCACGCTCGGCAAGGCGCTCGGCGGCGGATCCGGAGGGTATGTGGCAGCTCACCAGGAGGTCGTCGACCTCCTCAAGCAGCGCGCCCGGCCCTATCTCTTCTCCAACGCCGTGGCCCCGTCGGTGGTGGCCGGGTCGATGAAGGCCCTGGAGATCGCCCGCGACTCCGACGAGCCGCGCCGGGTGCTGCGCCGCAACGCCGAACTCTTCCGTGAGCTCATGACCGAGGCCGGCTTCGAGCTGCTCCCCGGAGAGCACCCGATCGTCCCGGTGATGTTCCCCGGCGAGGACGGTGCCCGCAAGGCCAGCCAGATCGCCGACGCGATGCTCGGCAAGGGCGTCTACGTCATCGCCTTCTCCTACCCCGTCGTGCCCAAGGGCAAGGCCCGGATCCGGGTCCAGCTCTCGGCCGCGCACTCCGAGGACGACGTGCGGGCCTGCGTGGACGCGTTCGTGGCGGCCCGGGACGAGGTCGGGTGACCCAGCCGCGCAACCCTCGCACGGCGCGCGAGCCCTCCGGGATGACCGAGCCGCAGGCCCTGGCCCTGCTGCGGCAGAACGTCGGCGTCCGGTGGCTCTCGTCGCTGCTGACCTGCCTGCTGGTCGGCGGCGCCATGGTGCCCTTGCGTGCCCTGGTCTTCGACGACCCGTGGGGGGAGGCCCTGTTCTACGGCGCCGCGTTCGGCCTGGTCATGTTCGTGCTCCAGCTCGTCCTCGAGTGGCGCCGTGCCCGTCGGATGCCGGAGGGCGCCGCGGACTGGAAGAGCATGGAGAAGGCCACCGTCGTCTCCCGGGTCGGCCGGGACGTCACGGTCCGCGGCCGACGCCACACCGTCGTGGTCCCGGTCCACAGCGGCTGGTCGATCAACGAGGGCGATGCGCTGTGGGTCGGGCCCTCGGTGAAGGAGGGGCAGCCCCTCGTGCTGGTGCGCGCCGTCGGCGGCCCGCTCGGGTCGTCGGTGCACGCGTCGGCCGGGCCGGCCGAGCGCGTCTAGTCAGGCCCGGCCGGCCGCCCCCTCGCGGGGCGTCCGGTCAGGGCGCCGAAGCGACCGGGTCAAGCGCCGCAGCCGCCCGAGCCGCAGGCGCAGCCGCCCGCACCGGGGCCGCCGCAGCCACCGCCGCCGACGTCCATCGCGGCGACCGCTGCCAGTTCCTCGGCACTGCGCGGCGTGGCGCCGAGCCGCTCCCCGAGCAGCGCGAAGACGTCGACCAGCCGGCGGACGTGCCAGTTGTGCTCCTCCTGCCGGTGCTCGGTCACCTGCGCACCGGTGAGGTGGTCCGAGAGCCAGACGGCGTGACCGGCCGGGCTCACCGCGGAGTCGGTCCCCCACCAGATGTCCACGGGCCCGGCGACGGCGGCGAGGTCGAGGTCCCAGGGCTCCTGCACCTGCACCATGTCGGTCACGATCCCGGCCGCGCCGCCCTCAGGCCCGAGGTGGACCTCCAGCTGCTCACGCATGAACACCGGGTTTTGCAGCGCCAGGGCGTGGATGGCCCGCTGTTGCTCCTCCATCCCCACGACCCACTCGCGCTCCCCCATGCCGGGGCTGCCCGGCTCGTCGGCCCGCGGCGCGATCGGCCACACCAGGGCGATCGCCCCCACCCGCCCGGGATGGGCCAGGGCGAAGGCCAGCGCCGACGCCGTCCCGCTCGAGCCGGCCAGCACACCCACGGGCCCCTCGATCCCGGCGGCGTCCAGGACCTGCTCGAGATCGGCCGCCAGAGCGCGGACGGAACGGTCCTCGACCGGGGGCGTGTCCCCATACCCCGGCCTGTCGTAGGTGACCACGCGCAGACCCAGCGCGTGCAGGGCGTCGCGGGAGGGGGTGCCGCTGAAGCGGGAGCCGGGGGTGCCGTGCAGGGCGATGACGGGGAAACCGTCCGGGTCGCCCTGCACGCGATAGGCCAGGCCGGTCGAGGTCAGGGGTGCGGTGCTCACGCCCCCGATCGTCTCAGAGCCAGCCCGAGCGCTTGAACGCGCGGTAGAGGATGAAGACCGTCACGACCATCAGGGCCAGCGCCAGGGGATAGCCCAGGAGCCAGTGGAGCTCGGGCATGTGGTCGAAGTTCATGCCGTAGACGCCGGCGATGAGGGTGGGCACGGCGATCATCGCGGCCCAGGCCGAGATCTGGCGCATGTCGGCGTTCTGCTGGACCCCGATCTGCGACACGTGGGCCGACAGCACGTCGGTGAGGAGAGCGTCGTAGGACTCGATGTTCTGCAGCACCTGACCAAGGTGGTCGGCGACGTCGCGGAAGTGCAGGCGGAGCTCGCGGGAGGGGACGGGGCCGTCCTTGGCCGTCAGCGCCGTCAGGGGCTGGCGCAGCGGCATGGCCGCACGGCGGAACTCGAGGACCTCGCGCTTGAGGCGGTAGATCGTCGTGGAGTGGGTGCGATTGCCGCCGCCGAAGACGTCCCGCTCGATGCGGCGCAGGTCCTCGTCCACCTCGGCGTCGATCTGGGTGTAGGTGTCCACGACCTTGTCGAGCAGCCCGTGCAGGACCGACAGGGGCCCCTCGTCGAGCAGACCCTGCTCGTGGCGCTCCAGCCGCTGGCGCACCTCGTCGAGCGGGGCGGCGTCGCCGTGCCGGATCGTCACCACGAAGTGCGGGCCGATGACGGCCATCACCTCACCGGTCTCGATGTCCGAGGTCGCCTCGACGTAGCGCAGCGTCTTGACGACGGCGAAGATCGTGTGGCCGTAGGTCTCGACCTTGGCCTGCTGGTCTCCGTGCAGGACGTCCTCCACCGCGAGCGGGTGCAGGTCGAGCTCGGCGCGGACCAGCTCGAACTCCTCGGCCGTGGGATCCTTCAGGCCGACCCAGAGGAAGTCGGTGTCCGGGGCGCCGTCGGTGCGCAGGGCGGCCAGCTCGTCGCTGAGGTCGCCGCACTCGTGGCGTTCCCCGGCCCGGTAGACCGCCCGGTCGACGATCACCTCGGCGGGTCAGCCCTTGTTGAAGGTGCGGCGCAGCAGGCCCAGGACCAGCGCGGTCCCGGCCACCCCGCCCAGCGCCTTGGCCACGCGGTCGAAACGGACGTCGCCCTCGGGGGTGAAGGCCGCGTCGTTGGCCTTGCCCTTGAGCGTCGCGACGGCGTTGGCCTTGATGGTGTCGGGGCTGACGCGGTAGGCGAGCTCGTCGACGGAGCGCGCCAGCCGGCTGCGGGTCGCGGCCAGGTCGGCCTCGATCTCCTTGGGAGAGCGGGCGGGCTGCTTGCTTGCCATGTCTGGTGACGTCCTAGGGTTGTCGGGATTATTGGGGTGCTGCTGCGACGATAACGCACCGGACCCGTTCCCGACTTCCTGGAGGTACTCCTCATGTCCCGTCTCGAGCCTGGTCAGAGCGCCCCCGCCTGGACGCTGCCCGACGCGGAGGGCCGCGAGGTCAGCCTCTCGGACTTCGCCGGCCGCAAGCTGGTCATCTACGTCTACCCGGCCGCGATGACCCCCGGGTGCACGACCCAGGCCTGCGACTTCCGCGACAACGAGGCCGTCTTCGCCAAGCACGGGTATGCGGTCGTCGGCGTCTCCCCCGACTCCCCGGCCAAGCTGGCGAAGTTCGTGGAGAAGGAGTCGCTGACCTTCCCGCTGCTGTCGGACGAGAGCAAGGAGATGCTGGAGGCCTACGGCGCCTACGGCGAGAAGAAGAACTACGGCAAGACCGTCGTGGGCGTCATCCGCTCCACCTTCGTCGTCGACGAGGAGGGCACGATCGAGCTGGCGAAGTACAACGTGAAGGCCACCGGTCACGTCGCGATGCTGGCCAGGCAGCTCGGCATCGAGCTCTGACCTAAGGCTCTTCGACGCCACCCCACCCACGGGGACGCCCCACGCGCGAGACGCCCACGCGCGAGACGCCCCACCCCGGGGACGCCCCCGCGACACCCCACCCCGGCGACTTCATGCGGGCTAGGCCACTTGACGCCGGTTATAACCGGCACACAGGTTCAGAACCCGCATGAAGTCGTCTTGGCCCCTGGGCCAGCCGGACCTGGTCACCGAGCCGGATTCGTCAGCCGGATTCGTCGTGGTGCGCTCGGCGGGAGTCGAACCCGCACACCCGAAGGCACAGGAACCTAAATCCTGCGTGTCTGCCAGTTCCACCACGAGCGCGTGCGGGTCAGCCTAGTCTCGGCCGCTTGCCCGGCAGAATCGGGCTTCTTCCCCTGAAGCCCACGGCCCGCCGCGTCAATCCCCGCCGAGACCCGGCCCGGCGTCAGCCGATCCGCACCGTCCCGGCCACCGTGGTCACCACGTCACCGCCGACCCAGACCTGCGCGTCGCGCGACTCGACGTGCACCCGGCCGTCGCGATGGCGTCGCGCGCCCTGGCCCGCCACATACCGTGCCGGGAGCCTGCCCTCCCCGATCAACCACTGGGCGATCCCGGCGTTGAGGCTGCCGGTGACGGGGTCCTCCTCGAACGCCGTGCCGTCGCCGTAGAACGCGCGGACCTCCACGTCCTTGCCCGTCTGCTCGGGCTGCAGCCAACGTCCGACGAGGCCGACCTTGAGGTGGGCGCTGAGGTGAAGGCGGGGTTCGACCGCGAGGACCTCCTGGGCGGTGGCGAGCTCGATCCCGACCCAGCCCGGGCCGTTGTCGACCCACGCCATCCCCAGCACCTGGTCGTCCTCCAGCCCCAGCGCCTCGAGGATCTGCGCCGCGTAGCCAGGCTCGACCGGACCTGAGCGCAGCAGCGGCGGTGCGGCGAACGAGAGCCGCTCCCCGCGTCGGACCGTCACCAGGCCGACGCCGCACTCCTGCACGATCTTGTCGGTATGCAGTGGCTCACCTCCCGCATCCAGCCACGCGTGGGCGCTGCCGAGGGTCGGATGACCGGCGAACGGCAGCTCGCCGCCGGTGGTGAAGATGCGCACCCGGTAGTCCGCGGCAGGGTCGGTCGGGCGGAGCAGGAAGGTGGTCTCCGACAGGTTCGTCCAGCGGGCGAAGGCAGCGAGGTCGTCGTCGGTCAGGTCGTCCGCGTCGTGGACCACCGCCAGGGGGTTGCCGAGCAGGCCGTGGGAGGAGAAGACGTCGACCTGGCTGAAGCGCAGCGTTGCCATGGGGTGATCAAAGCAGAGGGTGTGCCCGTCGAGGCAGAGCGTGTGGCCGGTCAGGGGCGGAGCGTGTCGCCGGTCAGGGGAGAACGCGGAGGCCGACGGCGGGGACGCCCGGGGTGAGGACCTTCCACTCCTTGCCCCAGGTCCGGGCCTCGGCCACGACGACGTCGAGCAGGTCGGTGGTCGTCAGGCAGAGCACGGTGGGGCCGGCCCCGGAGACCACGGCGGCATGCCCCAGGGCCCGGAGACGGTCGACGGCGCCCATCGTCACGGGATAGGCCTCACGGCGCTGCTCCTGGTGCAGCCAGTCCTCGGTGGCGTCGAGCAGCATCGTCGGGTCCTCGGTGAGCGCGTGCACGAGCAGCGCCGCACGGCCGGCCTGGCGCACCGCGTCGGGTCGCGGGATCTGGGGGCCGAGGAGGGCGCGGGCGATCGCGGTGTCCAGCCGCACCCCCTGGGGGACGAGCACCACCGGCTCGATCTCGGGGTGCAGCGCGGGTCGTGCCGTGCGCACCACCTGGGGGCTCGGCATCCACGAGACGGTCAGCCCGCCGAAGACCGAGGCCGAGGAGTTGTCCGGGTGTCCCTCGGCGATCCCGGCGTGGGTGTTGACCAGGCGGAGGTCGGCCTCCGTCAGGTCTCCCCCGCGCGCGAGCGCGAAGCCCAGCCCCAGACCACCTACGATCGCCGCCGCCGAGGACCCCAGGCCGGCCGACATCGGGATGGTGTTGGCGCAGGTCACCCGCAGCCCATAGCCGTCCAGCCAGCCGACACCGGCGGCCTCCAGCGCCTCGCGCTGGTGGTGCACGACCAGGTGGGTCTCGTCGGCAGGCAGCGTCGTGGCCCCCTCCCCCTGGAGCACGACCTCGAGGCGACCGGACTCGGCAAGGACCTCTGCCGCATACCGGTCCTCGATCTCCAGGGCCAGACCGACCGCGTCGAAGCCGGGCCCGAGGTTGGCGGTGCTGGCCGGGACCGCGACCGTGACGGACCGGCCGACGGGCAGGCGCTCCATCACTCCAGCCCGAGGGCGTCGGCGGCGCTCACGACGTCGACGGTGATCTGGACCGGCTCGACCTCGGAGCCGTCGGCGTTCTTGAGCGCCCACTGCGGGTCCTTCAGGCCGTGGCCGGTGACCGTGCAGACGACGGTCGCGTCGGCCGGCACGAGGCCCGCCGTGTGCGCCTTGAGCAGCCCGGCGACCGAGGCGGCCGACGCGGGCTCGACGAAGATGCCCTCCCGGGAGGACAGCAGCCGGTGCGCCGCCAGGATCTCCTCGTCGGTGACGGCGTCGATCAGCCCGCCGGACTCGTCGCGTGCCGCGACCGCCTGGTCCCACGAGGCGGGGTTGCCGATGCGGATCGCGGTGGCGATGGTGTCGGGCTCGGTCAAGGGGTGCCCGAGGACGAGCGGAGCGGAGCCCGCGGCCTGGAAGCCGTACATCTTCGGACGCTTCGTCGCGACGGCGAGGCCGCCGGCACCGGGCGCGTCGGCGGAGGCGTACTCGGAGTAGCCCTTCCAGTAGGCCGTGATGTTGCCGGCGTTGCCGACCGGCAGGCAGTGGATGTCGGGGGCGTCGCCGAGCGCGTCGACGATCTCGAAGGCGGCGGTCTTCTGCCCCTCGATGCGTGCGGGATTGACCGAGTTGACCAGCTCGACCGGGTAGGACTCGGCGAGCTTGCGGGCCAGCGTGAGGCAGTCGTCGAAGTTGCCGTCGACCTGGATCAGCGTGGCGCCGTGCGCGATGGCCTGGCTCAACTTGCCCATGGCGATCTTGCCGGCGGGCACCAGCACGCCGCAGGTCATACCGGCCTTGGTCGCGTAGGCCGCGGCGCTGGCGGAGGTGTTGCCGGTCGAGGCGCAGATGACGGCCTTGGCGCCCTTGCGCGCGGCGTCGCTCATCGCGGTCGTCATGCCGCGGTCCTTGAAGGACCCGGTGGGGTTGAGCCCCTCGTACTTCACGTGCACCTGCGCGCCGGTCAGCTCCGAGAGGTGCTCGGCGGGGATGAGCGGCGTGCCGCCCTCGCGGAGGGTGACGATCTGCTCCGACAGGGTCGCGGGCAGGCGGTCGGCATACTCGGCGATCACGCCGCGCCACTGGTGCGCCATGGTGTCTCTTCTCACGGGGGCGGGTGGGTCTGGGACAAGGGTATGGCGTCTCTCACCCCACTCCGCACCGGGGACACGGTGCGCTGCCCGCCGGCGACACGGTCTGCTAGCAGAGCAGTCGCCCGATGTCCTCGGCCAGTGCACGGAAGGCCTCACCCCGGTGGGAGATCGCGTTCTTCTCCTCAGGGCTGTGCTCGGCGGTGGTGCGGCCGTCGGGTCGGACGAGCAGCGGGTCGTAGCCGAAGCCGTTGGTCCCGCGCGGCTCCCGGGCCAGCACACCGCGGCAGTGACCCTCCCGGACGACCTCCTCGCCGGTGGACCCAGGCTGCTCCCCCGGCAGCACCAGCGCCGCAGCACAGACGAACCCGGCGCCCCGGTGCTCGTCGGGCACGTCGGCGAGCTGGGCCAGCAGCAGCGCGTTGTTGGCCTCGTCCTTGCCCAGCCCGGCAGCCTGCGCCAGCGGCCCGGCCCACCGTGCGGAGAACACACCCGGCGCTCCCCCCAGCACGTCCACCGCGAGGCCGGAGTCGTCGGCGAGCGCCGGGAGGCCGGTGGCGGAAGCCGCATACCGGGCCTTGAGCAGGGCGTTGTCGGCGAAGGTGACGCCGGACTCCACCACGTCCTCCAGCCCCTCGAAGTCGTCCAGACCCACCAGCTCGAGTCCGGTCCGCTCCAGCACCTCGGCCAGGATCTGGCGCAGCTCGAGCACCTTGTGGGCGTTGCGGGTGGCTAGGACGAGGCGACGGTCGGGGGTCGGCATGGCGGTCAGCCTACGGCTGCGACCGGCCGGCCTGATCAGGACCTTCCTGAGCTTCTCGCTGGAGCTGGAGATCACCGGCCGGTGGCCGTGGCAGAAGGCGCCGACGCACCGCGGACCCGAGCCGGCGGGCGCTCCCTCGCTCTGACGCCCCCTCCCCTGGGGCGCCCGAGCCCAGGTCAGCCTCCGCGACCGGTAGGGACCAGCTCGTCCCAGTAGTGCTGCAGGCCCTCCTCCAGCGAGCCCCGGGTCTCGTCCTCGACCACGGCGACGTCGAAGCCGGGATCGTGCAGTGCGCGGTCGGCCAGGTGCAGGACCTCGCCCCAGCCGGCGCCGTAAGACCAGGCCCCCCGCGCCCGCAGCCCGGAGTGCTCCAGCCGGAGACGGGTGCCGTCCTCGACCTCGGTCAGGCCCAGGCGCACCTCGCTCTCCCCCTCGCCGAATCCTCCCCAGCGCACCGTCAGCGACGTGGGTGGCTCGCAGTCCAGGAGGGTCACGTCGTGGGCCGCCTCGCCGTCGGGCGCCATCTCCATCCGGACGGTGCCCCCGACCTCGGGCTGCCGGTCGATGCGGCCCAGCCAGCGACCCAGCCGGTCTGGCTCGGTCCAGCATGCCCAGACCTCCTCAGGCGTGGCGTCGTAGTCACGCTCCAGGACGATCGTCCAGCGCTCGTCGTCGCCCGTCGGCCCGTCCTGGGTGCGCTGCGCCGCGCGGGTGTGGGCCGCGGCGATCTGCTCGATCAAGGTGGTGCTCATCTGCCTCTCCTGTCCTCCGCGGCACGCCTCCCGCGCCGCAGCTCGGTGTCGAGTGCGTCGAGGCGCTGCTCCCAGAAGTCGCGGTAGGCGTCGACCCAGTCGGTCACCTCGGCCCAGCCGGGGCCGCCGATCGAGTAGAGACGCCGACGACCGTCGGGGACCACCGTCACGAAGCCGTGCTCGCGCAGGACGCCCAGGTGCTGGGAGACGGCGGCCTGGCTGATGCCGAAGGCCTCCCCCGCCACGGCGGCCAGCTCGCCCGCGGCCACGGGCGCGTCGGCCGACCCCCCGCCCCGGGCCCTCAGCTCCTCGAGCAGGGCGCGGCGGACGGGGTCTCCGAGGACGTCGAACGCGTGCACCGCTCCACCGTGGCACGCATCATCATTTAAGTCAAGACTTAAATTATGATGAGGTGGGTAGGCCCGGCCTCACCAGGTGGGCGGCCCCTGGTCGATGTCGGCACCGACCTCGTGGCTGTCGGCGCCACCCATGTCGTCGGCCCCGAACGCCGCGGCCTGCCGGGCGGTGAGCTCGGCGCAACCCTCGGAGGCGAGGTCGAGCATCGCGTCGAGCAGCTCGCGGTCGAAGGGCTCGCCCTCGGCCGTCCCCTGCACCTCGACGAAGCGGCCGTCGCCGGTCATCACGACATTCATGTCCGTGTCGGCGGCCACGTCCTCCTCGTAGTCGAGGTCGAGCACCGGCTCACCGTTCACCACGCCCACGCTGACGGCCGCGACCGAGCCGGTGATCGGCTCGACGTCCTTGCGGATCAGCCCCTTGGCGCGGGCGTGCTCGACCGCGTCGACCAGGGCGACGTAGGCCCCGGTGATGGCCGCGGTCCGTGTCCCACCGTCGGCCTGGAGCACGTCGCAGTCGATCTGGATGGTGTTCTCCCCCAGCGCGTCGAGGTCCACCACGGCCCGCAGCGAGCGGCCGATGAGCCGGCTGATCTCGTGGGTCCGCCCGCCGATGCGCCCCTTGACCGACTCCCTGTCCGACCGCGTGTGGGTGGCTGCGGGGAGCATGGCGTACTCCGCCGTCGTCCACCCCTTGCCGCTGCCCTTGCGCCACCGCGGCACGCCCTCGCTGAACGACGCGGCCACCAGCACCCTCGTGCGCCCGAACTCGACGAGCACGCTCCCTGCGGCGTGGTCGAGCCAGTTGCGGGTGATCCGGATGTCGCGGAGCTGGTCTGGGGTTCGGCCGTCGTGCCGGTCGCCTGAGGTCATGCCTTCAGGGTATGCGGTGCCTCTCACCCTCGGTAGAGGCCCGGCGCAGCGAGGCGACCCTGGTCACCAGGACCGCGGCGCAGGTCAGTGCGGTCACCGCGATGAGCACCATCGCCTCGGGCAGCATGGCGCCACCCCAGTGCCAGGCGGTGAGGGGGCCCATGGAGCTCCCGTAGACGAGCGTGGCGAGCAGGGCGGGCGAGGACAGACACAGCACGACCATTGCGCCCGGCCACCCCAGACCCAGGGCTCGCGCGGCCGGCCGCCGACGGCGGTCGGGCCAGCTCGAGGCGCGCACGAGGCCGATGGCCCCGAGCCCGGCGACAAGGGCCGTGAGCCCGCCGAAGACGGTCGCCGGACGGATCACCGACCGCTGCGGAAGGTCCACGTGGGAGCCGGCCGCGTCGGCGGCGAGGACCCTGGCCAGCCGCCCGGGGGGACCGATCGTGTCGCTGAGCACGAGCGCACCGCTGCCGGTGGGCCGGCCTTCGGGATCCCGGACCAGAGCCATGTGGGAGGTCCAGGTGGCCAGTGCCCCGCCGTGCTCGATGAGGTCGCGCCCACCGGCCTCCCCGAAGGACCAGCCCAGGCCGTAGCCGTCCACGTTCTCCGTCCCTGGCTGGGACGCGTGCAGGTCGCGCAGCCCGTCGGGGCTCAGGAGGCGCACGCCGTCCGCGGTCCGACCGTCGCCCGACTGGAACCGGAGCCAGGTCACGAGGTCTTCGGCGGTGCTGACCATCCCTCCCGATCCGAGACAGTTGTCCGTCGGCTCCGGGTAGCGCAGCACCTGGCCGAAGACCACGGTGTGCCCGCTGCCCACGCCCTCCACCTGGGCCGCGCAGTCGATGACGGCCGAGGTGTTGTCCATCCCCAGCGGGTCCAGGAGCTCGGCGCGCAGGACGTCCTCGAAGCTCTGCCCGGTGACTCGCTCGATCGCGACGGCGGCGAGCGCATAGCCGGTATTGACGTAGACGTGCTCCGACCCCGGGTCGGCGCCGAGGGTCTCGTCACGCAGATCGTCGAGGAGCACCTGCGGGTCGGAGGATGCCGGCCTCGCCAGGTCGGCGGTGCTGCCGCCGCCGATCCCGCTGGTGTGGGAGAGCAGCATCCGCAGGGTGATCCGGTCCGCCCGTGCCTCGGCCATCGCGAACTCCGGGATGACGGTGCTCAGCGGTGCGTCGAGGTCGAGCTCACCGCGCTCGGCGAGCACCATCACCAGTGCCGCGGTGAACGACTTCGACATCGAGGCGATCCGGAAAGGCGTCCGCTCATCCACCGGGCGGCCGGTCCCGTCCACCCCGTGCCCGTGGAACGCCAGCTGGTCTTCGTCGAGCACCGCCACAGCCATCGCCGAAGCCGGGAAGGCTCGGAGGTGCTGCGCGGTCAGGCTCTCCGCCGTGCTCTCGGCCGTGGCACCCCGGGCCTGCTGCGCAGCGGGGAGCGACAGGGCGACGAGCACCAGGGCGACGACGGTGGACAGGCCCAGGGCGGCCTTGCGCCAGGGCTGAGGAAGGAAGCGACTCATGGGTCATGACGCTATGGACGCCGTCCCGTCAGGTCTGCGGAGGAGACTCCCGGCTCTGGCCGGGGGTTGTCCCCCCTCTTCACCTCGACGATGAACCACGGCAGGAGGGGCTGGGTCAACGGCCCGATGAGCAGGGCGTAGAGCACCGTCCCGATCCCGAAGACGCCGCCGAGCAGCCACCCGACGACCACCACGACGACTTCGATCACCGTGCGCACGAGCCGCAGCGACAACCCGGTGGTCCGGGCGAAGCCGGTCATCAGTCCGTCGCGGGCGCCGGGGCCGAGCTGGGCACCGATGTACATGGCGGTGGCGACGGCGTTGAGCAGGAGGCCGGCGACCATGAGCGTGCCGCGCCCGACCCAGCCCTCCGGCTCCCCGACCCAGGGCAGCAGCAGGTCGACCACGATCCCGATGAGGACGGCGTTGAGCACCGTGCCCAGACCGGGGGCCTGCCGGATGGGGATCCACAGGAGCAGGACCACCACCGAGGTCACGATGACGACGGTGCCGAAGGACCAGGGGACGTGCTCGCTGACGCCCTGGTGCAGCACGTCCCAGGGCATCACCCCGAGGGTGGCCCGGATGAGCAGCACCATCGAGACCCCGTAGAGCACCAGGCCGAGGACCAGCTGGGGGATCCGCCGCCCGAGGCGCCCGGCGCGCAGCTGCGCGAGGGGTCCCATCGGGGTCAGTTCACGATTCATGGCGCCCATCCTGCCCCGGGTACACTGGAGAGGTCGCACAGGGTTTCGCGCGCCGGGTGGCTGGGACGACGCGCACGTCCGTTCACGGACCGGTTCTTTCGAAAGTCGTGATCGTCACTTGTCGCCCGTGCAGTCCTACCAGCGCCTCTTCGCCCTCACCGGGCCCCTCTACATCATCGTCGCCTTCATCGGCCGTCTCCCGCTGGCCATGTCCCAGATCGCGGCGCTGCTCGCGGTCCAGGGTGCGACCGGCAGCTACACCGCCGGCGGCGTGACCGCGGGCGCCCTCGCGGTCTCCAACGCGGTCGGCGCACCCGTGGCCGGAGCCCTGACCGACCGCATCGGCCAGCGCCCCGTGCTGCTCGTCCAGAGCATCATGGGCACGTTGGGGCTGGCCGCCCTCGCCTGGCTGACGGCCGTCCAGGAGACCGGCGCCGCCTGGTGGCACCTGCCCGTGGTGGCCGCGGTGGCCGGCGTCTTCACCCCGCAGGTGGGCACGATGGCCCGCGTCCGCTGGCGCCCGATCAGCAAGGACCGCAACTCCGAGGACCCGAAGGTCATCGACGCCGCCTTCTCCTACGAGGGCGCCGCCGACGAGGCATCCTTCGTCCTGGGCCCGGCCTCCGTGGGTGTGATCGCCGCCGTCCTCAACCCGGTCGCGGCACTGTGGATCGCCGCCGGTCTGCTGGGCGCCTTCGGCACCTGGTTCGCCGTCCACGAGACGGTCCGCCTCGTCGGGCGTGCCCCGGCCTCGACCGAGGCGATCGGCCGCGTCCTCACCCCGGCGCTCGCCCTGCTGGCAGCCTGCCAGCTCTCGGTCGGCATGGTCTTCGGATCGGTCCAGACCGGCACCTCGGTGCTGGCCAACCAGGCCGGGGAGCCCGGCCTCACCGGCCTGCTGCACGGCCTGCTGGGTGCCGGCAGCGTCATCGCCGGGCTGGCTGTCGTGGCCATCCCCGAGGCCTATGCCTACGAGCGTCGCCTGCGCCTGTTCACCGCCGCTCTGGTCGTGCTCGCGGTGCCGCTGTTGTTCGTCAGCTCCATCGGCACCCTGTCGCTGGCGCTGCTCGCCTTCGGCTTCGCGATCGCCCCGTCGATGATCACCACCTTCACCCTCGCCGAGCGGACCACCCCGGTGCGTCGCCTCGGCGCTGCGATGACCCTGCTGGCCGCGACCACCGGCGGTGGCTACGCCATCGGCGCCGCGCTGGCGGGTCGTCTGGCCGACCTAGCAGGGCACCAGCCTGCATTCGCCGTCTCGGTCGGCGCGACGGTCCTGGCGTTCCTGCTGGCCCTGGCCGGTGCCCGCACGTTGCGGTCAGCCATGGCTCGGGCGCAGGCCCGTGTCGCGGTGGAGGATTCAGGCCCCACGACCGTTCCCGCTGGCTGAAGGCGACTCGTCAGACAGGTTCGGGCCACCCGGCGAGGCACCCCAGGTGGGCGATCAGGATCCACGGCCCCGTCGTCCGGAACTCACGACTGCGCCACGAGAACGTCACCGACCACTCCTGGTGGACGGCCTTGCGCTCACGGAACCGCCAGCGTCCGGAGGGTGAGGCCCCCAGGAGTGCCGCCTCGCTCGGGTCGAACGGCTCCTCCTGCGTGGTCTTCGACAGATCCATCCATCGGGCGTCCGGGTCGCGCCAGCGGACCCCGGCGCTGTCACCGCGCACGACCAGTTCGTGATCGATGCCTACCGCATAGCCACACATCTCCCGCCCTGCGTCCTCGGTGATGATCAGCATCCCCATCTCCCGCTCCGGGTGGTAGCGCACGTCAGGGTCGTCGGGTGCCGGAGCACCTCCCGGTTCCAGCAGCATGAACGGCGCCATCGGGAAGCTGACGATCTTCCCCACCGTCACCAGCGCACGGCGCGATCGTGAGTAGGGCACGGTCGTCCAGGGCACCACGTCGGAGAGTCGTCGCCGCATGGGTCCAGACTGCGACAGACCGACCCTTCGTCGCTGGGACCGACCCGGGTGCCTGTGGAAAACTCCCGTCCGGCACGCTCGACCCGGGACCTCTAGACCGCGGTGACGAGCCCGGGGACGGCCAGCTCCACCTCGCGAGGCCACACCTGAGCGGCCTCGGCACGGCTCTCCTGCGGATCGTGCCACGGCGGGATATGGGTGAGCATCAGCCTGCCCGCCGACGCCTCCGCCGCTGCCTCGGCCGCGCGGCGGGCCGTGAGGTGGACCCCGCGTTCCACACCCTCCCGCTCCAGGAAGGACGCCTCGCTCAGCACCAGGTCCGCCCCTGCCATCAGCGGGCCGAGCCCGGGGCAGCTGTCCGTGTCGCCGGTGTAGGCCAGCACCCGCCCACCCGACTCCACCCGCAGGCCGAACGCCGGGACCGGGTGGCGCACCGCATACGCCGTGATGCGGAAGGGGCCGAACGAGAAGGGGACGGCGTCGACCAGCTCGCGGAACTCCATACCCTTGAGCTCCTCCGGCCCCCGGACCCCGTAGGCGCGCGCCATCCGCTCGCCCCCGCCGGGCGGCGCCCAGACCGGCAGGTCGCCCTCGGGGGCGTCCGGCCCGTGTCCGCGCCAGACCCGCATCGCGGTCAGGTCCAGGCAGTGGTCGGGGTGCAGGTGGGACAGGATCACGGCGTCGATCTGCGCCGGCGCGGCGTGCCGCTGCAGCGCACCGAACGCCCCGGAGCCCAGGTCGAGCAGGATCCGCCAGGTGCGGCCGTCCCCCTCCGCCGTCACGAGATAGCAGCTGGCGGGCGAGTCCGGGCCGGGCAGCGAGCCGGTGCAGCCGACGATCGTCAGGTCCATGCGCCCATGCTGCCCGACCGGCCCGGGACAGGCATCCGACGGTGCCGCCCCCGTCCCGGGTGCCGACGGCGGCGGGCGTGGATAGCCTGCCGGAATGACCTCCGCGCCGCTGCTCACCGTCGGCCACGGTCGGCTCGACCGCGGCGGGCTGGGCGACGTGCTGGCAGGGGCCGGCGTGGATCTGGTCGTCGACGTGCGACGTTTCCCCGGCAGCCGCACCAACCCCGACTCACGGCGCGAGGCGCTGGCGGAGTGGCTTCCGCGGCGGGGCATCGGCTACCGGTGGGAGGAGCGGCTGGGCGGTCGGCGCCGACTCACCGCCGAGGAGGACGCGGCCAGCCCGGACCCGTGGTGGCGGGTGGACCAGTTCCGGGCCTACGCCGCGGGCACCCGGTCCGAGGAGTGGCGGGCTGCACTCGAGGACGTCCTGGCCGAGGCCCGCGATCGACGGACCGCGATCATGTGCAGCGAGGCGGTCTGGTGGCGCTGCCACCGCAGGATCGTGGCCGACGTGGCAGTGGTCAGGTATGCGGTGCCCGTCCGCCATCTCATGCACGACGGCCGGCTCACCGAGCACCCCGTCAGCGAGGGTGCGCGCCTGCGTGAAGACGGCGAGGTGGTGTGGGACGGCGGATGACCGGGACCCTGACGGCACTGCTCCTCAGAGCGCGCCGGCCACCTTCTCCTCGTCTCTTCCCACGAACGCCTGGTGGACCTGCTCGACCTCGGGCCCCAGGAAGCGGCGGGCCAGGAAGGTGAAACCGTGCGGATCCCCGGTGGTCAGCCACTGGTGGACCGGCTCGCTGTCCTGGGGCGCCAGCAGGTCGCCGTCGGTCAGGACCCGGAAGAGCTCGGCCGCGGTCGCGGCGGACGAGGTCACGAGGCTGACCTCCTCGCCGAGGACGTACTGCAGCGCCGAGGTCAGCAGCGGATAGTGCGTGCAGCCCAGGATGAGGGTGTCGATCCCGGCGTCCTGCAGCGGGAAGAGATAATCCCGTGCGACCTCCACCACCTCCGGGCCGCTGGTGATACCTGCCTCGACCAGCTCGACGAAGCGCGGGCAGGCAGCGCTGGTCACGGTCACCTCGGGGGGCGCGGCGACGAAGGCGTCCAGATAGGCCCGCGACTGGTGGGTCGCGGCGGTCGAGATCACCCCGATGCGACCCGACCTGGTCACCGCCATCGCGCGGCGCACGGCCGGCCGGATCACCTCGACGACCGGCACGCTATAGCGCTCCCGGGCGTCCGCGAGCACTGCCGCCGAGGCGCTGTTGCAGGCGATGACCAGGGCCTTGACCCCGTGGTCGACGAGCCGGTCCAGGCACTCGAGGGCGAACTGGCGCACCTCGGCGATCGGCCGCGGACCGTAGGGGGTGCGGGCGGTGTCGCCCAGGTAGAGCACCGACTCGTGAGGCAGCTGGTCCAGGATCTCGCGGGCGACCGTCAGGCCGCCGAAGCCTGAGTCGAAGACCCCGATCGGGGCGTCGACCATCCCTCAGTCCGTTCCCTCGTCGTCGGCGTCGCTGACGAAGATGTTCTCGAGCACGCCGATCCCCTCGACCTCGGCCTCGACCCGCTGACCGGGCTCGACCCGCCCGACCCCGGCAGGGGTGCCGGTCAGGATGACGTCACCGGGCAGCAGGGTGAAGGCCGCCGAGGCGTGCGCGATGACCGCCCCGATGCCGTGCACCATGTCGGCCGTGGTGCCGTCCTGCCGCACCTCGCCGTCGATCCGGCTCCGGACCGAGAGGTCACTGACGTCCAGGTCGGTCTCAATCCACGGACCCAGCGGGGTGAAGGTGTCCATCCCCTTGGCGCGCGCCCACTGCCCGTCGCCCCGCTGCAGGTCGCGCGCCGTGACGTCATTGGCGACGGTGTAGCCGAAGATCACGCTCTGCGCGTCCTCCGCCGCGACGTCCTTGCACATCCGACCGATGACCACCGCCAGCTCGGCCTCGTAGGACACCTCCTGGGTCAGCGCCGCCGGGATCACGACCGGATCGCCGGGCCCGCAGACCGAGGTGTTGGGGATGAGGAAGAGCATCGGCTCGGCCGGCACGTCGGTGCCCATCTCGGCGGCGTGGTCGGCGTAGTTGCGCCCCACCGCGATGACCTTGCTCCGCGGGATGACGGGGGCCAGCAGCCGCACGTCGGCGACCTCGAAGGTCTCCCCGGTCAGCTCGATCCGGGTGTAGAGGGGGTCGCCGGAGATCTCGGCGATCTTCTCCCCGGCCCCGTCGACCAGGCCGAAGCGGGGGTCGTCACCGGTGGTGAAACGGCAGATGCGCATGGTCTCTAGGGTATGCGGTCACCCACCTGGTCCGGTCCCTCACCCGAACCGCCCTCACCGGCCTCCCTCACCCGGTCTCCCTCACCCGGTCTCCCTCACCCGGCCCCGTGGCCGGCCCGCCCCACCGCACGCGCCACCGCATCGGCCACCGGCGCGCCGAACATCTCCGGGTCGTTGTGCCCCACTCCCTCCAGGACGACCTCCTCCGCCAGCACAGCGACCTCGCGGGACACGCGCTCGCTGAGCCGGGGTGGCACGATCGTGTCGGCCGTCCCGTAGACCACCGTCACCGGGACGTCGGTGCGCGACAGCGGGCCGACGACGTCGAAGTCGTCCCGCAGCAGCATCCGGATCGGCAGCCACGGGTAGTGGGTAGAGGCGACGTCGGCGAAGACCGTGTAGGGCGAGCGCAGCACCACGGCCGCCGGCCGGTGCCTCTCCGCCAGCTCGGCGACCACGCCGGGGTTCCCGCCGTTCCCGGGGGCGAGCAGCACCGCATACCGGGTGTCCGTCCCCTCGGCGTCCGGCACCAGCCAGCTCGACAGTTCTAGCCCGTCCGAGGTGCGCAGGGTCAGGTCCTGCCCACCAGCGACGAGACGGGCGACGGGGCCGGGGTCGGCCGTGTCGGGGACGTAGATCAGCTGCCGCTGCAGGGTCCAGAACAGGCCCACCACCACTCCGATCACCAGCACGAGCGCGACGAGCCCACGACGCAGCGTCCGTCCGCGCCGTCCGGTCCCGCCCATGCCCTCATCCTCTCGCGGCCAGGACGGGACCGCGACGTAGGATCGGCTGCCGTGGAGGTCCTGGCGGAAGAGATATGGCGTGCGCGCGCCACGGCGCACGCCGAGGCCGTCGACCAGCTCGCCGCCGACCGCCTGGCCCGACGCTTCGAGGGGCGCAAGCACCCCGTGGACGACTTCCTCTGGGAGTACTACGGCCAGCGCCCTGCGCAGCTGGCCCGCTGGCACGCCGGCGTGGTCGTCGGGCTCGAGGGCGCGCAAGAACGGGACGGCTGGACCTTCTACCGCTGGGACGGGACGACGGGCGTGGCGACCGTCGCCGTGGAGGACTTCCTCCAGCGTCGGGGCCGGGCCGTCGACTTCGTCCGGGGCCTGCTGACCGCCACCTTGTCCCGGCCGGGGCGCTTCGGCTGCTTCGGCCTGCACGAGTGGGCCATGGTCTACCGCGCAGGAGGTGACGAGCTGCGGCATACCGGATGGCCGTTGCGCCTGGGCGCGGAGGGGACCGACGAGGTCGTGGAGAGCCACCAGGTCGCCTGCTCCCACTTCGACGCCTACCGCTTCTTCACCCCGGACGCCGCGCCGCGCAACCAGCTGCGCCCGACGCGGGAGGGCCAGCTGGAGCTGGAGCAACCAGGGTGCCTGCACGCGGGCATGGACCTCTACAAGTGGTGCTACAAGCTGGCTCCGGCGGTGCCCAGCGACCTGACCCTGGAGGCCTTCCGCCTGGCCCGGGACATCCGGGAGCTGGACATGCGGGCCGCGCCCTACGACCTGCGCGAGCTGGGTTATGAGCCGGTGCGGATCGAGACCGCCGAGGGCAAGGCGGAGTATGTCACCGCGCAGCGGGAGTTCACCCTGAGGTCCAACGCGCTGCGCCGACGCATGCTCGAGGTGCTGGACCGCATACCGCAGGAAGCCCCCGCCGCGGGCTGAGCGCGGCGAGGACCTCCGGGTCCGGTAGCAGCCGGTGCGGGATCGGGATCCCGTGCGGGATCAGACCAGCTGGTAGAGCCAGCCGTGGCCGTCCTCGCCGCGGCCGTACTGGATGTCCAGCAGCTCCTGGCGCAGCGACATCGTCACCTCGTGGGTGTCGGGCATCTCGAGCGAGCCGCCGTTCCAGGCCAGGCGACCGACCGGGGAGATGACGGCCGCGGTGCCGCAGGCGAAGACCTCGGTGATCTCGCCGGAGGCGACGCCGTCGCGCCACTCGTCGATGGAGAACTGACGCTCCTGGACGTCGTGGCCACGCTCGCGCGCCAGCTCGACGAGGGAGGAGCGGGTGATGCCGGGCAGGATGGTGCCGCTCAGCTCGGGGGTGACGATCCGGCCGTCGGCGTAGACGAAGAAGAGGTTCATCCCGCCGAGCTCCTCGACGTAAGTGTGCTCCTGCGCGTCGAGGAAGACGACCTGGTCGCAGCCGTGCTCGATGCCCTCGGCCTGGGAGGCGAGCGAGGCCGCGTAGTTGCCGCCGCACTTGGCCGCGCCGGTGCCGCCCTTGGCCGCCCGGACGTAGAGCTCGCTGACCCACAGGCTGACCGGCTTGAGACCGCCGGCGAAGTAGGCGCCCGCCGGGGAGGCGATGACGCAGAAGAGCGCCTTGTTGCTCGGCCGGACGCCGAGCGCCTCCTCGGTCGCGATCATGAACGGGCGCAGGTAGAGCGACATCTCGCCCGAGCCGGCCGGGGGGACCCAGCCCTGGTCGATGGTGACGAGCTCCTTGATGGCGTCGATGAAGACGCTGGGCGGCAGCTCGGGCAGCGCCAGACGACGGGCCGAGGCGTTGAAGCGCTCGGCGTTGCGCTCGGGGCGGAAGGCCCAGACGCTGCCGTCGTCGTGGCGGTAGGCCTTCATGCCCTCGAAGATCTCCTGGGCGTAGTGGAAGACGGCGGCCGAGGGCTCGAGCGGGATCGGGCCGTAGGGGACGACGCGGGCGTCGTGCCAGCCCTGGTCCTTGTCCCAGTCGATGAGCACCATGTGCTCGGTGAACTTCGAGCCGAAGCCGGGGTTCTCCAGGATCTGGCCGATCTCGTCGGCCGACCGGCGCTCGGCGGCCTCGGTGCGGGCGAAGAACTCTTGGGCTGACGTCGTCGTCGGGGTCATGGCACCGACGATAGCCGCCCCCGGGCGGGGCAGGGAAAGCGGTCGAGGGTGACGCCGGGTCAGGCTGCGTCGAGGCGGCTGCGCCTCAGCGGATCCAGCTCATCATCGCCCGCACCCGGCGGCCGACCTGCTCCAGCGGGTGGGCGGAGCGGGCGGCCGAGCGGCGGCTCGTGGCCCGCTCGCCGGCGTGCTCCTCGGGCAGCCCGGTGGGGCCGTACTGCGTCGCGAAGCCGGCCTCGGCGATCTGGTCGATCCTGGTCTTGAGGTCGTGGACGACCGCCAGGTAGGCGACCTCCTCCTCCACGCCGCGGTCCACCAGGTCGTCGAAGGCGGTCTCCACCATGGCCTGCAAGGGCGCGTGGACGTGCTTCTCGGCGTGCTCGGCGGCCAGGGCGTCGTGCTCGATCGTGGTGACGATGGCCCCCGAGCGCAGCGCCCCCATGGCGGCGGCGTAGGCGGTCAAGGTGGCCTGGGCCGCTCCGCTCCCGTCGGTGGCCACGGCGACCAGGGCGGGGCAGCCCCGGCCGTCCAGGTACTCCTCCCGCACGCGGTCACCGTCGCCGATCGCGCGCAGCATGGCCAGGTCGACCCCCTCGGGGACGGTCAGGCCACCGCGTCGCACGATCGCGCCGGAGGTGACGATCACCAGGTCGCCGGGCTCGGTGTGCGCGTCGATGAGGCGCTGGTAGTCGGCCACCTCGTGCTCGCCATGCCCCTGCCCGGGCCCCTCTCCCCCCGGCACGAGCACGATGTCGCAGCGCTCGACGGCCTGGGCCGGCTCGGCCACGGCCAGCCCCTCGATCTCGGCCCGCGCCGCCAGCCGGCTGTCCGGCGCGACCCCCACCCACACGTCCACCCCGCTGTCGCGCAGGTTCAGCGCGTGCGCGGCCGCGAGCGCATCGAACCCCAGCACGGCCACCTGACGGTCCTGGAGCAGGGTCAGGTCGGCAGAGTTGGGGTCCAGGACTGTGCTCACGGTCCCAGCCTAATGAACACGGGTCATCCCCTCTCGGGCACCGCGTCCGACCACGCCGTCCCGCCGCGTCTCACCACGACCACGTCAGCGCAGGAAGAGCGCCCGCAGCCGGACCGTGGTCAGCCACAGCCCGAGGGCGGTCATCCCCACGAAGTAGAGGACGTGCACTCCGGTCATGCCGGTGAAGTGACCCACCGACAACTGCCGCATCAGCTCGACGCCGTGCCACAGCGGGGTGGCCATGACGAACCACTGGATCGGCTCGGGGTAGACCGTGATCGGGTAGAGCGTGGCCGAGAAGAGGAACATCGGCAGCATCACGAAGTTGATGACGTCCATCTGCTGGAAGGTCGTCATGAAGCTGGTCACGCCCATGCCCAGCGCAGCGAAGCCGAAGGCGATGAGCACCGCCACCGGCACCATCGCCAGCGCCCACCACGAGGTCACCAGCCCCATCACGGCCAGCACCCCCAGGAAGCCCAGCGCATAGATAAAGCCGCGGAAGAGCGCCATCAGGATCTCGCCCAGCGCCACGTCCAACGGACCCAACGAGGTCTGCAGCATGGCCTGGTAGAGCTTGGCGAAGCGCAGCTTGAAGAAGACGTTCCAGGTCGAGTCGTAGATCGCGCCGTTCATCGCCGAGGTGGCCAGCAGCGCCGGCGCGATGTAGGCGGCGTAAGGGATCGGCTGCCCTCCTGGCCCCTCGACCTCGCCCACGAGCGCACCCATCCCGATGCCCATCGCCAGCAGGTAGAAGACCGGCTCGAAGAAGCCGGAGACGAGGATCATCCAGTTCTGGGTGCGGATGACCTTGAAGCCACGCTCGAGGACGGCGCGGACGTTGCCCGACCACAGGCCGGCCAGCGGACCCTTGCCGCCGACCCCGCGCGAGCCACCGACGCCACCCTGGCCACCGACGCCTCCCGGGCCACCGACGCCACCCTGGGCGATGTCCTGTGTGCTCACGAGCGCAACCTCCTGGTGTAGACCCGCACCGCCAGCGCCATCCCCACGACCGTGCAGACGATCAGGAAGGCCAGGTGCACCACGAACATCAGCGGCGACATCGGCGCGCCGTAGGTCGCCAGGCGTGCCAGCTCGGTGCCGTGCCAGACCGGGGAGATCCAGCCGATCCACTGCAGATAGCCCGGCATCGCGGTCAGCGGGAAGAAGGTCCCGGCGAAGAGGAACATCGGCATGACCACGAAGCGCTGGATGAAGGTGAACTGGAAGCCCTCGTCACGGATCGTGGCGGCATAGGCCTGCAGCGGGGCGCCGAAAGCGGTCGCGGTCAGCACCCCGATCGGCACCACGAGGAAGGACCAGCCGCTCGGCGCCGCCCCGAAGAGGACCATGATCAGCCAGAAGATGATGGACTGGACCACGAAGCGGATCACCACGGCCAGCAGGTGCCCCATGGCCACCTGACCGGGGCTGATGGCGCTGGCCAGCGGCGCGTAGTAGAGCCGCTGCCACTTGAAACCGGCCATGATCGGGTAGGTCATCTCGCCCGAGACCGACATCACCACGGTCGAGACGAGCAGCGCGGGCGCCACGAAGGTCAGGTAGTCCACGCCCTCCACGGCCCCGACGCCGGAGTCGACGAGCGCACCGAGCCCGATCCCCATCGCGATCATGTAGAGCAGCGGCTGCCCCACGGCGTAGAAGAGGATCGGGAAGAAGTAGGCCCGCATGCCGCGCAGCACGGTCTCCGCGTAGTACCAGACGCCGAAGCGCGCGGCCTGCCGCGCCATCTCCCGGTGGCTGGGTGCGCGGCCCGAATAGGCCAGCTTGTTGCTGTCGATCTCGGGGTATGCGGTGCGCGCGCCACCCGCGCGCCCCCCACCCCCAGGGTTGTCAGTCAATGAGGGACCTGCCCGTCAGGCGCAGGAAGACGTCCTCGAGGGAGGAGCGGCGCACCAGGGAGGTGATCGGGTGCAGCCCCCGACGGGAGACCTCCTCCAGCGCGGCCTCGCCGTCGTGGGCGTAGACCAGGATGCGGTCCGGCAGCACCTCGTTGCGCTCCCCGACGCCCTCGAGCTGGGCCACGACCTGGGCGTTGCGCTCGGAGCCGAAGCGCAGCTCGACGACCTCGCGGGTGGAGTAGTCACGGATCAGCTCCCGCGGCGACCCCTGCGCCATGATCTGGCCGTGGTCGATGACGATGAGCCGGTCGCACAGCTGCTCGGCCTCGTCCATGAAGTGGGTGGTGACCACCAGCGTGGTGCCGGCTTCCTTGAGGCGGAAGAGGCGGTCCCACAGGATGTGGCGCGCCTGCGGGTCCAGCCCGGTCGTCGGCTCGTCCAGGAGCAGGATCCTGGGCTCGTTGACCAGACCACGCGCGATGGTGAGGCGACGCTTCATACCGCCGGAGAGGTTGCCGACCTTCTCCCTGGCCTTGGCCTCGAGCTGGGCGAAGGCGAGCAGCTCGTCGGCCTTGGGCGCCAGGTAGGAGTGCGGAAGGCCGAAGTAGCGGCCGTACATGACGATGTTCTCCCGGACGCGCAGCTCCTCGTCGAGGTTGTCCTGCTGCGGGATGACGCCGAGGTGCGCGCGGACCTCGGGACCGCTGGTGACGGGGTCCATGCCGAGCACGGTGAGCTCTCCGTCGGTGCGGTCGAGGGTGCCCCCAATCATCCGCATCGTGGTGGACTTGCCGGCGCCGTTGGGGCCGAGCAGACCGAAGGACTCCCCCGGCTGGACCTCGAAGTCGATCCCGTCCACCGCGGTGAAGTCGCCGTAGGTCTTGCGCAGGCCCTTGGCCCAGATCACCGCATCGCTCACGTCGAGGGACTCTAGACGGTGCCTCTGACAATCCCCAATCAGGTTTCGCCGGCGGGCTGGGGCCGACCTCGCCGCGGCTCAGGCGCGGCCGCTGTGGATGGCCACGAACCGCGCGCTGCGGGCCTCCAGGTCCGACCAGGGCTCGTCGACCTCGAGCACGATCGCGGTGGCCGTCGGGATGCCGTGGGAGAGCCGATTGCCGATGTCGTCGGCCGCGCGGACCGAGTTGTTGTCCTTGTCGAGCAGCTCCCATGCCGCGGTCGAGATCGTCGGCTCGTGCCCCACCAGCCACACGGTCATGACCGCGTCGTCGGCCTCGCTCACCGCCTCCAGCAGCCCGTCCACACCCCCGTCGTAGATGCTCCGGCTGGTCCAGGTCTCCACGTCGTCGCCGGCGAGCAGGCCCTCGAGCGTCTGGCGGGCGCGGACCGCGGTCGAGACGAGCACCAGCCCGGGGTCCAGCCCCTCCTCGCGCAGCCATTCGCCGAGCGCGCCGGCGTCGTCGCGGCCGCGCTGCACCAGCTCGCGCTCGTGGTCCCCGCCGGGGTTGGATCCCTCGGTCTTGGCGTGGCGGATCAGGACGAGGCGGCGGTTCATGGCACCCACCCTAGCCAGCGGTGAGGGCCGCTCCGCTCAGGCGCCCGGGTCGACCCGGTGCTCCAGCGCCCCGGTGTCGCGATATGCGGTCAGCTGGCTGCGCAGGTAGCGTCCCCACCGCGGGAACGAGGCCGGGGAGGCGCCGCCCACGTGCGGGGTGATGAGCACCCCCGGGGTGGACCACAGGGGGTGGTCGGCCGGGAGCGGCTCGGGGTCGGTGACGTCCAGGGCGGCGCGCAGGCGTCCGGAGGCGCACTCGGCGAGCAGGGCCTCCTGGTCGACGACCCCTCCGCGGGCGATGTTGACCACGAGGGCGTCGTCGGGCAGGGCCGTGAGGACCTCCGCGTCGACGAGGTGACGGTTCTGCTCCGACATGGGCACGCACACGGCGAGGACGTCGGCGTGCGGGAGCAGCTCGGGCAGCCGGTCTATACCGTGCACCTGCTCGACGAGCTCATCTCCGGGCTTGTCGGTGCTGGCCACGGCGATCACCCCGCACTCGGCAGCCAGCAGCCGGCGGGTCAGGGCCCGGCCGATGCCGCCGTAGCCGAGCACCAGCACGGTCGAGTCGGCCAGCGACCGCTGGGTCCAGCCCTCCTCGCCCCAGACCTGACGCTCTTGGGTGCGCACCCAGGTCGGCAGCGAGCGCTGGGCCGCCAGCATGAGCGTCAGGGCCAGCTCGGCCGTGGCCGTGTCGTGGACGCCCACCGCGTTGGCCAGCTGGACGCCGGCCGGCAGGTGCGGCAGGGCGTGCTCGTAGCCCGCCGACGCCAGCACGACAGCCTTCAGGCCGGGCACCCGGTCGAGCTGGCGCAGCCAGCGGCCGGCGTTGAAGGAGGTGGCGAGCACGTCGACCTCGCGGCCACCGCCGGGCACCGTCTCGAGGTCCAGGGGGTCGTAGGTCACGACCTTCATCTCCTCCACCTCGCCGAGGACCTCGGCGACGAGCTCGGGGACGGCGGCGAGCGGCATACCCGACATCGGGATCAGCCCTCGACTCCCAGGGCGGACAGGATCAGCTCGCGGGCCTTGGCCGCGTCCGCCTGGCCGCGCATCTCCTTCATGACCTGGCCGATGAGCGCACCGGCCGCCTGCACCTTGCCGCCGCGGATCTTCTCGGCGACGTCGGCGTTGGCGGCGATGACCTTGTCGACCGCGGCCTGCAGCGCACCGTCGTCCTGGACCAGCTCCAGGCCCTTGGCGTCCGCGACCTGGGTCGGGCTGCCCTCGCCGGCCACGACGCCCTCCATGACCTGGCGGGCCATCGAGTCGTTGAGGCGGCCGTCTCGGACGAGCGCGTCCAGCTCGGCGATGTGCGCCGGGGTGACGCCCAGGTCGGTCACGGCCACGCCCTCGGCGTTGGCGCGGCGGGCCAGGTCGCCGGTCCACCACTTGCGGGCGGCGGCGGAGGTCGCACCGGCCGCGACGGTCTCCTCGATGACCTCGACGGCACCGGCGTTGACGACATCGCGCATCTCCAGGTCGGAGTAGCCCCACTCGGACTGCAGCCGGCGGCGGCGCTCGGCGGGGTTCTCCGGCATGGTGCCGCGCAGCTGCTCGACCAGCTCGGCCGTCGGGGCGACGGGCACCAGGTCGGGCTCGGGGAAGTAGCGGTAGTCGTCGGCATCAGACTTGGGCCGGCCGGCGGTGGTGATGCCGGTGTCCTCGTGCCAGTGGCGGGTCTCCTGCAGGATCGACTCCCCCGCATCGAGCACCGCGGCCTGCCGGGTGATCTCGTAGCGGACGGCCCGCTCGATCGAGCGCAGGCTGTTGACGTTCTTGGTCTCGGTGCGCGTCCCGAACCTCTCTGCGCCCTTCGGCATGAGCGAGACGTTGGCGTCGCAGCGCACGTTGCCCTGCTCCATCCGCACGTGGGAGACGTCGAGCGCCTTGAGCAGGTCGCGCAGCGCCGAGACATAGGCGCGGGCGACCTCGGGGGCGCGGTCACCGGCGCCGGTCAGCGGCTTGGTGACGATCTCGATCAGCGGGATGCCGGCGCGGTTGTAGTCGACGATCGAGTAGTCCGCGCCATGAATGCGACCGGTGGCGCCACCGACGTGGGTGGACTTGCCGGTGTCCTCCTCCATGTGCGCGCGCTCGATCTCGACGCGGTAGGTGAACGCCTCGCCCGCGTCGCTGGCCGGGACCTCGACCTCGAGCCAGCCGTCGAAGGCGATCGGCTCGTCGTACTGGCTGGTCTGGAAGTTCTTCGGCATGTCCGGGTAGAAGTAGTTCTTCCGCGCGAAGCGGCACCAGTCCGCGATCCGGCAGTTGAGCGCCAGGCCGATCCGGATCGCCGACTCGACGGCCTTGCCGTTGACGACCGGGAGCGCCCCGGGCAGGCCCAGGCAGACCGGACAGGTCTGGGTGTTGGGCTCGGCGCCGAAGTCGGTGGCGCAGCCGCAGAACATCTTGGTCAGCGTGTTGAGCTCGACGTGGACCTCGAGGCCGATGACCGGCTCGTAGCGGTCCATCGCCTCCGCGTAGGGGACGGTCGCGGCGCTCATGCGGTCACCTCATCGTGGGTTCCGGGGATCTCGGAGGCGTTGTCCAGCACCAGGCCGCCCTGGGCCTCGGCGATGCGGGCCTCGAGGGCCGCGCCTACGGCATACATGCGCTGGTCCTCCATGGCCGGGGCCAGGATCTGGAAGCCGACCGGCAGGCCGTCCTCCTCGGCGACGCCCGCCGGGATCGACATGCCGGGCACGCCGGCGAGGTTGGCCGGGATGGTGGCGATGTCGTTGAGGTACATCGCCATCGGGTCGTCGAGCTTGTCGCCGATCTTGAAGGCCGTGGTCGGCGCGGTCGGGCTGACGAGCACGTCGGCCTGCTCGAAGGCGGCGGCGAAGTCGCGCGCGATGAGCGTGCGGACCTTCTGCGCCTGCCCGTAGTAGGCGTCGTAGTAGCCGCTGGACAGCGCGTAGGTGCCCAGGATGATGCGGCGCTTGACCTCGTCGCCGAAGCCGGCGTCGCGGCTGGCGGCCATGACCTGCTCGGCGCTCGGGCTGCCCTCCGGGACGACCCGCCGGCCGTAGCGCATGGCGTCGTAGCGGGCCAGGTTGGAGCTCGCCTCCGAGGGGAGGATGAGGTAGTAGGCCGCCATCGCGTAGCTGAAGTGCGGGCAGGAGACCTCGACGATCTCGGCGCCCAGCTCGCGCAGCTGCTCCAGCGCCTCCTCGAAACGGGCCAGCACGCCGGGCTGGAAGCCCTCGCCGCCGATCTCCTTGACGACCCCGACGCGCAGGCCGGTGAGGTCGCGGGTGCCGGTGGCCGCCGCGACGACCGGCGGCACCGGGGCGTCGATGCTGGTGGAATCCATCGGGTCGTGGCCGCCGAGGACCTCGTGCAGGAGCGCGGCGTCGGCCACGGTGCGGGCGCAGGGGCCGATCTGGTCCAGGGAGGAGGCCAGGGCGATGATGCCGTAGCGGCTGACCCCGCCGTAGGTGGGCTTGGCGCCGACCGTGCCGGTCACGGCCGCGGGCTGGCGGATCGAGCCGCCGGTGTCGGAGCCGATCGCCAGCGGGGCGAGGTATGCGGCCACGACCGCCGAGGAGCCGCCGCCGGAGCCGCCGGGGATCCGGTCCAGGTCCCACGGGTTGCGGGTGGGGCCGAAGGCGGAGTGCTCCGTGGAGGAGCCCATCGCGAACTCGTCCATGTTGGTCTTGCCCAGGATCGGCATCCCGGCCTCGCGCAGGCGGGTGACGATCGTGGCGTCGTAGGGCGGCACGAAGTCCTCGAGCATCTTCGACCCGGCCGTGGTGGTCAGGCCCTTGGTGCAGGCGATGTCCTTGACGGCGACGGGGACGCCGGCGAGGCGGTGCAGGGTCTCCCCCGCGGCACGGCGCCGGTCGATCTCGCGCGCGGTGGCCAGGGCGCCCTCGGCGTCGACCGCCAGGTAGGCGTTGAGGGCCGGGTTGATCCGCTCGATGCGGTCCAGGTGGGCCTGGGTCAGCTCGACGGAGGTGATCTCCCCTGCGGCGAGCTTGTCTGCCATCTCGACGGCGGTCAGACCCGTCAGGTCGGTGGGCTTGCTCATCGTCTCTCCCCTCAGTCCTCGTCCAGGATCCTCGGCACGGCGAAGCGCGAGTCCTCGGCCTCGGGCGCGTTGGCGAGCGCGTCCTCCTGGCTCAGGCTCGGGCGCACCTCGTCGGGGCGGGTGACGTTGACCAGGGGCAGCGGGTGCGACATCGGCGGCACGTCGGCGGCAGCGACCTCGTTGACCTGGCCGACCCAGCCGACGATCTGGTCCAGCTGCCCGGCGAGGCGGTCCAGCTCGTCCTCGGAGAGCTGGATCCGCGCCAGCATGGCGACATGCGCGACATCGTCGCGGGAGAGTGCGGACATGCGGGACAGTCTAGGTCGTGGATCCTGGGCCCCAGCACGCCCCGGCGCTTCCGCACCCTGCACCTCACCCACCGGCAGACCGGGTATGCGGCCACCCACCGGCCCGGCAGCGTGGAGGCCTGGCTGGACCGGGACGCCTCCCGGGTCACGGTCGTGCGGAGCGGGCACCGGCCCGAGACCGCCGAGGGCGTGCCGTACGGCGCCGGGGAGAGCTCGGGCGTCCAGGACGCCGGAGTGGTCCTCCGCCCCGACGGGCTGGTGGCGGCCCGGCTGGAGGGATGGCACTACGACCACGGCGACCCGATGTGGCGCGACTACCAGTGGACGGCCATGCTCGACCCGCTCGAGCTGGCCGACGGCGCCTGGACCGACGCTGAGCACGAGGCCGGGGTGGCCCAGGACCCGGACCGGCCGGTGCCACCGGGCGTGGAGATCACCGACGTCCAGGAGGTGGAGCACCGCGGCCGCCGGACGTGGCGGGCGACCTGTTCGCCGCTGCCGCACCGCTACGACCCGCGCTGCGGGTGCTGCCCCTCCTGGACAGCGTCGCCAGCCGCCTGGCCGAGTACGGCCCCGAGGACCCCACCCTGGCGAGCCCGCGCGCGCAGCTCCCCACCGCATACCTGGTCAGCCTCGACGTGCAGACCGGCATCGTCGTCGACGTGACACCGCTGGACGGCGAGGACGGCAGCAGCTTCGTCAACGAGATCCACGCCGTCGACGAGCCCCTCAACCCACCGGCTCCCTGACCACCGGACCCCTGGCCGACCGGACGGGTCCCCGCGTACCGACCGGACGGCCCGCCGCGCTCAGTCCCGCTGCAGCCTCTCGAGCACGATCGTCGGACGCGGGTTGGTGACCGGGATCCCGTCCATCACCACGGTGGGCACGACCTCGTTGCCCTCGTTGACGCTGCGCACGAAGGCGGCCGCCTCCTCGTCCTGCCAGATGTTGATCCAGGTCGCGTCCTTGCCGGCGTCGCCGAGCGTCGACTTGAGGCGGGCGCAGTAACCGCAGCCGGGGCGCCAGTAGATGACGACGTCCTTACGGGGATCGGTGTCTGCCATGGCCTGGACCTCCTGGTGGGTGGTGGTGCTGCGCCCGCGCCACGGTGAGGTCCACCAGGCGATGCCGGTCGCGAGCACACCGTAACCGAGCGCCAGCCAGGGGCGCCCGTCGGAGAGGAAGTCCCAGACGACGTAGGCGAGCACGGCCAGGAAGAGCAGCCACAGCCACCGCGATCTCATGACTCCACCCTGCCGCACCGGCGCGGCCCGCCGCAGGCGGGGGCTCAGTCCGGCGAGCCGGTCTCCAGCAGCCTGACGAACTGGGCCTCGTCCAGGGTCGGGACCCCGAGCTCCTCGGCCTTGTCGGCCTTGGACCCGGCGTTGGCGCCGACGACGACGAAGTCGGTCTTCTTGCTCACCGACCCGGCCGCCTTGCCGCCCCGGGCGATGATCGCCTCCTTGGAGGAGTCGCGGGAGAAGCCCTCCAGCGAGCCGGTCACCACGACCGTCCTGCCCTCCAGCGTCCGCTCCACCGACTCGTCCCGCTCGTCGGCCATCCGGACCCCGTCGGCCGCCCACCGGTCGACGATCTCGCGGTGCCAGTCGACGCCGAACCACTCCACCACCGACTCGGCGATGATCGCCCCCACGCCCTCGGTGGCGGCCAGCCGCTCCACGTCGGCCTCCCGGATCGCCTCCATCGAGCCGAACTCGGTGGCCAGCGCCCGCGCCGCGGTCGGCCCCACGTGCCGGATGGACAGCGCCACCAGGACCCGCCACAACGGCTGGGCCTTGGCCTGCTGGAGGTTGTCGACGAGCTTCTGCCCGTTGGCCGAGAGCACCCGACCGTCGGTCACGGCCTCCTGCGGGTCGGTCTTCTTCGCCGCCCTCGTGTAGAGCGGCACCTGCCTGATCTCGTCAGCGGTCAGGGAGAAGACGGTGGCCTCGTTGGTCAGCACGCCGGCGTCGAGCAGGGCGTTGACACCCTCCCCACCCAGTGCCTCGATGTCGAAAGCACCCCGGCTGGCCAGGGAGTAGAGCCGCTCGCGCAGCTGGGCCGGGCACTCCTTGGCGTTGGGGCAGCGCCAATCCTTGTCCCCCTCCTTCTGCTGGGCCAGCTCGGTCCCGCAGGCGGGGCAGTGCGTGGGGAAGACGAACGCCTTCTCCGACCCGTCGCGCAGGTCCACCACCGGGCCCAGGATCTCGGGGATGACGTCCCCGGCCTTGCGCAGCACGATCGTGTCCCCGATGAGCACGCCCTTGCGCTCGACCTCGTACTGGTTGTGCAGCGTGGCCCGCTCCACCGTCGACCCCGCCACCTGCACCGGCTCCATCAGCCCCCACGGCGTCACCCGCCCGGTGCGCCCCACGTCGACGCGGATGTCGAGGAGCTTGGTGGTGACCTCCTCGGGAGGATACTTGTAGGCGATCGCCCACCGTGGCGCACGCGAGGTCGACCCCAGGCGCCGCTGCACCTCCACCTCGTCGACCTTGACCACGACCCCGTCCAGCTCGTGCTCCACGTCGTGCCGGTGCTCGCCGTAGTAGGCGACGAACTCGCGCACCTCCTCCAGCGTCGGCACGACCTTGGCCCGCTGCGACACCGGCAGCCCCCAGCCGGCCAGCAGCTCGTAGGCCTGCGACTGACGGGTGATCTCAAAACCCTCCCGCGCCCCGATCCCGTGCACCAGCATCTGCAGCCCCCGCTGCGCGGTGATCCGGGGGTCCTTCTGCCGCAGCGACCCCGCCGCGGTGTTGCGCGGGTTGGCATAGGGCGCCTTGCCCGCCTCCACCAGCGCGGCGTTGAGCACCTCGAACTTCTCCGGCGGCAGGAAGACCTCGCCCCGCACCTCGACCAGACGCGGGACCGGCACCCCGTCCCCCGCCCCGGTGAGCTGGTGCGGCACCCCCTCGATGGTGCGCACGTTGAGCGTCACGTCCTCCCCCGTCCGCCCGTCGCCCCGGGTGAGGGCGCGGACCAGGCGACCCTCCTCATACAGCAGGTTGACCGCCAGGCCGTCGATCTTGAGCTCGCACAGGTAGGTGACCTCGACCCCGCCGGCCTCCCGCTCCACCCGGTCCGCCCAGGCGGTCAGCTCGTCCTCGGCGAAGGCGTTGTCCAGGCTGAGCATCCGCTCCAGGTGGTCGACCGCGGTGAACTCGGTCGAGAACGCCCCACCCACCAGCTGCGTGGGGCTGTCCGGCACCCGCAGCGCCGGATAGCTCTCCTCCAGCTCCTCCAGCTCGCGCAGCAGTGCGTCGAACTCGCCGTCGCTGATCGTCGGCGCGTCCTTGACGTAGTAGGCGAACTGGTGCCCGCGGATCTCCTCGGCCAGCTCGTCCCACCGGTGACGGGCCTCCTCGGGCAGGTCTGCGGTGGTCTCCGGGATGGTCGGCTCGCTCACCCGCACATCCTCTCAGGGGGCACCGACAGCACCCGGCCGCCACTCCGCATACCCCTCCTGACCTGGGGTGATGACAACCCCGCTCGACGGGTATGCGGTTCTCGTGCAACGTAGAGGGGAGTCGAGAGCGTCCTTATCCCCGTGCACCTGCCCCGACCGGGGCGAACGAGAGGCAGGACCGAGATGCGAGCACCACCTGGCAGGTCAGGGCGTGGCGGCACCGAGGTCGGGCCTGCGCTCGACACCGCCAAGTCCTACGTCTCGCGTCTCGTCGATGGCGACCACGAGGCCGCGGCGGAGCTGCTCAGCGAGGAGTCCTACGGGCTGGTGGGCGAGTATCTGCCCGAGGAGCCCTGGTTGCCGCAGCTGGTGCAGGACGTGACCACGAGGGGGGACACCGGGGAGGGGCCGCGCTGGTCCTCCTATCCCGCCTGGGAGGGCGCCGACGAGAGCACGCGCGTGGTGACCGTGCGCGGAGTGCGGTCCGACAGCTCACCCTTCTACTACGCCTTCGGCGCCCGCGAGGTCGACGGGCAGTGGGTCATCGACCAGGACCGGCTCGACACCGGCACCGGCGCTCCCTGGGTGCTCTTCCTCAACCCCACGATGGACGGCACCATCGACGAGGACGGCCCGCTGTCCTTCCGCGTCAGCAACGGGTCCGGGGCCCCGCAGAACGTGACCTTCCGGGTGAACGGCCACGCCGAGATCCGGGACCTGGAGGAGTCCGTGGACCAGAGAGGCATCGTCTTCAGCGAGCCGGAGGTCCGGTTCGGGATGCCGGGCGGCTATGTCGCGCTGGTCACCGGCCAGGGTTCGGGGGACGCGATGGCGGACATGGTGCGGGCGCACACCGTGACGTTCGTGGCCACCGAGAGCGACGGGTAGCCGCAGGACTGCGGCCCGCCCGGGAGCACGGGTCCGGAGCGGCCGTGGTCGGCGTCCAGCCGGCCGCGGCCGCTCCACGTCCGGCCGTCCCATCTCATACGGTGGGTCCCATGAGCGGCCAGCACGACGTCCTCCTCGTGGACGACGACGAGACGATCCGGGAGCACCTCCCCCCGGTGCTGCGCCGCAGCGGCCTGCAGGTGCGCTGCGCCTCCGACGGGGCCGAGGCGCTGCAGGAGATCGGCCGGCAGCGCCCCGACCTGGTCGTCCTGGACGTGATGATGCCCGTCCTGGACGGCCGCGAGACCCTGCGGCGGATCCGGGCCGAGCACGACTGGTTGCCGGTCATCCTCCTCACCCAGGTCGGGGAGTCCTTCGAGCGGGCCGCCGCCCTGGACGAGGGCGCCGACGACTATCTCAACAAGCCCTTCGACCCGCAGGAGCTGATGGCCCGCATCCGGGCCGTGCTGCGCCGCTCCACCTCCGGTCGCGCGCCCCTGTCGGCCTCGGAGAGCCTGCGCGCCGGCGAGCTGCGGATCGACCGGCCGGCCCGCCGGATCTGGCTGGGCGGCGTCGAGCAGTCGGTCACCCCCCGGGCGTTCGCGCTGCTGGAGTTCCTCATGTCCCGCCCCGACGAGGTGGTCAGCCGCGACCGGCTGCTGCAGTCGGTGTGGGGCTTCGACGCCATCGTGACCAGTCGCGCGGTCGACCACCGGGTCGCCGAGCTGCGCAAGGTCCTCGCTGACGCGGCCGACGACCCCACCTACCTGGAGACGGTCCAGGGCCTGGGCTACCGCTTCGTGCACCCGGTGGTGCGCGGATGAACGCCGGACCCGCGCCACGTCGGGCCTCGGGTCCGGACGCGGACCCCGCTCCACGCGTCCTTCTCGCCCGTCCCCTGCTGCTGGCGCTGCTCCCGCTGCTCGTGGGCCTCGTGGCCGCGCTGCTCTGGCAGCTCGCCGGGGAGTCGCGCCGCTACTACCTCACCGGGGGTATGCAGTGGCTCCCCCTGATCCTCGGAGCTCTCCTCAGCGGGGCGCTGCTCCTCTGGTCGGCCGCGACGCTGCGGGCCCGTCGCCAGGGCCGGGACGACCTGGCGAACGCCCTGGCCGACCGGGCCGCCCACCAGCGGCGGCTCCTGTCCCGCCTGGACCACGAGCTGAAGAACCCGATCCAGGGCATCCGCGCGGCGCTGGCCGACGAGCCGTCCGAGCAGCAGCTGACCAGCATCGACGTCCAGTCGCGGCGGCTGACCCGGTTGCTGAGCGACCTGCGCAAGGTCGGCGAGGTCGAGCACACCCCGCTGGAGCTGGGCCAGGTCGATCCGACCGCCCTGGTCGAGGAGGCCGTCGACGCGCTGCGCGAGCTGCCCGGCTCGGCGGACCGTCAGATCGTGCTGTCCCTCCCCCGGGCCCCCCGCCCCCTCCCGACGGTGACCGGCGACGACGACCTCCTCTTCCTGGCCGTCTCCAACCTGCTGGCCAACGCGGTCAAGTACTCCTCCCCCGGCGACACCGTCGAGGTCCGCGGCCGAGCGGAGGAGGGCTGGCTGGTCCTGGAGATCGCCGACACCGGCGCCGGCATCCCCGCCGACGAGCTCGACACCGTCTGGGAGGAGCTGGGCCGCGGGCGCGAGGCGCTGTCGACCTCGGTCGAGGGCTCAGGACTTGGCCTGCCGCTGGTGCGGGCCATCGCCCGTCGCCACGGCGGCCGCGCGACCCTCGAGTCCTGGCACGGGGAGGGCTCCACCGTGACCCTCCGCCTCCCCCTGGCCGGTCCGCCTGCGACCGGCTGACGTTGGGCACGCGGGCGACGGGCGGGGCGCCCCCCTCCAGCTTCGACGCCCCGCCCGCCTGTCTGTGACCGACCTGGGAGGTCAGTCGTTGCAGTTGCCCACGTAGCCGCGGTAGTCGGACTTGTGGACCCACTCGGTGCGGGTCTTGCCCACGTCGACCACCTTGCAGGTCCACGGGCTGTTGACCTCATGGATCCGGAAGACCTGCGGGACCCGGCAGTTGTTGGTGACGGTGGCCTCGACCCGCTTGCGGAAGAAGTCCCACCAGGCGCGGTACTCCCTGGCGCTGTACTTCACGCAGCTCGGCAACGAGCCCGTGCTGAGCTGGATCTGGGCCTGGTGGACACCACCTGCCGGGGTCGCCGAGGCGGACGCCCCGAGGCCGCCGAGGCCGATGGTGGCGGTCAGTGCCGCCGTGACGATGGAACGGGTGATGATGCTGTTTCTGGGCATGACGAGATGACCTTTCGTCGATCGGGTTGATGTGTTGTGAAGGGGTCTTCAGGGAAGGGGCGCCGGAGGACGCGTGCGGCTCAGCGCACGATCCAGAGCACCGGGTCGTCCCAGTAGGGGTTGTCGGTGGCGCTGCCGCCCCCGTCGGCGTAGTCGTCGCCGTTCCACACCACGGCGCCGATCTTCTCCCCGTCCGGCACGGCGAAGGCGTGGCAGTTGGTGGCCGTCTGACCCACGCCCTTCTCCTCGGGCATGTCGATCTGGCAGCCCGGCACGCCGGCGGACCACGTGGAGTTGATGACCGGGCTGAGCTCCCCGCCGGCCTCGTTGAGCGCACCCAGGCGCGGGATCATGTTGGCGTTCGGCTCGCCCTCGTAGGTGAGCCACTCGTGCTCGACCTGGACGAACCACGGCGTGTAGCCGGCGAAGTCCGCGGCGTTCTCGGCGTCGGCGAACAGGTCCGGGTCGCCGGGCTCGGCCGAGGTCACCGTGGTGGCCAGGGTCGCGTAGCCGAAGTACTCGTCGCCCTCCTCCCCGGGGGTCTGGACATGGGTGGTGACGGTGTCGCCGAGCTCGACCTCGGTGCCCGGCTCCGGGACCTCGCCGGAGGCCGTGCCACCGCCAGGGCCTCCGTCGCCCCCATCGTCGCCGCTCGAAGCGTCGGTCGGCTCCACCGCGGTGTCGTCAGCGGGGTCGTCAGCGGGGTCGTCGGCAGCGTCGTCCCCGGTCGACTCCTCGGTCGGCCCGTCCGCAGACTCGTCGTCCTCCGTGACCTCCTCCCCCGCGTCCTGCGTCTGCGCCGGCTCCTGCGTCTGCTCGACCGGCTCGGCCACCGGCGTCGTCGAGGGCTCGTCCACGATGCCGGCCTGACATCCGGCCAGCACGACGGCGGACATGGCTCCGGCCACGGCGAGCCTCAGGGTGGTCCTGCTCATGGTTCGTTCCTCCTGGATCTGGGTGGGTGCGACCCTTCGCCGCTCCCTCCCTGACGACGCTACGGAGCAGATGTCGCCCCATCATCGCGATCCTGTCGCAGCCCTGCGACATGACGTGGCAGGTCGGCGACGGCACGACCGGCCACCGCTCAGGCCCGCGCCACCTCCAGCAGCCGGGCCGCCGCGACCACCGTCGCCGCCGTCGTCTCCCGCGCGCCCGTAGGCGTGCTCCCCGCCAGCCCGCACGCCGGCGTCACCGTAACGCGCTCCAGCGTGGCCGGCTCGAGGCCCAGCTCGTGCCACCTGGTCACCAACGGATCGACGACCTGCGGGTATGCGGCACCGCGAGTTGCGCTCCCGGCCCCGGCTCCGGTCGGCAGGATCCCCGCCCACAGGTCGGTCCCCGCCTCGAACGCGGCCGCCACCTCCTCCCAGGTGGCGCCGTCGAGCTGGGCCAGGTCCAGGCTCAGCGCGCCTGCCCCGGCCTGGGCGAGCATCGCCGCAGGGGGCGTCGACGCGCAGGTGTGGACCGCAGTCCGGTCCGCCCCCGCCCCGCCGAGCACCTCCCGGAGCGCCGCCACGATCTCCCCACCCTCCGGCGTCCGCAGCACCCGGTAGCCGCTCTCGGAGCGGACCCGTCCCAGCGCCACCAGGGAGATCATCGGCTCGTCGAGCTGGAGCACCACCTCTGCTCCCGGGACCAACCGACGCACCGCGGCCACGTGCTGCGCCACGCCCTCCGCCAGCGAGCCCACGAGATCCCGGGTGGCGCCGGGGTCGGAGAGCACCCGGTCGCCCAGCGGCAGCCACACCGACGCGGCCAGCGTCCACGGCCCGGTGACCTGCACCTTCAGCGGGCCCGCATAACCGTCGAAGGCCTCGGCCAGCTCGTCCAGGTCCTGCCGCCACAGCGAGGCCGTCAGCTCGTGGTCCCGGCCGGGCCGGTCCACCAGGCGCCAGCCCTGCGGCTGCAGGTCGACAGGAAGGTCCACCAGCAGGTGCGCGGCCCGCCCGACCATGTCCGCACCCGGCCCCCGCGCGGGCAGCTCGGGCAGGTAGGGCAACCCCACGACCCCCTCGGGCAGCGCGCCCGCGAGCTCACCGCGGACGACCCGCAGCGCCTCCCGCACGTCCTCGCCGGGCCACGACCCGACACCCGTCGCCGTCACCACGTGCCGCTCACCATCTCGCCATCACCATGTCGTCACCATCGACCCTCACCGGTTGACCAGCATGCCCGCGACGTCACCGAGGACCACGCTGGAGACGAGCGCGGCCTGCGCAGGGCTCGGAGGGGCCGGGTCACCGCGGCCTCCTCCCGGTCTTGGAGATCGTGCCGGAGCCGACCACCCGGGTGCCGTCGTAGAGCACGACCGACTGCCCCGGCGCCACCCCGCGCACCCGCTCGGCCAGGTGCACCGTGAGGGAGCCCCCGCCCGTTCCGGCCGTCGGCGCCCCGTCACCCGGGTGCGCGGTCGCCTCCGGCCCCTCGGGTATGCGGTCTCCCGCCTCGATCCGGACCGTCGCCGGGTGCTCCTGGCCGTGCGCCCGGATCTGGGCGCCCAGGCTCAGCTCGCCCGTGGCCGGTGGCCCGCACCAGCGGACGTGGTCGGCGTGGATGACGTCCACCCCGAGGAGTTCCTCCGGGCCGACGACCACGGTGTTGGTGCGGGTGTCGGTGGAGAGGACATAGCGCTTGCTCCCGTCGGCGGGCGGGACCTTGAGGCCCAGCCCGCGGCGCTGGCCCACCGTGTAGCCGTGCGCACCACCGTGCTGCCCCAGGACCTCGCCGTGCTCGTCGACGATCGGGCCGGGCTCGGCGCCGAGCCGGCGGGACAGGAAGCCCCTGGTGTCGCCGTCGGCGATGAAGCAGATGTCGTGGCTGTCGGGCTTCCTGGCGATCGAGAAACCGCGCTGGCGCGCCTCCTCGCGGATCTGCGGCTTGGTGGTGTCACCCAGTGGGAAGAAGGCCCGCGCGAGCTGGTCCGCGTCCAGGACGCCGAGGACGTAGGACTGGTCCTTGGCCATGTCGACGGCCCGGTGCAGCTCGCGCCGGATGCCTTGCGGTGCAGCAGGATCGGCGACCTCGACGACCTGGGCGTAGTGACCGGTCGCGACGGCGTCGAAGCCGAGCGCCAGAGCCTTGTCCAGCAGCGCGGAGAACTTGATCTTCTCGTTGCAACGCAGGCACGGGTTGGGGGTGCGGCCGGCGGCGTACTCGCTGAAGAAGTCGTCGACGACGTCCTGCTTGAACCGCTCGGCCATGTCCCAGACGTAGAACGGGATGCCGAGCCGGTCGGCCACCCGACGGGCGTCCCCGGCGTCCTCGATGGTGCAGCAGCCGCGGGCGCTCTCGCGCAGGGTGGCCGCGGACTGGGCGAGGGCCAGGTGCACGCCGACGACCTCGTGCCCGGCGTCGAGCATCCGGGCGGCGGCGACGGCGGAGTCCACTCCCCCGCTCATGGCGGCGACGACGCGCATCAGCAGACCCCCTTCACCCCGGCGATGGCGCCGCTGACCACGGTGGTCCGCGTCACGACGCGGCCCTCGCGAGGCGGGCGCGCTCCAGGACCTGTGGGAGCGCGGCGAGGAAGGCGTCGACATCGGCCTCGGAGGACGTGCGGCCCAGGGTGAGGCGCAGCGCCCCTCGTGCCAGGTCCTCGGGCACGCCGCAGGCGAGCAGGACGTGGCTGGGGCGGGTGACCCCGGCGGTGCAGGCAGAGCCCGCAGAGGCCGCGATGCCGGCTGCGTCGAGCAGGTAGAGCAGGGAGTCGCTGTCGGCGCCGGGGATCTGGAGATGGGCGTTGCCCGGGAGCCTCCGGGTCGTGTCACCCTCGGCCCACGGGCCGCTGACCCGGATCGTGGGGTCGATCTCGAGCGCCCCCCGGATGAGGCGGTCGCGCAGCTGCGCGAGGCGGGTGGCGTGCTCGCCCTGGTGCGTGACGGCATACCTGATGGCCGTGGCGAGGCCGGCGACGGCGGGGGTCGGGACCGTCCCGGAGCGCAGCGAGCGCTCCTGGCCGCCGCCGTGCACGAGCGGGACCGGTGCCTGGTCGCGGCCCACCGTCAGCACCCCCACCCCGACCGGACCGCCGATCTTGTGGCCGGTGACGACGCCCAGGTCGACCGCGGAAAGGTCGAGGGGCAGCTGGCCGAGCGCCTGGACGGCGTCGGAGTGGACGGGGATGCTGTGCTCGTGAGCCCGGGCGGCGAGCTCGGGGACGCGCTGCACGGTGCCGATCTCGTTGTTGGCCCACATGAGGCTGACGAGGGCGACGGTGCCCGGGCCGCCGTCGGCCGCCAGCGCGGCATCGAGCTCCTCCGGCGTGATGACACCGTCGCCGTCGGGCTCGAGGAAGGTCACGCGCGCGCCGGCCGTCTTCACGAGGTGCTCCACCGGGTCGAGGACGGCGTGGTGCTCAAGGCCGCTGACGACGATCCGGTCCCGGCGCGGGTCGGCGGCGACGCGCGCCGCATACGTCCCCTTCAGGGCGAGGTTGTCGCCCTCGGTGCCCCCGGAGGTCAGGACGACCTCGGAGGGGTGCAACCCCAGCGCGTCGGCGATGTCCTCGCGCGACTCCTCGACGACGCGGCGGGCGGCCCGGCCCGGGGCGTGGGTCGAGGAGGCGTTGCCCAGTGCGTGGTCACGCATCGTCCCCGCGACGACCTCGACGACCTCGGCCAGCACCGGCGTGGTCGCGGCATGGTCGAGGTAGGTGGAGGGCTGGGTAGGCATCACCTGAGTCTAGATCGCGAGCTGCCGCCCGACCCAGTCCGCGGCGGGCCACCCCGATCTGGTTGACCCGCCAGATACCGGCCCAACCGGCCGGTTATAACTGGCCGGTCGGGCCGGTATCTGGCCGGTCGGGCCGGTATCTGGCCGGTCGGGCGGGCATCTGGCCGGTCGGGCCGGTATCTGGCCGGTTGCTGACGGTTGGCCCCGGTCTGGGCGACACCTGGCCGGCCGGCCCCGGTCTGGGTGACACCTGGCCGGTTGGCCACAGTCTCGGTAGGCCCCGCCGGCCCGCAGACGTGAGGACGGCCGCCCGTGCCTGGCACGAACGACCGTCCTGACGGTGAGCGAGAGGTCAGCCCTTGCGGTTCTGCACCTCGGTGGTGGCCTGGGGCAGCACCGAGAAGAGGTCACCGACGACGCCGTAGTCGACCAGCTCGAAGATCGGGGCCTCGGGGTCCTTGTTGACCGCGACGATCGTCTTGGAGGTCTGCATGCCCGCGCGGTGCTGGATCGCACCGGAGATGCCGGCCGCGACGTAGAGCTGCGGGGACACCTGCACACCGGTCTGGCCGACCTGGGAGGCGTGGGGATACCAGCCCGCGTCGACCGCGGCGCGCGAGGCACCGACGGCGGCACCGAGAGAGTCGGCGAACTGCTCGACCGGGCCGAAGTCACCACCGGTGCCACGGCCACCGGAGACCACGATCGCGGCCTCGGTCAGCTGCGGGCGACCCGAGGAGGCCTTCTCCTTGCGCTCGGTGATCCTGGCGGAGGTGGCCAGCTCGGAGAGCTGGACCTCGACCGCCTCGTCGGCAGCTGCGCCCTGCGCCTCGGCCGGCTCGATCGAGTTGGGCTTCAGGGTGACGATCGGGCTGCCCTGGGTCACCGTGGAGGTGACCGTGTAGGACCCGGCGAAGACCGACTGGACGGTCTTGACGCCACCGCCGTCGCCCGGCTGGACGTCGACCGCGTCGGTGATCAGACCCGAGGAGGTCTTGATCGCCAGACGACCGGCGATCTCCTTGCCGTCGTTGGAGGCCGGCAGCAGGACCGCGGCGGCACCGGTCTTCTCGACCAGCTGGGCCAGCGCCTCGGCGACCGGGACCACCAGGTGGTCGGTGTAGTCGGCGCCGTCGAGGTGGTAGACCTTGGCCGCACCGAAGCGTGCCAGGAAGTCACGGGCGGCGTCGAGGCCGGAGCCCACGAACACCGCGGAGGGCTCGCCCAGGCGGGCGGCCGCGGTCAGGGCCTCGGCGGTGGACTTGCGGACGTCTCCGTCGACGTGGTCGACCAGGACGAGAACTTCAGCCATTGTCATTGACTCCTATCGGCTCTGGGCGACTCAGACGAACTTGCGGGAGGCCAGGAACTCGGCCAGGGCCTTGCCGCCCTCGCCCTCGTCGGTGACGACCTCACCCTTGCTGCGCGGCGGGCGGGCCTCGACGGACTCGACCTTGGACCAGGCGGCGTCCAGGCCGACCTGGCCGGCGTCGACACCCAGGTCGGCCAGCGACCAGGTCTCGATCGGCTTCTTCTTGGCCGCCATGATCCCCTTGAAGGACGGGTAGCGCGGCTCGTTGATCTGGTCGGTGACCGAGACGACCGCCGGCAGCGAGGCCTGCACGGTCTCGGAGGCGTCGGCGTTGTCGCGACGGATCGAGACGTTGCCGCCCTCGACGGTCAGCTCGGAGGCGAAGGTGACCTGCGGCAGGCCGAGGCGCTCGGCGAGCATCGCCGGGACCACGCTCATCGTGCCGTCGGTGGACGCCAGACCGGTCAGGACCAGGTCGACCGGCCCCAGCTTCTCGATGGCCTTCGCCAGGACGAGCGAGGTCGCGACGGCGTCGGAGCCGGCGATCGCCTCGTCGGTGATCAGGACACCCTTGTCGGCGCCCATCTGGAGGCCCTTCTTCAGCGCGGTGGCGGCGTCGTCCGGGCCCATGGTCAGGACGGTCACCTCACCCTCGCCGGCCTCGACGATCTTGAGGGCCTCCTCCACCGCATACTCGTCCAGCTCGGAGAGCAGGCCGTCGACGGCCTCGCGGTCGGTGGTGTTGTCGGCCTCGAAGGTGCGGTCGCCCTGGGCGTCCGGCACATACTTCACACAGACGACGATGTTCACGTGTCACGTCCTCGTGGTAGGGGCTTGTTGACCTCATCTTTGCACCTGCCGCAGGGTCATCCCTAAACGGGGGACCCTGCGGCGGGTATGCGGTTCCCGCGCGGCCGAGCGCACGGCTGGGTGCACGGTTGAGCCCGGAACCGGGGAGGGCGCGTCAGCCGCTCACCTGGTGGAGGACCCACGTGAAGCCCAGGAGCAGCAGGGTCATCAGCGGGAGCACCAGGGCGCTGGTGGCCCGGGCCCGAATACCGTTGCCCGGCTGGGTGCCGGGAGCGGTGATCTCATCTGTGCCGTCCCCGTCGTTCCAGGCGATGACGGTGCTCAGGACGATGAGGACGAGCGCCCCGATCGCGGCCGGCGCGACGGGCAGCTCCAGCAGCGGCTTGGCGAAGAGGAGGAAGATGCCGACGAGCACGCCGATCAGCACCGGTGGCACGACGAGGGCGAGCCACTGCCGCTCCAAGAGCTGACGCAGCACCCCGGTGAACAGGATCGCGGCGAGCAGCGCCAGGAGCAGCACGCCACCGATGACGTCCCCCACGGTGAAGGCCACCGGCACGCCCTCCAGCCAGCTGGTGAAGGTGCGGGCCGCCAGCAGCATCCCTACCAGCCCGAGCACCATGCCCACGACCATGGCGGGGGTCACGACCCCGGAGCTGCGGACCCGGCCCGCCACCTCGGCGATGCGAGCGGCGTAGCCCTTGGCATCACCGAAAGCCTCCTGGGCGCTCTCCCCCGAGTCCACGACGTGCGTCTCGACGGTCATCAGGGCATCCCCGATCCGGTCGCCGGGCACGTCACGCAGCCGCAGCTCGAGGATGAAGTCGTCGCGCCAGTCCTTGTCGACGTGCGGCGCGATGCGTCCCGGGTCGGGGATGAGTCCACCCCGCCTGGTGCCCTTGCCCCTGATGTCCTTGCCCTTGATGTCCTGGATGTCGTTCATGAGGCCCTCCCTGCGGTGGTGGCGCCGTCGGTCAGCGCGCGCGTGATGGTGGTGAAGTCGGCCCAGCGAGCTGCCTGCCCCTGCGCCTCGTGCCGCCCCTGCTCGGTCAGGGCGAAGTACTTGCGGCCGGGGCCGCCGTCGCCGGGCCGCCATTCGACCTTGACGTGTCCTGCCTCCTCGAGACGACCGAGCAGCGGGTAGAGGGTGCCTCCCTTGACCGTGCCCAGGCCGGCCTCGTCGAGGCGCTGGGTGATCGCGTAGCCGTAGCTGGGCCCGTCGAGCAGGATGCGCAGCACGCACACCCCGAGCACTCCGCGCAGCCACTCGCTCGGCCACTGTTCCGCATTCATGACTAGATCGTATCCCTGACTAGTCAGATACGTCAACTAGTCCGAAATTCTAGTTCCGGGCGGACCGGGGCCGCGCGTCGATCTGTCGGCCGGTGAGTGATCCGTCGTCCGGTTCTTTCCGGACGACGGATCACTCACCGGCCGATGGTCCGTGAGAGGGCGTCGCTCAGAGCCGTGTGGAGACGGACGGTGGCTCTGCTGACAGGCCGAAGGCCGGGCCCCGTGCGGGACCCGGCCTTCGGCACGGTTCATGGTCGGTGGTCGCGGCGGTGGCGCTGGCCCGCGCGGGCGACTCCCTGAGGCGTCAGCGCCCCTCGAAGGACGCCTTCCCCGGGCCGTCCTTGACGAAGGAGGTCATCCCGATCTCGCGGTCCTTGGTGGCGAAGACGCCGGCGAACTGCATGGCCTCGATCGCCAGACCGGTCTCGAGGTCCCCGTCCAGGCCGCGGTCGATGGCCTCCTTGGCGGCGCGCAGCGCGAACGCCGGGCCGTGGACGTAGCGCTGGACCATGGCCACCGCGGTCTCGTGGGCGCTGCCAGGAGGGCAGACGTCGTCGACCAGGCCGATGGCCATGGCCTCGTTGGCGTCGATCATCCGGCCGGTGTAGACGAGGTCCTTGGCCTTGGACACACCGACGAGGCGGGCCAGGCGCTGGCTGCCGCCGGCACCGGGGATGACGCCGAGCAGGATCTCCGGCTGGCCGAGCTTGGCGTCGACCGCCGCGACCCGGAAGTCGGCGCACATGGCCAGCTCGTTGCCGGCACCCAGCGCGTAGCCCTCGATCGCCGCGACCACCGGCTTGGGGATGCGGGCGACCTCGGTGAAGGCGGCCTGGATCAGCGGCGCGCGCTCCACCATGTCGGTGTAGCTCATCGCCTGCATCTCCTTGATGTCCGCCCCGGCCGCGAAGACCTTCTCTCCGCCGTAGAGGACGACGGCGGCGACCTCGGGGTCGGCCCCCACGATGCGGGCGGCCTCGCCGAGGGCGTCCTGCACCTCGATCGAGAGCGGGTTCATCTTGGGCCGGTCGATGCGGATCGTGGCGATGCTCGAGTCGATCTCGATGCGGACGAACTCGCTGGCGGTCTCGACCACGCGGCTCATGGCTGGTCCGTCCCCTCCGGACGTCCGCCCTCGGTGGAAGGGTCAGAGGCACCAGACGCGTCCGGGGCGCCCGCATCGCCAGCTGCAGCACCACCACCGGCGCGACCGGCGTTGCCGATCGAAAGCCAGGGGCCGACCTCGGTGCCCTCGGGGGCGTCCTCGGGCAGCTGCGGGTCCTCGCCGGCCTCGACGGCGGCCTTGGCCTGGACGTTGCGGTGCCACAGGCCGAGGGCCTGCAGGATCAGGCCGGTCGCGATCTGGACCTTGGCCTTCGGGCTCTCCTGGCGGGTGATGATCTGCTCCACGGCCAGGACGAGGTGGCCGTTGGCGATGCCGGACTTGACCAGGTTGACGCCCAGGGTGATGTCGTTGCAGCCGTTGAGGCGGGTGAGCATGTCGGCGGGGATCGTGTCGGCGATCACCCACTGGCCGAAGACCCGCATGATGTCGAACTGCTCGCCCGGCACGACCTTGACGAAGAGCTTCTGGTCGCGGACGACGAAGGCGACGTCGCCCTCACCGTCGAGGTTGGGCTGCAGCTGCAGGTCCACGAGCGCATCGAGGACCCTGCCGGTCAGCGGACGGTCCTCCGGCGGGGGCGGGAAGTTGGGCAGCGACGTCGGATCAGTCATAGCCCCAAACTACCTGCCTGACCGGTTCGCGCCGAGCCTCCGTCCGCACTCTGCGCGCTGGGCATAATCTTGGACCGCCATGTCTCCCCCCTTCCACCCCCGCCGCAGCACCGACACGCCCCCGCCCCTGGGCATCACCCGCAACGGCGCGGGCACCGAGATCGCCGTGCTGGCCCGCCATGCCACCGGCGTGGAGGTCTGCATCTTCGACGGCGACGGCGAGCGCCGGATCCCGCTGACCCGCAATGCCTACGGCATCTGGTGGGACACCGTCGAGGAGCTCACGCCCGGCACCCGCTACGGCCTGCGGGTCGACGGCCCGTGGGAGCCCTACGAGGGCCACCGCCACAACCGCGACAAGCTCCTGCTCGACCCCTACGGCCAGTCCGTGGACGGCTCCGTCGAGTGGGCCCCCGAGCTCTACGGCCACACCGTCGACAAGCACGGCCACGGCGACCCGGAGCTGCGCGACGCCCGCGACAGCGCCGCATACCTGCCCCGCAACGTCGTCGTCGACCACGACTCCTTCGACTGGGGCGAGGACCGCCTGCCCACGACCCGCTGGACCGACACGGTCATCTACGAGGCCCACGTCAAGGGGCTGACGATGCGCCATCCGGACGTCCCTCCCGAACTGCGGGGCACGTATGCGGCGCTCGGTCACCCCGCGGTGATCGACCACCTCCTCTCCCTGGGCGTCACCTCCGTGGAGCTGCTGCCGATCCACGCCTACGCCTCCGAGCCGGCGCTGGTGCGCCAGGGTCTGGTCAACTACTGGGGCTACAACACGCTCGGCTTCTTCGCCCCGCACCCGGGGTATGCAGCAGCGAAGGACCCCCAGGGCGTGGTCGACGAGGTCAAGGGCGCGGTCAAGGCCCTGCACGCCGCCGGCCTGGAGGTCCTCCTCGACGTCGTCTACAACCACACGGCCGAGCAGAGCGCCTGGTCGGGCCCGACGTTGTCCTGGCGCGGCATCGACAACCGGACCTACTACCGGCTCGACGCGCGCGGACGGGACATCGACGTCACGGGCTGCGGCAACACCCTCGACCTGCGCCAGCCGATGGTGGCCAGGATGGTGCTGGACAGCCTGCGCCACTGGGTGGACGAGTACCACGTCGACGGCTTCCGCTTCGACCTCGCACCGGCCCTGGCCCGGGGCAAGGACGACGCCTACGACCGCGACCACGCCTTCCACGTCGCGCTGCAGACCGATCCCGTCCTCTCCCGCGTCAAGCTGATCGCCGAGCCGTGGGACGTCGGGGTGCACGGCTGGCGCACCGGACAGTTCCCGGCGCCCTTCGCCGAGTGGAACGACCGCTACCGCGACTCGGCCCGCTCCTTCTGGCTGGCCGACGTGGGCCGCCAGCTGGCCGGCCGCCCCGGGCACGGCGTGCGCGAGCTGGCCACCCGCCTGGCGGGCTCGGCCGACCTGTTCACCGAGGAGAACCGCGGCCCCATCGCCTCGGTCAACTTCGTCACCGCCCACGACGGCTTCACGATGGCCGACCTGACGGCCTACGAGCAGAAGGACAACTACGCCAACGGCGAGGACAACCGCGACGGCCACGGCGACAACAGGTCGTGGAACCACGGCGTCGAGGGCCCGACCGACGACCCGACGGTGCTGGCCAACCGCAACCGGTCGATCCGCAACCTCATGGCCACCCTCTTGATGTCGACGGGCGTGCCGATGGTGCTGGCCGGTGACGAGATGGGCCGCACGCAGGACGGCAACAACAACGCCTACTGCCAGGACAACCAGATCACCTGGTTGCGCTGGGACCTCAAGCCCTGGCAGGAGGACCTCCTGGCCGACACCCGCGAGCTGGTGGCGCTCCGCCGCGAGCTGCACGCCCTGCGCCCACGGCAGTTCCCCCTCTTCGACGCCCAGCCCGGGCGCACCCGCCTGCGGTGGTTCGACGAGTGGGCCGGGGTGCTGGGCGAGGAGGACTGGCTGGACCCGTGGCGACGCAACGTCGTGGCGGTCCACGACACCCTGCACCACGGCGAGGGCCGTCAGGCCGTCGCCCTGGTGCTCAACGCCGGCCCCGACCGGCTCGAGATCGTCGCACCGCGCATCGACGGCGTGGCGGGATGGCGGGTGCGCTGGAGCAGCGAGGCGGACCGCCACGGCGCCCCGGAGGTCTGCGAGCCCGGCCAGGCGATGACCGTCGGCGCCTCCAGCTTCACGGTGCTCGTGGCCGATCTGGGGTGACATGCTGCCGGGGCCCGATCCCAGGTAGCGTTGAGCGCGTGACCGAGCACTCGTCCACGCCCTCGTCCCCCGACAACGCCAGCGCCCGGCCCGATCCATCGGTGCTCTCGCTCTTCGGACAGCAGCCGATCGGCCGCATCCCCGTCCTGGACGTGACCCCGATCGTCGACGGAGGTGCGCGCCCGACCAAGTCCGTGGTCGGCGAGCTCTTCACCGTCACCGCGACCGTCTTCCGCGAGGGGCACGACGCCGTCAACGCCACCGTCGTCCTCGTCGACCCCGACGACCAGGAGCACCACGTCCCGCTGCGCCAGGTCAACCCCGGGCTGGGCCTGTGGGAGGCCGAGGTCTTCGCCGACCGCGAGGGGGTATGGGGCTTCCGTGTCGAGGGGTGGTCGGACCCTTACGGCACCTGGCACCACGACGGGCCGGTGAAGGTCCGGGCCGGCGTCGACGTCGAGCTGATGCTCGAGGAGGGCGCCCGTGTCCTGGAGCGCGCCATCGACGAGGTCGAGCGCCCGGATGAGGACGTGCAGATCCTCAACGAGGCGATCACCCGGCTGCGGGCCAGCGCCCTGCCCGTCGAGGAGCGGCTGCAGGCCGGCCTGGGCCCGGACGTGGAGCGCATCCTGACGACCACGCCGCTGCGCGACCACGTCAGCGCCAGCCCGACCTATCCCTGGTGGGTGGAGCGCAAGCGCGCGCTCACCGGCGCGTGGTACGAGATCTTCCCCCGCTCCGAGGGCGCCCGGATGGACCCGGAGACCGGGCTGTGGACCACCGGCACGTTCACCACCGCCCAGGAGCGACTGCCGGCGATCGCCGGGATGGGCTTCGACGTCGTCTACCTGACGCCGGTGCACCCGATCGGCACGACCAACCGCAAGGGCAAGAACAACACGCTCACCGCAGAGGAGCACGACCCCGGCTCGCCCTACGCCATCGGCGCCGCCGAGGGTGGGCACGACGCGCTGCACCCCGAGCTGGGCGACTGGGACGACTTCGACGCCTTCGTCGCGCGCGCCGAGGCCGAGGGGCTGGAGGTGGCCCTCGACATCGCGCTCCAGGCCTCCCCGGACCACCCCTGGGCCAAGGACCACCCCGAGTTCTTCACCACCCGCGCGGACGGCACCATCGCCTACGCGGAGAACCCGCCCAAGAAGTACCAGGACATCTACCCGCTGAACTTCGACAACGCCCCGGAGACGGTCTACGCGGAGGTGCGCCGGGTGATCCAGGTGTGGATCGACCACGGTGTGAAGATCTTCCGCGTCGACAATCCGCATACCAAGCCGGTCGAGTTCTGGCAGTGGCTCATCGCCGACGTGGCCGTGGACCACCCCGAGGTCATCTGGCTCTCGGAGGCGTTCACCAAGCCGATGATGATGCGGACCCTGGCCAAGGTCGGCTTCCAGCAGTCCTACACCTACTACGCCTGGCGCAACACCGCCGACGAGCTGCGCGACTACGTCACCGAGCTGGCGACCGAGACCGCGCACTACATGCGGCCCAGCTTCTGGCCCACCACCCACGACATCCTCACCCCCTACATGCAGACCGGCGGCGTGGCCGCGCACCTGGTCCGCTCGGCCCTCGCCGCGACGCTGGTGCCGACCTACGGCATCTACACCGGCTTCGAGCACGTCGAGTCGGTCAACCGGCCCGGCGCCGAGGAGCACATCGACAACGAGAAGTACGAGTTCAAGGACCGCCGCTGGGGCGAGCTGGTCGACGGCCGGGACGACCTCACCGACTGGCTGACGATGCTCAACCGCATCCGCCGCGAGCACGCCAGCCTCGACTGGCTGCGCAACATCACCTTCCACGCCGCCGAGGACGAGAACTTCCTCGTCTTCTCCAAGCACGGGGGTGGCGGCCGGGACGCCTCGGACCGGGACACGATCCTGGTCGTGGCCAACCTCGACGTGCACCAGGTCCGCTCCACGCGCCTGCACCTGACGATGCCGGCCCTGGGGCTCGGCCTGGACTGGGGGCAGCACTTCCAGGCCCACGACCTCGTCACCGGTGCCCGCTGGACGTGGGACTCGGCGCCCTTCGTCCGTCTCGGCCCCGGCTACGGTCAGGAGCCCGTCCACATCATTCACGTCACGAGGAACTGACCACATGCGCGGACTCAACCTGCACCAGCCCGGCCTGAAGAACGACCCCGACTGGTTCCGCAAGGCGGTCTTCTACGAGGTCCTCGTGCGGGCCTTCGACGACTCGACGGGCTCGGGCTCGGGCGACTTCACCGGGCTGATCAACCGGCTGGACTACCTGCAGTGGCTCGGCGTCGACTGCCTGTGGATCCCGCCCTTCTACGCCAGCCCGCTGCGTGACGGCGGCTATGACGTGGCGGACTACACCGCGGTCCTGCCGGAGTTCGGCACCCTGCCGGACTTCCAGGAGCTGATCAGCCAGGCGCACGCGCGCGGGATCCGCATCATCACCGACCTGGTGATGAACCACACCAGCGACCAGCACCCCTGGTTCCAGGCCAGCCGGTCCGACCCCGAGGGCCCCTACGGCGACTTCTACGTGTGGTCCGACACCGACGACCGCTATGCCGACGCCCGCATCATCTTCGTCGACACCGAGACCTCCAACTGGACCTTCGACGCCGTCCGGCGCCAGTTCTTCTGGCACCGCTTCTTCTCCCACCAGCCCGACCTCAACTTCGAGAACCCCGCCGTCCAGGAGGCGATGTTCGACGTCGTCCGCTTCTGGATGGACATGGGCATCGACGGCTTCCGGCTCGACGCGGTCCCCTACCTCTTCGAGGAGGAGGGCACCAACTGCGAGAACCTCCAGCCGACCCACGACTTCCTGGCCGCCCTGCGCGCCATGGTCGACAAGGAGTACCCCGGCCGCGTGCTGCTCGCCGAGGCCAACCAGATGCCGGCCGAGGTGGTGGACTACTACGGCACCGAGGAGGCGCCGGAGTGCCACATGTGCTTCCACTTCCCGGTGATGCCGCGCCTTTACTACTCGCTGCGCGAGGAGAAGGCCGAGCCGATCATCCGCGTGATGGCCGAGACCCCGCAGATCCCCAAGGGCACCCAGTGGGGCACCTTCCTGCGCAACCACGACGAGCTCACCCTGGAGATGGTCTCGCCGGAGGAGCGCTCGGCGATGTACGGCTGGTACGCCCCCGACCCGCGTATGCGCGCCAACGTCGGCATCCGGCGCCGGCTGGCCCCGCTGCTGGACAACTCCCGCAGCGAGATCGAGCTGATCAACGCGCTGGTGCTCTCCCTGCCCGGCTCGCCCTGCCTCTACTACGGCGACGAGATCGGGATGGGCGACAACATCTGGCTCAACGACCGGGACGCGGTCCGCACGCCGATGCAGTGGACCCCCGACCGCAACGCCGGCTTCTCCACCGCCGACCCCGGCAAGCTCTACCTGCCCGTGGTGACCTCGCTGGTCTACCACTACAACAGCGTCAACGTGGAGGCCCAGATGGCCAGCAGCTCCTCGCTGCTGCACTGGACCCGCGGGATGCTGCAGGTGCGTGCGGGCCAGGAGGTCTTCGGCATCGGCGACTTCCAGATCTGCGAGGCCGACAACGACACCGTGCTCGCCTTCGTCCGGGCCCGCCCGGAGGACGAGGAGACCTCGGGCGAGCCGAACGGCCACGACGGCGTCCTCTGCGTCAACAACCTCTCCTCCCGCCCCCAGGCGGCCCGCATCCAGCTCCCGGAGCGCTTCCACGGGGCCGCGGTCCGCGACCTCTTCGGCGGCACCGGTTTCCCCGGCGTGGCAGAAGATGGGACCATCACCCTGACGCTGGGCTCCCGTTCGTTCTACTGGCTCGGCCTGACGCCGAGCGAGCCCGCCGAGGCTCCCAAGGAGGACTCCTGATGGCCACCCTCTCCCCCGGCTTCGCCGACTTCCTGCCCGAGTGGGTCGCCCGCCAGCGGTGGTACCGCGGCAAGAGCACCGGCGCCCCCACGCTGCGCCGGATCGCCTCGATCCGCTGGGAGGATCCGCTCGGTGAGGTCGGCCTGGACGACCACATCCTCGTGGACGAGTGCGGGCCCGAGCCGGTGATCTACCAGGTGCCGCTGTCCTACCGCGCCGAGCCGGTGGAGTTCATGGCCGACGCCCTGGTGGCCACGGCCGAGCACAGCGAGCTGGGCACGCGCTACATCTACGACGCGACGCACGACCCGGTCTTCGCCCAGACCCTGCTGCAGCACATGTTCGAGGAGCACGACGTGCCCTCGGCCCGCGCCCGGCGCGTGATCGCCGGTGGGCAGGCCCCGGCGCTGCGGGAGGCCCGGGTCCTCTCCGGCGAGCAGTCCAACACCTCGATCATCGTCGAGGCCCACGGGGAGACCCGCCCGGTGATCATCAAGGTCTTCCGGGTGCTCCAGGCCGGCGACAACCCCGACGTCTCGGTCGCCTCGGCCATCGCCCCCACCGGCAACCGGTCGATCCCCGGTCCGATCGGGTATGTGGAAGGTCGCTGGGAGGACGCGGACGGCGCCGAGTTCCGTGGTCACCTCGCCTTCGCCCAGGAGTTCCTCCCCGACACGCAGGACGCGTGGCGGGCTGCGGTGGACGCCGCCCGCTCCGAGGACGACTTCGCCGAGCGCGCCCGCACGCTGGGCGCCGCCACCGCCTCGGTCCACGCGGCCCTGCGGGAGAGCTTCGAGATCACCCCGGCCGACGCCTCCTCGCGCACGACCCTCCTCGACCAGATGCGCGCCCGCGCCGCGGCCGCGCTGTCCGAGGTGCCCGAGCTGGAGGCCTTCGGCGCCGACATCGACGCCGTCTACGACGAGCTGGAGCAGCTCGACCTGCCGCCGCTGCAGCGGATCCACGGCGACTACCACCTCGGTCAGGTCATCGAGGCCCCCGGACGGGGCTGGGTGCTGCTGGACTTCGAGGGTGAGCCGCTGCGGCCGCTCGCCGAGCGCAGCGCACCGGACCTGGCTCTGCGCGACGTCGCGGGCATGCTCCGGTCCTTCGACTACGCCGCTGCCACCATCGACCAGGAGGGCGGTGGCAACCGTGACTCCTGGGCGCAGGCCGCCCGGGCCGCCTTCCTCGAGGGCTACACCAGCGAGAGCGGCGAGGAGCTGGACGCCGCCGACAGCCGCCGGGTCCTCGATGCGCTCGAGCTGGACAAGGCGCTCTACGAGGTCGTCTACGAGGCCCGCAACCGTCCCGACTGGCTGCCCATCCCCGTCGGTGCTGTCCAGCGCTTGGTCGACGCGCGGCGAGGCGCCGCCGGCGTGGGCACCGGCCCCTTCCCTCCTGACGAGACCACCGGCCGCCACCGGGCGGCCGAGGAGCTCACCGGGGGACGCGCCGCGTCCGACCGGCAGAGGACCGGTGCCCCCAACGACGCCGCGGTCGGGTCCTCCTCGTCCGCCCAGGACTCGCGCCTGAAGGACCTCGACCCGGCCGTCCACGGCCCCTCGCACAACGACCCCGAGGGCAACGGCCGAGGCTCGCGCTCCGGCGCCGCCGCGGGTGCGGCGGGTGCCGCCGGCCTGGCCGCCGTCGCCGGGATGGGGGCGGCCGCCGGCTCCACCGCCGACGACACCACCGCTGGCACGGACATGGCTGACGGCGTGGACGCGGCTGACGGTGCGGGCATGGCTGACGGCGCGGACGTGGCCGACGGCGCGGACGTGGCCGACGGCGCGGACGTGGCCGACGGCCCGACCGTGCCCGATGATGCAGACCGCGACATCGACGCCGTGGTGGACGACACCTCCGCCGTGCACGCCACCCCGCCGGTGGGCGACCCCGCAGACGCGGCCCCCGACGCTGCCGACGGGTCCGTCCGCGCCTACCCGCCCGCCAGCGGGACCGCACCTCACGAGCCGATCCCTGCGCCGCGGGCGATGCTGGTCGCTCTCGACCGGCTGCGCGGCGGGTCCGGCCCCGAGGGCGACAAGCCCCTGGTGCCCGCCCCCGCCGACTCCGATGACGAGGCCGCGGCCCTGGCCGAGCTCGAGCCCGGCCGGGGCTCCGCCAGCGGCGTGGCCCCCTGGGTGACGGCCGCCACCGCGGAGAAGGCCCGCGCGCAGCGCGACCGCGCCTGGGACGAGGCCTCCTGGTCGCCGGCCGTGGTGACCGGCGCCGTCCACGAGGCCCCCACCAGCGAGGACGGCGACGACGACATGCCGACCGCCCGGGTGCGCCGCGTCAAGCTGGAGTCGCCATCGGAGCCGGCGGCACCGCATGCCCGCCCCCTCGACCTCGACGAGGCGACGGACGTGGTCTACGGGCTGCACCGCAACCCCCACAACATCCTGGGTGCGCACGCCCATCAGGGTCACGTCACCATCCGCACCGTCCAGCCCGACGCCACCAACGTCACCGTGCTGCTCGCCGACGGCAGCGAGATGCCGATGAGGCACGAGACCGGCGGGATCTGGGTCGCCGTCCTGCCCCGTGAGGACGTGCCCGTCTACCGCCTCCAGGTCGAGGAGATCGGCGGCAGCCGCATCGTCGACGAGGCCTACCGCCACGGCCCGACCCTGGGCGACATCGACCTGCACCTCTTCGGCGAGGGTCGGCACGAGGAGCTGTGGCGCGTCCTCGGCTCGCACGTGCGCACCGTCCAGGACGAGATGGGCGAGGTCACCGGCACTCACTTCGCGGTCTGGGCGCCCAACGCCCTGGCCGTGCACGTGATCGGCGACTTCAACGACTGGGACGGCGCCAGCCACGCGCTGCGGGTCCACGAGGACGTCGGAGTCTGGGAGATCTTCGTCCCCGGCGTGGGTGCGGGCGCGCACTACAAGTACGACATCACCGGCCCCGACGGCACCCGCCGCGCCAAGGCCGACCCGATGGCTCGCGCCTCGGAGGTCCCGCCGTTCAACAACTCGGTGGTCACCGTCTCCTCCCACCGCTGGAGCGAGGGCGACGCGGAGTGGATGCGCCGGCGCAGCGAGACCGACCCGCACCACGGCCCGATGAGCATCTACGAGGTCCACCTGGCCTCCTGGCGGCCCGGCCTGAAGTACGAGCAGCTGGCCGACGAGCTCGTCGACTACGTCTCCTCGATGGGTTTCACGCACGTGGAGTTCATGCCGGTCATGCAGCACCCCTACGGGCCCTCGTGGGGCTATCACGTCACCGGCTACTACGCCGTGGACGCGCGCATGGGGCACGAGGACGGCCTGCGCTATCTCATCGACCGGCTGCACGGCGCCGGCGTCGGCGTCATCCTCGACTGGGTCCCCGGCCACTTCGCCACCGACCCGTGGGCGCTGGCCCGCTTCGACGGGACGCCGGTCTACGAGCACGCCGACCCGCGCAAGGGCTGGCACCCGGAGTGGGGCTCCTACATCTTCGACTACGGCAGCCCCCAGGTGCGCAACTTCCTGGTGGCCAACGCCACCTACTGGCTCGAGGAGTTCCACGCCGACGGCCTGCGCGTCGACGGCGTCGCCTCCATGCTCTACCTGGACTACTCGCGCGAGCCGGGCCAGTGGATCCCCAACGTGCACGGCGGTCGGGAGAACCTCGAGGCCGTCTCGCTGCTCCAGGAGACCAACGCCACCGCCTACCGCCGCAACCCCGGCGTGATGATGATCGCCGAGGAGTCGACCTCCTGGCCGGGCGTCACCAAGGGCACCGACGAGGGCGGTCTGGGCTTCGGCTTCAAGTGGAACATGGGCTGGATGCACGACACGCTCGGCTATCTCGCCCTGGACCCCTACGCCCGGGCGCGCAGCCACCACGCGCTGACCTTCTCCATCGTCTACGCCTACAGCGAGAAGTACATCCTGCCGATCAGCCACGACGAGGTCGTGCACGGCAAGGGCTCGCTGGTGCGCAAGATGGCCGGCAACCCCTGGCAGAAGTTCGCCACGACGCGGGCCTTCCTGGCCTACCAGTGGAGCCACCCGGGCAAGCAGCTGCTGTTCATGGGCTCGGAGTTCGGGCAGGCGCGGGAGTGGGCCGACGGCGGCTCGCTGGAGTGGGAGCTGCTGGAGCAGCCGCACCACGCCGGCGTGCAGAGCCTGGTCAAGGACCTCAACCGGCTCTACCACGAGCTCCCCTCGCTGTGGGAGATCGACCACCACGAGCACGGCTTCACCTGGCTGGACGCCAACGACGCCGGCCGCAACACCTACTCCTACCTGCGCTGGGGCAACGAGGGCGAGGACGGGCTGCGCCCGGTCGTGGCCGTCATCGTCAACTTCAGCGGCCAGACCCAGGACCAGGTGCACGTCGGCCTGCCCTACGGCGGTCGCTGGCGCGAGGTCCTCAACACCGACGCCGAGCAGTACGGCGGCTCGGGCGTGGGCAACATGGGCCACGTCACGGCCTACGACTACGAGCACCACCACCAGCCCTTCTCGGCACTGGTGACCGTGCCGCCGCTGGGTGCCGTCTGGCTGGTGCCGGACCCCGAGGTGGTCGAGGCTGCGGTCGAGGACGAGGCCGCGGGTGCCGTCGGACCGGACGAGGTCCCCGCCGAGGACGCGATGGCCGAGACCCTCACCGACGTCGACCCCGCGGCCCTGCCGCCGCTGGCGGAGTCGGAGACGGCCGAGCAGGACGTCACCGAGGTCGAGGCCGAGGAGTTCGAGGAGCTCGAGGACGACGCCGACCCCGGTCAGGTCTCGGAGGTCTCCAGCCTCGCGGCGGTCGCCGACGGCACCGACCTGACGGCCGAGGTCGCCCCGACGACACTCGAGGACACCGACACCGCCGGGGCTCTCGACCGTGACCAGGTCGGGGCCGCAGACGGCGACCTCGACGCCCGGCCCGAGGTGCCCGGGGACGGCGACGGCGAGGACGACAGCGATCGCGACGGCCACCGCGAGGACGACGACGATCACGTGCCGCCGCGCACCGAACGCGACTGACACCCCATACCCCCCCTCCGGAACCAGGACGAGACCAAGGAGACGCAGATGGCGCACCCGCGCGCAGGACAGCCGGCACGACCCGAGGACCTGATCGACGTGGAGGCGCTGCTGGCCGCCTACACCGAGATCGTCCCGGACCCGCAGGTCGTGGACCAGCAGGTCGCCTTCGGCACCTCCGGCCACCGCGGCAGCGCGCTGGACGGGGCGTTCAACGAGCACCACATCCTGGCGACCACCCAGGCCATCTGCGACTACCGGAGGGAGCAGGGCACCGACGGGCCGCTCTTCCTGGGCCGCGACACCCACGCCCTGTCCGAGCCCGCGTGGCGCAGCGCCCTGGAGGTGTTGGTCGCCAACGGCGTCGACGTGCGGATCGACAGCGGTGACGGCTACACGCCGACCCCGGCGGTGTCCCGAGCCATCCTGCAGCACAACCGGGAGACCGAGGGCGCCGTGGGTGAGGCGGACGGCATCGTCGTGACGCCGTCGCACAACCCGCCGCGCGACGGTGGCTTCAAGTACAACCCGCCCCACGGCGGCCCTGCCGACACTGACGCGACCGGCTGGATCGCCGACCGTGCCAACGAGCTGCTGCGGGCCGGGCTGGAGGGGGTGCAGCGGGTGCCCGTGGAGGAGGCGCTGCAGAAGGCGGCGCGCTACGACTTCATGGGTGAGTACGTCCGCGCGCTCCCCCGCGTCATCGACCTCGACGCCATCCGGCAGGCCGGCGTGCGGATCGGCGCCGACCCGCTGGGTGGGGCCGCGGTCGACTACTGGCAGGCGATCGCCGACGAGCACGGGCTCGACCTGACCGTCGTCAACCCCGAGGTCGACCCGACCTGGCGCTTCATGACGCTGGACTGGGACGGCAAGATCCGGATGGACTGCTCCTCGGCCGACGCGATGGCCTCGCTGATCGCCGCCATGGAGGGCGACGCCGGCTACGACGTGGCCACGGGCAACGACGCGGACGCCGACCGGCACGGGATCGTCACGCCGGACGGCGGCCTGATGAACCCCAACCACTACCTGGCCGTGGCGATCGACTATCTCTATGGCGGGGCACGCCCGGAATGGCCGGCCGGCACCGCGATCGGCAAGACGCTCGTGTCCTCGTCGATGATCGACCGGGTCGCCGGCGCGCTGGACGCCGAGCTGGTCGAGGTCCCCGTGGGCTTCAAGTGGTTCGTCCCCGGCCTGATGGACGGCTCGATCGCCTTCGGCGGCGAGGAGTCCGCCGGCGCCTCCTTCCTGTGCCGGGACGGCTCGGTCTGGTCCACCGACAAGGACGGGCTCATCCTGTGCCTGCTCGCCAGCGAGATCATCGCCCGGACGGGCAAGACGCCTTCCCAGCGGTATGCGGAACTCGTCGCCGAGCACGGGGAACCGGCCTACGCCCGGATCGACGCCCCGGCCGACCGGGAGCAGAAGGCCAAGCTGAAGAAGCTGTCCGCCTCGGACGTCACGGCGAAGGAGATCGCCGGAGAGCCGATCACGGCGGTCCTGACCGAGGCACCCGGCAACGGGGCTGCCATCGGTGGGCTGAAGGTGACGACCGCCAGCGCGTGGTTCGCCGCTCGTCCGTCCGGGACCGAGGACGTCTACAAGATCTACGCCGAGTCCTTCCAGGGGCCGGAGCACCTGGCGCAGGTGCAGGCCGAGGCGCAGCAGCTCGTCGACGCCGCGCTGGCCGGCTGAGGGGCGCGCTGCCCAGGACGCCCTCAGGTCAGAAGAGGGCGCTCATCAGCGACGAGCGGGCCTTCTGGACCCGCGGGTCGTGGGCACCGATGACCTCGAAGAGCTCCAGCAGGTGGGTGCGGGCGGCGTCCCTGTCGTCACCGGTGGTGCGGCGGACGGTGTCGATGAGGCGGAGGAGACCGTCCTCGACGTGGCCGCCCACGAGGTCGACGTCGGCGGCCTTGATCTGGGCCTGGACGTCGGAGGGGTCCGAGGCTGCGGCCTGCCGCACGGCCGCGAGGTCGAGCTGGCTGGTGCGCTCCAGCAGCCTGACCTGGCCCAGGCCGAGGCGGGCCATCTCGTCGGACGGGTCGGCGGCGAGCGCCTGCTCGTAGGCGGAGATCGCCCCGGCCCAGTCCCCGGCCTCGATGGCCTCGTAGGCCTGCTGGTGCAGCGGCGGGAGCTCCGGCTCGGCATCCGCCGCACCCGCCCCGGACCCGTCGCCGCCGGCAGCGCCCCCGCCGGCCGCGTCGCCGCTCACGTCCACCCGCCCGGTGATCGCGTTCGTGACCGCAGCCTCGAGGAACTTCTCCAGCAGCGCGTCGACCTGCGTCATGTCCTGCACACCCAGGTAGAAGGGCATCGGCTGGCCCGCCATCAGGCCCATGACCACCGGGAGCGCGGTGACCTGGCCGAAGGTCTGCTGCAGGATCGGGGTGAGCGCCTGCATGATCCCGGGGTTGGCGCCCAGGTCGACCCCCACCACCTGGAAACGGCCCTCCTTGGCCACCGCAGCCTGGGCGAGCTCCCGCAGGTGCTGCACCGACTCGGGAGCCTGGGGCGTCCAGAGCACCAGGACCATCGGGGTGGTCATGCTCGCGTTGACCACGCTCTCGAAGGTGGCATCGCCCGCGTGCACCAGGGCCCCGGACTGGCCAGGGACCCCGCCCTCACCGCCCGGGGCAGGGCCCGAGGCGCCAGGGCCGCCCGGCGTCCCAGGCGTCGCCCCAGAACCGCCCGAGGTGGGTGAGGAGGCTGAGGCGGGAGACTGCATACCCTGCTGGCCGGGTCGACCGCGCAGACCGGAGAGGTCGACGGCGCCGCGGAGGGCGGCGGGGGTGAAGGGCTGCTGGGACATGGAGGCTCCTCAGGAGTCGGTGGGGCTGGCGGAAGGGGCCGCAGAAACAGACTAGGCGGTCCGGGCAGACCCGAGGTCGGGCGGCCCGAGTTGGGGCGGCCCGGACAGACCCGAGGTCGGGCGGCGCGGACAGGCAGGCCACGTTGATCGTGGGGCCTGAACGGCCCTACGGGTTTGCTCGCTGACAGCGAGCAAACCCGTAGGGCGCGAAGAGCAGGGTCTTCGGAGGGAGGCGGAGGGTCAGTTGCCCTTGGCGGAGACGAGCTGCTCGCGGGCGGCCAGCATCTCCGGCTTGAAGTCCTTCTCCGCGGAGGGCACGTGCAGGACGGTGAAGACATAGGTCTCCATCACCGCCTGGTCGGTGATCTCGTCGTCGCCGGAGAGCACCTGGTAGGCCTCGGGCGGGGTCAGGATGCTGCCCGGCTTCACGTCGAAGGTGGTGTGCCGCTTGAGGGTCGCGAAGAGCAGCGCCGAACCGTCCTCCAGCACGAGCGTGCGGGTGTCGTCGGTGAACATCCAGTTGTTCTCACGCAGCGAGGCCTGGTCCGCGACGGCCTCGGCCTGCTCCTTGGCGGCCTTGCGCACCACCTCGGCGTAGCCGTTCGTCTCGACCTTCAGCTTGCCCTCGCCCCGGGGCCAGTTGATGTGGGGCAGCAGCATGCGCAGGCTGTCACGGGCCGAGCGCGCCAAGTCCCCGGCCTCGCGGGTGCCGGTGATGACGGGCGTGCCCACAGACCTCCGGTCGAAGCTCGGGATCTCGGTGCCCGGCAGCATCGGGGCCTCCCAGATGATCCGGAAGTCCTTGGCCTTGCCCGAGAGGCTCTCCATAAGGTGGAGCACCGGGACGCCGTCCTTGTCGGGCACGGTCTGCACCAGCATCAAGGTGGTGGGGTCCTCGTCGGCGCGGCTGATGGCGAGCACGTTGGGCTCCGCGGCCTTCTTCGCCTTGGCCTCCGGGGACTTGCCGAAGACCTCCTCCAGCTTGAACGCTGCGACGCCGGCGACCCGGTTGGTGCGGGCGGCGGAGCGCTTGTAGTACTCGCGCGCGGAGTCGCCCTTCTTGGCCTTCAGCGCCTTGAGGCGGGTCTCCAGGGTCGAGGCCGCGATCTCCTCGGCCTCGGCGAGCGTGAAGTCGGCCTGACCGGCTCCCCCGGCCACCTCGGTCGAGCTCGCGTCGTCACCCGCACCTGCCGTGGAGGACGCCTCGTCCCCGGCGTCGCTGGTCGCACCGGCTTCGTCGCCCGCCGCGCCCGTGGAGGCCGCGTCGTCGGTGGAGGCGGCGTCGTCCGAAGCAGCCCCGTCCTCGGTGGCGCCGACGACGTCGCCGGAGGCCTCGGACCCCGCGTCGGAAGAGGTCGTCGGGGTCGTGGACGAGGTGCCCGAGGCACCGCTGTCGGGGTCGTCGCCGCCGCTGCAGGCGGACAGGACGAGCGCCGCCGACAGGGTGGCAGCCAGGGTCGCGCGCGAAAACTTCATAACAAAACGGTAAACATTACCTGCGCGGAGGCCAAATCAGCGTTCTCCCAGGCTCCCGGCGAAACGGTCGGTCGCGCGCACCAGAGCGTCCAGGGTGCCGGGCTCGGAGAAGGCGTGCCCCGCGTCGGGCACGACGACGAACTCGGCCTCAGGCAGCCGCGCCGCGAGGTCGAAGGCGGTGCGCGCCGGGGTGCACATGTCGAGCCGCCCCTGCACGATCACGGTCGGGATGTGGGCGATCCGGTCGACCTCGTCGAGCAGCTGCCCCTCCCGCATGAAGCCACCGTTGACGAAGAAGTGGTTCTCGATGCGGGCGAAGGACATGGCCTGGGCGTCCTCGGTGGCCTTGGCATAGCCCTCGTCGTCGGGCAGCACCGTGATGATCCGCGACTCCCAGCCGCTCCAGGCCTTGCCCGCCGGCAGGTGCACCGCGGGGTCGGCGTCGAAGAGCAGCTCGTGATAGGCGATCTGCATCTCGTGGCGTCGCTCGGGGGCGACGGGAGCGACATACCGCTCCCAGAGGTCGGGGTAGACGTTCTCCAGGTGGCCGCGCTCGTACATCCACTCCAGCTCGAACCTGCGCAGCGTGAAGATCCCGCGCAGGACCAGCTCGGTGACGCGCTCCGGGTGCGCCTGGGCGTAGGCGAGCGAGAGGCACGAGCCCCACGAGCCGCCGAAGACCTGCCAGCGATCGATGCCGAGGTGCTCGCGGATGAGCTCCATGTCGGTCACGAGGTGGGCGGTGGTGTTGGTGGCCCACACGTCGGGATCGACGGTCGTCGAGGCGTGGGGGGTGGACCGGCCGGCCATCCGCTGGTCGAACAGGACGATCCGGTAGCGCTCGGGGTCGAAGACCCGACGCTGCTTGGGCGAGGTGCCGCTGCCGGGGCCGCCGTGCACGAAGACGACCGGCTTGCCCTCGGGGTTGCCGGACTGCTCGACGTAGAGCTCGTGCCCGTCGCCCACGGGCAGCATCTCGGTCCGGTAGGGCTCGATCTCGGGGTAGAAGGTCCTCAGCTCGCTCACGCCCAGACCTTAGCCGCGCACCATCCTGACCTCGACGACCCCGTCGTGCTGGTCGCTCGACTCGGTCCCGTCGAGGGCGAAGCCGTTGCGCTCGTAGAAGCGGATCGCCCGCCCGTTGCCCTTGGCGACCCACAGGTAGGCCGCCCCCTGCCCGAGCCCCTCGTCCATGAGGCGCTGGGCGATCCCGGTCCCGTGGTGGTCGGGGTGCACGTTGAGGGCGTAGAGCTGGTGGTCACGCGGTCGGTCGTCATCGCGCCCCGGCCCGAAGAAGATGAACGCGACCGGCTCCTCCCCGAGGGTGGCGACCCAGAAGCCGCGCCCGTCGTCGGGGATCGTCCCCTCGTCGTAGCCGCTGCCCACGGCCATCCAGGTGCTCGCGAAGCTGGACGGCTCCAGCGAGTCCACCACCTCGTCGTCCATCAGCCCGCGGTAGGTGGCCCGCCAGACCTCGCAGTGGAGGGTGGAGAAGGGCACCGTGTCCGAGCGGGTCGGACGGCGGATCAGGTATGCGGCAGCTCCCGGGCGCTCCTGCGCCTCACCGGCGGCGGGGCTCACCGGGGCACCTCGGCGGCGTCCAAGCTCGGGTGGGCTTCCTGGTCGACGTCCGGACGGGCGTCCAGGTGGGCGCGGACCCGGTCGACCTTGGCGGTCAGCTGGCCGGTGTGCCCGGGGCGCAGGTCGGCCTTGAGCACCAGCGAGACGCGCGGGCCGTGGGCGGCCACGGCGTCGCAGGCTGCCTTGATGACCGGCATCACCTCGTCCCACTCCCCCTCGATCGTGGTGAACATCGAGGTCAGCTCGTAGGGCAGGCCGGAGTCCCGCACGACCCGGAGGGCGTCGGCGACGGCCTCGCTGACGCCTCCGGAGTCGTCGGAGGAGGACGGTGCGACGGAGAAGGCGAAGAGCATGGCCCCACGGTAGCGAGCATCGGTGACAGGGTGGGCCACCCGCACCGGGAAAGGGTGAGGGGTGCACCCGGGCGGGTGCACCCCATACCGTGGAGAACCGGAGGAACTCCGGCGAGGATCAGGCCTGCTGGGCCGGGACGCGCACGATCAGGGCGTCACCCTGACCGCCGCCGCCGCAGAGGGCGGCCGCGCCCACGCCGCCGCCGCGGCGCTGCAGCTCGAGGGCGAGGTGCAGCAGGATGCGGGCGCCGGACATGCCGATGGGGTGGCCCATGGCGATCGCGCCGCCGTTGACGTTGACGCGCTCGGGGTCGACGCCGAGCTCCTTGGTGGAGGCCAGGCCGACCGCGGCGAAGGCCTCGTTGATCTCGATGAGGTCGAGGTCGGTGGGCTCGATGCCCTCCTTGGCGCAGGCCTTGCGGATCGCGTTGGCCGGCTGGCTCTGGAGGGAGGAGTCGGGGCCGGAGACGATGCCGTGGGCGCCGATCTCGGCGAGCCAGGTCAGACCCAGCTCCTCCGCCTTGGCCTTGCTCATCACGACCACGGCGCAGGCGCCGTCGGAGATCTGGGAGGCCGAGCCGGCGGTGATGGTGCCGTCCTTGGAGAAGGCCGGACGTAGCTTGCCCAGCGACTCGGTGGTGGTCTCGGCGCGGATGCCCTCGTCGGCCTTGAAGGAGACCGGGTCGCCCTTGCGCTGCGGGATGTCGACGGCGACGACCTCGTCGTCGAAGAGGCCCTTCTCCCACGCGGCGGCGGCCAGCTGATGGCTGCGGGCGGCGAAGGCGTCCTGCTCCTCGCGGGTGAACTCGGCATCACCGGTGTTGGCCGACTCGGTCAGGTTGCCCATGGCCTGGTCGGTGAAGGCGTCCCAGAGACCGTCGAAGGCCATGTGGTCGCGCATGGTGACGTCGCCGTACTTGAAGCCGCCGCGGGACTTCTCGAGCAGGTGGGGGGCCTGGCTCATGGACTCCTGGCCGCCGGCCACCACGACGTCGACCTCACCGGCGCGGATGAGCTGGTCGGCCAGGGCGATCGCGTCGACGCCGGAGAGGCAGACCTTGTTGATCGTCAGGGCGGGGACGTCCATCGGGATGCCACCGGCGACCGCGGCCTGGCGGGCGGGGATCTGGCCGGCGCCGGCGGTGAGGACCTGACCCATGATCACGTAGTCGACCTGGTCGCCGGTGATGCCGGCCTTCTCCAGGGCACCCTTGATGGCGAAGCCGCCCAGCTCTGCGCCGGTGAAGCCGGACAGGCTGCCCAGCAGGCGGCCCATCGGGGTGCGGGCCCCGGCGACGAGGACGGAAGTGGTGGGGTCGGTGCTCATGGGTGCTGCGCCTCCAGCGTCGATGGTGGGTCTAGCGATCTGATCCCACTCTAGACCCCGCCACCGACCCGCTCAGAGGCCGTCGGAGTGCACGACCCGACCGTCGATCACGGTGGCCGCGACGTGCGTCCGGAGCAGGTGCGCGGCCCGTTCGGCCGAGCCCGTCCCCGCAGGTGAGTAGGGTTCGCCGTCGACCAGGACGAGGTCGCCCCGACCCCCTGCGACGAGCCGCTGGCCGTCCACGGAGGCGGCGAGCGCCTCGCGCACGGTCAGCTCCTGCTCGGGGTGCCAGCTGTCCTCGCCGACCGGCCCCCGGTGCACCGCGGCGGCCATCGCCAGCCACGGGTCGAGCGGGGAGACGGGGGCGTCCGACCCGAGCGCCAGCTCGATCCCGTGGTCGAGGAGGCTGCGCAGGGCGAAGGTGCGCCCGGTGCGGTCCGGCCAGCACCGCTCGGTCACCGTCCGGTCGTCCAGCAGGTGGGCGGGCTGGACGCTGGCGCGGACCGGCAGCCGCGCCCAGCGTCGCAGGTCCTCGGTGTCCACCAGCTGGGCGTGCTCGATGCCGCCGTGGGCGCCGGTCGCCTCGAAGGCCTCCAGCGCCTGCCTCGTGGCGGCGTCGCCGATGGCGTGGATGGCCATGTAGAGGCCGGCCCCGTGCGCGGTGGCCATCGCCTCGCGCAGCTCCTCCCCGCTCAGGTTGGGGGCGCCGTGCGGATGTTCCAGGAGATGGGCGTCGGCGTAGGGCTGGCAGCACCATGCCGTCCTGGTGTTGAGCGAGCCGTCGGAGATCACCTTGAACGGACCGAGCGTCACCAGGCCGCGCGTGCCGGAGACGACGTCTCCGCTGCGGGCCCCGGCCGCGAGGACCTCGTCCAGACCCTCGGGGTAGACGCCGACCCGGGCCCGGACCTGCGGCATCCCCTCCTCTTTGCGCTCGCGCCACTGCGCCCACGGCCGCCCGAACTCCAGGTCGGTGATCCCCACGATGCCTCGGCGGTGCGCCGCGCGGATGGCCTCGGCGACCCCCGCCTCGCCCTCCTCCTGGGCTCCGGGGAGGCGGCTGAGGCGGTCGTAGGTCGCGAACCACGGCCCCTCGGCGATCACCCCCTCCGTCGGCGGGGCGTCGAGGAGCTGGAGCGCGGGGGTGTTGAGCCAGCCGTGGTGGCCGTCCCCGCTGATGAGGACCACGGGGACCTGGGTGGTCACGTCGTCGAGCGCGGCCACCGTGGGCTGCAGCGGCCAGGTGGCGCACCGGTGGCCCCAACCGGTGATCACCCCGGTCGGCGGGAGGGGCCGGGTCAGCCGCTCGCGCACCAGGTCCTGCACCTCGGCGACCGACGCCGCGGGGGCGGTGTCGAGGCGCGAGGTGGACAGTCCCCACTGGGTCATGTGCACGTGGTGGTCCCACAGCCCCGGCATGGCCCAGCGGCCACCGGCGTCCAGCTCCGGTATGCCGTCACGCGCCTCGATCTGCTCCCCCACCTCCTCGAGGGTCCCGTCGACGATCAGCAGGTCGAGCGGGCGCGCGTCGGGCGCCGGGGCCGCGTCGAGGGGCACGATCCGCGCGGAGCGGACGAGCAGGTCTGTCATGAGCGCACGGTAACCCGACGGTGGTGGGGTGGTCCGTGAGGCCGGACCGGTGGCGGACCCGTGTGGTGGCGGGACCGGTGGGGCCGGACCGATGTGTGCGGGCGCCGATGTCGGCGCTCGGATCTAGGCTGGGGCCATGAGCGAGACGCCCCGCAGCATCGACGGTCCCGACGGCCAGGCCGTCGGCGACGACCTCGGCCCCTTCCTGCTGACCATCGACCACGTCGGCATCGCCGTCCCGGACCTGGACGCCGCGATCGCCTTCCACGAGCAGGTCCTGGGCAACCGCCTGGTCCACGAGGAGACGAACGCCGAGCAGGGCGTGCGCGAGGCGATGATCGCCGTCGGGCAGGCCGAGCCGCACGGCGGCGACGGTGCCGCCATGATCCAGCTGCTGGCACCGACCGGTCCCGAGTCGACGATCGCCAAGTTCATCGACCGCAACGGCCCCGGCCTGCAGCAGCTGGCCTACCGGGTCAGCGACGTGCGTGCCGCGAGCGACCTGCTGCGCTCGCGCGGGCTGCGGCTCCTCTACGACGAGCCGCGCCGGGGCACCGCCGGCTCACTCATCAACTTCATCCACCCCAAGGACGCCGGCGGCGTGCTCGTGGAGCTGGTGGAGCCGGCCGGGTGACCCAGCGCAGCACCGGGCGTGACCGCGCCAGCTCGGGCCGCCAGGCCAAGGGCTCGCGCGGGCTGGGCACTGCCCGGATGCTGCGGCGCCTGCGGCCGCGCAACGTCCCGACCGCCGGCCGCCGGGCCGTGCAGTCCTGGCAGAACTACCGCGAGCGCCAGCTGACCCTGCTGGCCGAGAGCAACCGCCTGCAGCGCGAGCTGCTGGACTCCAGCCACCCGATGCACGTGCACGTGGCGTCGGCGCAGCCCGCCCGGACCGAGCACGGCGGGACCGTTGGCGGGAGCGTCGGTGGGAGCGTCGGGCCCGACCAGACGGTGAGCCTGGAGCGGCGGGCCGAGGACGCCGCCGAGCCGCGACGAGCGGACGGGCCCGAGCCCGAGCCGCGGTCGATGGCCCTGGTCTCCCCCTTCTACATCGGGTTCACCTTCGCCCTGGGCGCGCTGCTGGCCTGGCTGCTGGTGCAGAACCTCACCCGGCTGACCTCGATCTTCACCTTCATGCTCGTGGCGCTCTTCGTCACGCTGGCCCTGGAGCCGATCGTGCGGTGGCTGACCCGGCGCGGGATGGGCAGACCGGCCGCGGTCGGGCTCGTCTTCCTGGGGCTGATCGGCACCGTCACGGCGGTGCTGCTGCTCATCGTCCCGCCGATCGCCGCGCAGGCGACCTCGCTGATCGAGCGGACCCCGGGTTATCTGCGGGATCTCGGCGACGCGCCCTGGTTCAACGAGCTCGACGCGCAGTACGGCCTCTCCGAGCGCCTCATCCAGGAGGCCGACCGGCTCGCGACCGACAAGGACACCATCGCCACGGTCTTCGGCGGCGTGCTCGGCGCGGCCGGCTGGGTCGCCGGCAGCCTCGTGGGGGTCCTGACCTCGTTCATCCTGACCCTCTACCTGCTGGCCACCCTCCCCACGACCAAGGACGCCGCATACCGCCTCGTGCCGTTGAGCCGCCGACCGCGCGTGGTGACGTTGGCCGAGGAGATCATGCACCGCGTGGGCGGCTACGCCCTCGGGCAGGGAGCGGTGGCCTCCATCAACGCGCTGTGCTCGTGGATCGCGATGCAGCTGCTGGGCATCCCTTACTCGGCGATGCTCGCCGTCCTGGTCGGCCTGCTCGGGCTCATCCCGATGGTGGGCGCCACGCTGGGCGCCATCATCGTGGCCCTCGCAGGTCTGACGGTGAGCACGACGACCGCCCTGATCGTGCTCGTCTACTACGTGATCTACCAGCAGGTGGAGAACTATGTCATCGTCCCGACGATCATGCGCCGCACCGTCTCCGTGCCCGGCGCCGTGACCGTCGTGGCCGTCCTGGCCGGCGGCACCCTTCTCGGCGTCTTCGGTGCGCTCATCGCCATCCCCGTCGCCGCCGGACTGCTGCTGATCTATCACGAGGTGCTCGTCCCCCGCCAGAACGCCCTGTGATGGCGACCGACGGCACGGTCTGCTCCCCACCGACGACACGCTCTGCTTCCGACCGACGACACGCTCTGCTCCCCGCCGGCGACACGGTCTGGTCCCCACCGGCGGACACACCCTGCCCCTGTCACGCGGACCGCGTGACAGTCTGAGGGCATGACGGAGCTGCGGCGCCGGTCCGTGCTGGGCCTGGGAATCGCGGCCGCCGGGGTCGCGGTGGGCGTGCCGGTCGAGCGTGCCCTCCGGCCCGACCGCTCGCGGGTCTCGCTCTACTCGGGCGGGGTCGGCATCACCATGACCGGGCAGCGCGTGCTCCTCAAGGAGGGCGAGGTCTTCCCGCGAGAACGCTCGCGGGTGCTGGACGACGCGGACGGCACCAGCGAGGTCGCTCTCACGGAGCAGGAGCTGCTCAGCGCCGCCGAGGCGTCGGTGGCACCGCAGTGGCGGGAGCTGGTGGCCTCCAGCGTGCTCGACCTCAACGTCCTCAGCCACGGGCTCCCCGCACCGGTCGCGGCGTGGAACGATCCATGGCGCTACGTCTGGCCGCGGGACGCCGCCCACGTCGTCCGGACCTGGGCCCGCCTCGGCAGGGCGGAGGACGTCCTGACCTGGCTCCGTTTCCTGACCGAGGTGCAGCGCGAGGACGGTCGGTTCGAGGCACGCTCGACCCTGCTCGGCGGGGTGCCCGACGACCGCCCGGTCCAGGCGGACGGGGTCGGCTGGTTCCTCTGGGCGGTCGCCGAGGCCTGCGACCTCCTGCCCTCCCGTCGCAGCGAGATTCTGGAGCTGACCGGGCATGCGGCGGGCGCGGGCCTGCGCGCGGTCCTCGCCGACCTCGACCGGTCGCGCGACGGACTGCCGAGCCCGACGCCGGACTACTGGGAGGTGCCCGAACGCCGCACGACGCTGGGGATCGCGGCCGTCACCCTCAGCGGGCTCCAGGCGGCGGCGCGTCTCGGCGGGGAGCTGTGCCCCGAGGCGGCACGGGCCGGCGGCGCGGCCGAGCGGCTGACGGGCACGATCCGCACCCGCTTCGGCGCGCGCGGCTACCAGCGTTACGTGCGGGGCGGTGGCCAGGACAGCGCCATCACCTTCCTGCTGCCGCCCTACGTCCGGGGACTCGACAGCGAGGTGGCTCCACTGCTCGGGACAGCGTGGCAGGCGATGCTCCGGCCAGCCGGTGGGATCGCCCCCGGCGAGGGCTGGCGCCAGGACGGCATCAGCTGGACCCCCGAGACGGCCCTGTTCGCCCAGGCCCATGCCGCGCTCGGCGATCACGAACGGGCCGGGCGGATTCTGAACTGGCTCGCTCGGCACCGCACCCCCGCCGGCGCCCTGCCCGAGAAGGTCCTCAAGGATGGCTCACCCGCGGCCGTCGCGCCGCTGGCCTGGACCTGCGCCGTGGTCGCCTCCGCCGCTCTCGATCTCTGAGACCCGCTCGGGCGCACAGCTCCTCAGGCGAAAGAGCCGTGGGGGCGGCGGCGGTCACGGGCCGCCCAGCAGACGCCGTGCCAGTGGCGGCGGTTCTCGACGGTCTGCATCGAGGCCAGCGGCCAGACGACGGTGTGGGCGGTGTCGGCGCCGACCTCGCCGGAGCAGCCGGGGCAGACGTAGACCCTCCCTGTCTCGTTGGGGCGCACCTGACGCACGCCCCAGACCTGCCCGGCGTAGCGGACCTCGGTCACGGCCGGCTCGCGCAGGCTCGGCGGCAGTCCGCCGCCGGCCCGAGGGAGGGGCCGGCCGCCCCTGCGGCGACGGTTCGACCGGCCCACGACGGAAGAAGCAGCCTCAGCGGCTGGTGAAGGGACGGTCCAGGACGACGTGCTCGATGAGCAGCGGGGACGGCTCGACGGCCTCACGCGGCAGGCCGGACCCGCCCAGCTCCTCGCAGATCGAGAGCACCTCGTCGGCGCCGATCTGGTCGATCATCGCGAAGGGGCCCACGGGATAGCCCAGGCCGAACACGGTCGCGGTGTCGATGTCCTGCACCGAGGCATAGCCCTCGTCGAGCATCCGGACCGCGTCGTTGAGGTGCGGCACCAGCAGCGCGTCGACGACCAGACCGACCCGGTCGCGGCAGACGACCGGCTCGGCACCCATCTTGGTGATCACGCCGCGCAGCAGGTCCAGCGCGCCCTCGTCGGTGACCGAGGTGCGACCGACCTCGATGACCTGACCGTTTCCGGTCGGGGCGTGCACGCGCAGCACGACGCTGCGCTCGGGACGGCCGGAGTGCGCGGCCAGGCCCATGGCGGCGGCGCTGTTGACGGTCGCCAGCACGGTCTGGGGCCCGGTGACCTCGCCCAGCTCGGCGAAGAGGTCCTCCAGGTCGCGACCCGGCAGCTCCTCGCCGTCCTCCAGGTTCTCCAGGTCCTCGAGGTCGAAGTCGAGGTCCTGCGCCTCGACCACCAGCCCGGCGTCCTTGAGCGAGGCGAGCTCCCCGGAGTCCTCGGCGTCGGCGACGTGGCGAACCTCATACCCCGCCCCCTCGAGCCGCGAGACGAGCTCGTCGGCGACCTCTCCGGTGCCGACCACGCCGACGACCGACAGGCCGGAGTCGGCCACCGGCGCCGGGGTCTGCGCGTCCTCGACCATCCGGCCACCCTCGTAGGTGTAGAAGCCGCGCCCGCTCTTGCGGCCGAGCAGCCCGGAGGTGACCATGCGGCCCAGCAACGGGCTCGGCGCGTGCATCTGGCTGCGGGTGTGGGAGTAGATGACGTCGCCGATGTGGTGGCACACGTCCAGGCCGACCAGGTCGATCAGGGTCAGCGGCCCCATCGGCAGGCCGGCACCGACGCGCATCGCGGTGTCGAGGTCCTCGCGGGAGACGTGCCCGGTCTCGACCATCTTCAGCGCCGAGGTGAAGTAGCCGAAGAGCAGGTAGTTGGCCACGAAGCCGGCGCGGTCGCCGACCACCACCGGCTTCTTGCCCAGCTTCTCGGAGACGGCGACCACGGCGTCGCGCACGGCGTCGTCGGTGCGCAGCGTGGTGATGACCTCGACCAGCTTCAGGACCGGCGCGGGGTTGAAGAAGTGCATGCCCACGACCCGCTCGGGGTGCTTGGTCGGCGCCGCGATCTCGGTGATCGACAGGCTCGAGGTGTTGGAGGCAAGAATCGCGTCGTCGGCCACGACCTCGTCGAGCTTGCCGAAGATCTCGTGCTTGAGGGCCATGATCTCGGGCACCGCCTCCACGACCAGGTCGGCCCCGGCCAGGTCGGCGAACTCGGTGGTGATGCTGATCCGGTCGAGGATCTCCTGCTGCCCCGCCTCGTCGAGCTTGCCCTTGGCCACCGCCCGGTCGGTGGACTTCTGCAGGATCGCGCGACCGCGGTCGGCGAACTCCTGGGTGGTCTCGACCCCGATGACCCGCAGGCCACCCCGGGCGAAGACCTCGACGATGCCCGCACCCATGGTGCCCAGGCCGATGACCGCGACCGTGCTGATCTCACGCATGGGACGATCTTCTCAGACCAGGAGGGGCGGGGTATGCGGTGGGGCCGGGTGCTGTGGGCACCTCACCGGACGCCCTCGGCGGGTTAGGGTGACCCGCGTGCGTGTCGTGATCGCCCGGTGCTCGGTGGACTACCAGGGGGCCCTCCAGGCCCACCTGCCGCTGGCGACCCGTCTGCTCATGGTCAAGGCCGACGGCTCGGTCCTCATCCACTCCGACGGCGGCTCCTACAAGCCGCTGAACTGGATGGCCCCGCCCTGCTCGATGGCCGAGGTCGACCCCGACGAGCTCGAGCGCGAGGAGGGCGTGGAGTCGGTCTGGCTGGTCAGCCACGGCAAGCGGGACGACACCCTCCGGATCCGGCTGCACGAGGTCCTCTCCGACTCCAGCCACGAGCTCGGCATCGACCCGGGCCTGGTCAAGGACGGCGTCGAGGCACAGCTCCAGGCGCTGCTGGCCGAGCACATCCACACCCTCGGCGAAGGCTGGAGCCTGCTGCGGCGGGAGTATCCCACCGCCATCGGCCCGGTCGACATCCTGTGCAAGGACGCTGACGGGGCGACCGTGGCCGTGGAGATCAAGCGCCGGGGCGAGATCGACGGTGTCGAGCAACTGACGCGCTATCTGGAGCTGCTCAACCGCGACCCGCACCTGGCGCCGGTGACCGGGATCTTCGCGGCCCAGGTGATCAAGCCGCAGGCCAAGGTGCTGGCGGCCGACCGCGGGATCCGGTGCGTGACGCTGGACTACGAGGCGCTGCGCGGGATCGACGACGCGGAGTCCAGGCTCTTCTGAGGACGCGGAGTCCAGGGTCTGCTGAGGAGGTGCGGCAGAATCGGGGCATGACGCACCAGGCCGCGATCGCCGCCCCCAACGCGCACGCCACCCAGGCGGCGCAGCACGCCATCGACTGCGGGGGCACCGCGGTCGACGCGGCCATCGCCGCGATGATGGTGGCCACGGTGACCGAGCCGGGCATCGTCTCCCCGCTGGCCGGTGGCTTCATCAACATCTGGCCCACCGAGGGCGACCCGGTGGTCATCGACGCCAACGTCGAGATGCCCGGTCGCGGCCAGCCGGAGGAGCGCTTCGGGGCCGGGCTGATCAAGGTGGAGAACAGCTACGGCGGCGGCATGACGACTTTCGTCGGGCCGGGCTCGGTCGCGACCCCGGGCATGTTCGCCGGCATGGGCTGGGCGCACGAACGCTTCGGGGCGGCGCCCTGGGCCCAGCTGATGCAGCCGGCCGCCGACGTCTCCCGGCACGGCTACACGCTGAGCCGGACCGCCCAGTCCTATCTCGTGCTCATCTACGACTCGATCCTGGCCTGGGACCCCCGCACCCGCCAGCTGTTCACCGCCGGTGGCGAGGCACCCCCCGTCGGCCACCCCATCGCCGACGAGCACCTCGCGCAGACCCTGGAGCAGATCGGCGAGCAGGGCTGGCAGACCGTCTACACCGGCGACGTCGCCCGCGCGATCGACTCCGACATGCGCGAGCGCGGAGGCCTGCTGTGCGCCGCCGACCTGGCCGCCTACAGCCCGGTCGTGCGCCCGGCGCTGCGCAGCACGCTGGGCGACTGGCACCTGGCCTGCAACCCGCCGCCGTCGATCGGCGGCCCGGTCCTGACCGCCATGCTGCGCCTGCTCCAGGCCGTGGAGGAGGAGATCACCCCGGCACGGGCCGCGACCGTGCTCAAGGACGTGCTCGACATCCGGCTCGACCGGATCGACACCGCCGAGGACCTGGCGGCCGCCGGCGCCGAGCTGCTGGAGACGCTGCACGAGATCGGCTCGCTCGGGCTGCCCCGCTCCCCCAGCACCGCCCACGTGTCCGTGGTCGACGAGACGGGCCTGGCGTGCGCCTTCACCGCCTCCGCCGGCTACAGCTCCGGCATGACGATCAGCGGCACCGGCCTCATGGGCAACAACGCCCTCGGCGAGCTCGAGCTCAACCGCCTCGGCGTGCACGCCCTGGCCCCGGGCACCCGGCTCGCCTCCAACATGGCCCCGACCACCGCCCGTCGCGCGGACGGCACCGTCCTGGCCATCGGCACCCCCGGCGCCGACCGGATCACGACGGCCCTGGCCCAGGTGATGACGCACCTGGCCATGCACGGCGAGGACCTGCAGACCGCCATCGACCGGCCCCGCATGCACCCGCGCCGGCTCGACGACGGCTCCACCCGGATCGACCACGAGCAGGACGCCGAGATCGCCGCCAGCCTGGACGAGGCGTGCCTGGTCCGCTTCGAGCACGACCGGCTGGCGATGTACTTCGGCGGCGTCGGCGCCGCGGCCCGGCACAGCGACGGGCGGCTCGAGGCCGGGGCCGACCCGCGCCGCGCCTCGGCGACGCTCGTCACCTGAGGCGAGCTGCTGCATACCCTCCTCGACCCAGGCGGAGCGTCGCAGAAGGTGCGTGGGACGATCTGGGCATGGTCAACCTCACGCGGATCTACACGCGCACCGGAGACGACGGCACCACCGCCCTGGGCGACAACGGGCGGACCGCCAAGACCGATCCTCGTCTGACCGCCTACGCCGACACCGACGAGGCGAACTCGATGATCGGTGTCGCGATCGCCTGCGGTGCGCTGTCGCACGAGGTCGAGAAGACCCTGACGCGGATCCAGAACGACCTCTTCGACGTCGGCGCCGACCTGTGCATGCCGCTGCGGGCCAGCTATGAGTGGGAGCCGCTGCGGGTGCGGGCGGAGTGGATCGACGAGCTCGAGGCCGACTGCGACCACTACAACGAGCGGCTGGAGCCGCTGCGCTCGTTCATCCTGCCCGGCGGGACGCCCGGGTCGGCCCATCTGCAGGTCGCGCGGACCGTGACCCGTCGTGCCGAGCGTGCGGCGTGGGCGGCGCTGGAGGCATACGGGGACGAGCCGGCCGGGCAGGACGCGGCCAAGGGCGAGGGCGGGGTCAACCCGCTGACCGCCAAGTACCTCAACCGTCTCTCCGACCTGCTCTTCATCCTGGCCCGGGTGGCCAACCTCTCCGGCGACGGCGACGTGCTGTGGCAGCCGGGCGGTGGCCGGGAGGAGGCACCGGTGCGGCGCGGACGGGGCGCTGGGGTGGCCCAGGACGACGACCCCACCGACGACGACGCCTGACCTCGGCCTGGGGGCTCGGGCGACCGTGCCTTCCCTATCGGGGCTGGGGCTGTTGCGGCTCAGGCTGTTGCGGCTCAGGCTGTTGCGGCTCAGGCTGTCGCGGCTCAGGCTGTCGCGGCTCAGGCTGTCGCGGCTCAGGCGACGCTGGCGTTCCAGCCCGGCGGGACGGCCTCGACCCAGGCCCGGAGCGCTGTGTAGTGCTCCTCGTCCAGGGCGAGGTCAAAGGTCGAGCTGCCGTAGGTGACTGGGACCATGATCAGGCCCTCACGACGGATCTGACGGGCGTCCTCCTCCCCCGCGCGGGAGGCGATGCCCAGGTCGAGGTTGCCGCGTAGCCACGGACCGGCAGAAAGACCGCCCGACCCCTTCAGGGCCAGGCGGTCGTCGTCGAAGCGCAGGGTGCCGCGACGCCAGATGTCCCCGGCGGCACGGTAGGCGGCGGGCATGGGCGGGCACACGGCGCCCTGCTCGCCGAAGAACCGGAACGCGAGCAGCCCCACCCCAAGGATCACCAGCGCGCCGAGAACGGCGAGCGTCACCAGGATGAGGCTGTCCGGCATGGGTCAGGCGGTCTGGTCCTGGGAGGCGAGGTTGCCGGCGTCGACCCGGTCGGCCACGATCACGACGCGGTCGTGGTCGACCGACAGGAAGCCACCGTCGATGGTGACCGTCTCGGTGGAGCCACCCGTGGACTTGATGCGGACCTCGCCGGTCACCAGCACGCCGAGGATGGGCGTGTGGCCGGGCATGATGCCCAGATCACCGTCGATGCTGCGGGCGCTGACCATCGCAGCCTCACCCTGCCAGACCTTGCGGTCCGCGGCGACGAGCTCGACCTGGAGTGCACTCACGAGTTGTTCCCTTCGGGTGGATGACGACTCAGATCAGTCTAGCGGCCCTGCGGATCGCTCCACGACGGGTCGGCGATCTCCGGGGCCCGGTTGGTGGACCCACCGATCTCGAAGTGCCCACCCTCGCTGGCGACCGCCCCGGTGAGGCGGTTGATGGCGTGCATGCCGTGGTAGAGGATCAGCGCGGCCGCGGTGCCCAGCGCGATGCCCTCGAAGACGAGGTCGCCGAGGACGGCCGTGTAATTGGCGATGCCGACGATCAGCGCCACGGCACCGGTCGTCAGGTTGATCGGGTTGCTGAAGTCCACGCGGTGCTCGACCCAGATCCGGAAGCCGAGGACGCCGATCATGCCGTAGAGGACGGTCGCGGCCCCACCGAGCACCCCGACGGGGACGGTCTGGATGGCGGCGCCGAACTTGGGCAGGAAGGCCAGCAGGATCGCGGTGATCCCGGCCACCCAATAGGCGGCCGTGGAGTAGACCTTGGTCGCCGCCATGACGCCGATGTTCTCCGCGTAGGTCGTCGTCCCCGACCCACCGCCGGAGCCGGCGAGCGTGGTGGCCAGCCCGTCGGAGAGCAGGGTGCGCCCGATCATGTGGTCCAGGTCGTCCGCGGTCTCCTCGGTCATCTGGGCCACCGACTTCACGTGCCCGATGTTCTCGGCGACGAGGACCAGCACCACGGGCAGGAACAGGCCGATGACGTTCCAGTGGAACTCGGGCAGCATGAAGGTGGGCGCCCCCACCCAGCCGGCCTCACCGATGGCGGTGAAGTCGACCTCCCCACGGAAAGCGGCTACCGCATACCCCACCACGACGCCGAGCAGGATCGACAGGCGCCCCAGGATCCCGCGGAAGAGCACGGTGCACAGGACGATCGCCAGCATCGTGACCAGCGCGGTGACCGGCGCCTGCTCGACATTGCCCCAGGCCGCCGGTGCCAGGTTGAGCCCGATGAGCGCCACGATGGCGCCGGTGACCATCGGGGGCATGAGACGGCTGACCCAGGCGTGGCCGACGGCCTGGACGATCAGCCCGACGAGGGCCAGCGCGATGCCCGCCATGACCACGCCGCCGAGGGCGCCGGCCGGGCCGTGCATCCCCTGGGCGGCGGCGATCGGGGCGAGGAAGGCGAAGGAGCTGCCCAGGTAGGACGGCACGCGGTTGCCGGTGATGAGCAGGAAGAGCAGGGTGCCGATGCCGCTGAACAGCAGGGTCGTGCTGGGCGGGAAGCCGGTGATCAGGGGGACCAGGAAGGTGGCGCCGAACATGGCGACCACGTGCTGCATACCGATCCCGATCGTGGGACCCCACGCGAGCCGCTCCCGGGGCGCGACCACGTGCCCGGGCTCGATCCGATAACCGTCTCCGTGCGTCGTCCACAGGCTCACGGGGCCTCCTCTGCCAGATAGTCCGTGGTGGCCGCCGCGACGACGGCCCGGGCGATCCTATCGCCGATGGGGGGGTACACAATGGTGGCCGTGAAGACCATCGACGTCGATGTCCTGTCCCACGCCCTGCGCTTCCTTCCCGACAACCCGCGGGTCGTCGTCTCCGGCAACCACAGCATCCCCTGGGAGCTGGTGAAGGTTCTGGACGAGAGCGTCGAACGCTACATCCTGCACGCGCTCAACGGCGGCCACGGGCTGCCCGAGCGGGAGTGCGTCACCGCCGAGACCTGCTTCGTCGGCCCCGGTCAGCGGCGGCACCCGGGATTGCGTTATGTGCCCTCGCGGCTCTCGCTGGTGCCGGTGCTCTTCCGCGGGGCACTGCCGCCGGACGCGGTGATCGTGCACTGCGCGCCGCCGCGCAACGGGATGATCTCGCTGGGCATCGAGGTCAACGTCCTGCCGGCCGCCATCGAGGCCGCGCGGGGGCGCGGGGCGCTGGTCGTGGCGATGGTCAACCCGCGGATGCCCTACACCTATGGCGACGCGCTGGTGCCGGTCGAGCACGTCGACCTCGCGGTCGAGGTCGACAGCCCGCTGGTCGCCGCCCCAGCCGCCTCCACGCCGCTGGGCGAGGACGCCATCACCATCGGCGAGAAGGTCGCCTCGATGATCGGCGACGGCGCGACCCTGCAGATGGGTATCGGTGCGGTGCCGGACGCTGCCTTGGCTGCGCTCACCAGGCGCAAGGGTCTGCGGCTCTGGACCGAGATGTTCTCCGACGGCGTGCTGGCCCTGGACCGCGCGGGCGCGCTGGACGAGACGCACCCGCTGAGCACCTCGTTCATCTTCGGCACCCAGGAGCTCTACGACTGGATCGACGGCAACCAGCGCGTCCGGATGGGGCGCACCGAGCACATCAACGACCCCGGCCTCATCTCCCACCAGCGTCTGATGACCTCGATCAACACTGCTCTCGAGGTCGATCTCTTCGGCCAGGCCAACGCCTCGCGCATCAACGCCCGGATCCACAGCGGCTTCGGCGGCCAGACGGACTTCATCGTCGGCGCGTTGCACTCCCTGGGCGGGCAGTCCTTCATCGCCCTGCGCTCCTGGCACCCCAAGGCGGACGTGTCGACCATCGTGCCGATGGTCGACGAGCCGGTCACCAGCTTCCAGCAGACCGCGATCGTCACCGAGCAGGGCACGGCGCTCCTCTGGGGGCGCTCGGAGAAGGAGCAGGCGCACGACCTCATCGAGAACGCCGCCCACCCGCGGGTCCGGGACGAGCTGCGGGAAGAGGCCTATCACCTGGGTCTGGCCTGACGCGCGACCGCGGGGCGAGGCTCAGGGTCGGCAGGGCCGTCCGCAACACACCCCTGGACCAGCAGGCCCTTCGCAACAACACCCCTGGACCAGCAAGCCCGTCCGTAACACACCCCTGGACCAGCACGACATGGAGGACGAGCCAGGGAAGCCCGGGTTGTGCGGCGAGATCCATGCCGACAACGGCGATCTCAGCGCATAACCCGGGGTTGCTTCGCGTCTAGACCTCCTCCCCTGTGGATAACTCGAAACGAAGCCGCACCCCGGTAGCCAGAATCGGCCCATGGGAACGGACGTCGTGAAGTTGTTGCAGGCCCAAGGCGGTGCTGCCAGCGTGGCCCAGCTGCGCGCGGCCGGGATCTCACGCCACGTCATCGACGCTGCGGTCCGGGCCAAAGACGTCACGCGGGTCCGCCGGGACGCATTGGTCCTCACCTCAGCTCTGAGGCAAGCACCACCCTGGGAACGCAAACGGTTGACCGTCAGCGCCGTGGGTCTGAGCCTGGCACCAGCACACCTCCACCTTGGGACTACCGACGTCGCCAGGGATAGGGGACAAGACGTGGCCCGCACGGGCGGAGGTCAGGCACCCACGGACGTAGGCCTGGCACCCACGGACGTAGGCCTGACACCCACGGACGGAGGCCTGGCACCCACGGACGGAGGCCTGGCCGTCAGCCACGGGAGCGCGCTGCGGCTCCTCGACCTCCGGTGCTACGGCGACGACGACCTCGTGCACATGAGCCGCATCGGCTCGGGCAAGGGACGCCGTGACGGCATCGTGTGGGTCCACGCACCCGTGCCTGCGCACATGGTGGTGCCGATTGATGGGATCGTGACAGTAGTCCCGGCCCTCGCTGCGCTCCAGGTCGCGGCCACCTACGGCATCGAGACCGGCATCGTCGCCGTGGACGGCGTCCTCCACCAGGCTGAGGTCACCGACGCGCAGGCCGCATACCAGGAGGGTCGGGAGCCGGACCCGTTCGGCTGGCGCCGCAGGGACCCCAAGGACCGGCCTGGCCCTGCACGCGCCGAGGTCGACCGTCAGCTCGCAGAACTGGTCGACAGGGGCTTCGGCAAGGCGACGGCCAAGGTCCGCAGCGTCGTGGCTGCCGCGGACGGGCGGAGCGAGTCCACGGGTGAGAGCCGCGCGCGCTGGACCATCAATGGGCTGGGTCTCGGGCCGACGACGCCGCAGTTCGCCGTCTGGGACGGACCCACGCTGATTGGGGTCGCCGACCTCAAACTGGACGCCCACAAGGTCCTCATCGAGTTCGACGGCCGGGCGAAGTATGAGGCGATGGACGATCTTCTCGCCGAGAAGTGGCGAGAGGACCGCCTGCGAGAGCTGGGCTACCAGGTGGTCCGTATCACGTGGGCGGACCTTGCACGTCCTCACGTCATCCGGGAACGGGTGCTCGCTGCCATCGCACGGTCGCGCTAGCCCCGGAACGAGGACGACGAACCCCGGGTTGTGCGCTGAGACCGCCCTTGTCGACAGGGATTTACCCGCACAACCCGGGGTTCCTCGGGTGAGGCGGCGTGGCACCCCAGGCCGCGCACCCCAGGCCGCGCACCCCACACCAAGATCCCCAGACCCGGACCCGACCAACCTCGCGGCCCGGTATGCGGAAGGGCCGGTGGGGATTGCTCCTCACCGGCCCTGATGCGGAAGGGCCGGTGAGGATTGCTCCTCACCGGCCCTCCGTCATGCCGGAACTATGGCGTCAGGCACTCAGCTGTTCTTCTCCAGCTCTGCGGCCTGGCGCTCGACGTCCTCGAGGCCACCACACATGAAGAAGGCCTGCTCGGGGACGTGGTCGTAGTCACCGTCGGCGACCTTGGTGAAGGCCTCGATGGTCTCGGCCAGCGGGACGGTCGAACCCTCGATGCCGGTGAACTGCTTGGCGACGTAGGTGTTCTGCGACAGGAAGCGCTGGATACGACGGGCGCGGCCGACGAGGATCTTGTCCTCCTCGGAGAGCTCGTCGATACCGAGGATCGCGATGATGTCCTGCAGCTCCTTGTAGCGCTGGAGGATCGACTTGATCCGGACGGCGGTGTCGTAGTGCTCCTGGGTGATGTAACGCGGGTCCAGGATGCGGCTGGTGGAGGCCAGCGGGTCCACGGCCGGGTAGATACCCATCGAGGCGATCGGGCGGGAGAGCTCGGTCGTCGCGTCCAGGTGGGCGAAGGTGGTCGCCGGGGCCGGGTCGGTGTAGTCGTCGGCCGGGACGTAGATCGCCTGCATCGAGGTGATCGAGTGACCACGGGTCGAGGTGATGCGCTCCTGGAGGGTGCCCATCTCGTCGGCGAGGTTCGGCTGGTAACCCACGGCGGAGGGCATGCGACCCAGCAGCGTGGAGACCTCGGAACCGGCCTGGGTGAAGCGGAAGATGTTGTCGATGAAGAGCAGCACGTCCTGCTTCTGCACGTCACGGAAGTACTCCGCCATCGTCAGCGCGGACAGCGCCACGCGAAGACGGGTGCCCGGCGGCTCGTCCATCTGGCCGAAGACGAGGGCGGTCTGGCCGAGAACGCCAGCCTCCTCCATCTCGACGATCAGGTCGTTGCCCTCACGGGTGCGCTCACCGACACCGGCGAACACCGACACACCACCGTGGTCGCGGGCCACACGGGCGATCATCTCCTGGATGAGCACCGTCTTGCCCACGCCGGCGCCGCCGAACAGGCCGATCTTGCCACCCTGCACGTAGGGGGTCAGCAGGTCGATGACCTTGATGCCGGTCTCGAACATCTGGGTCTTGGACTCCAGCTGGTCGAAGGCCGGGGCGGCGCGGTGGATGCCCCAACGCTCGGTGACCTCGAGGGTCTCGCCCTCGGGCAGGTCGAGCACGTCACCGGTGGCGTTGAAGACGTGACCGAGGGTCACGTCGCCGACGGGCACCGAGATGGGACCGCCGGTGTCCTGCACGGCGCCACCACGGACCAGGCCGTCGGTGGGCTGCAGGGAGATCGCGCGGACCATGTTGTCGCCGATGTCCTGGGCGACCTCGAGGTTGACGGTCTTCTTCTCACCGTCGAGCTCGACCTCGGTCTTGAGCAGGTTGTAGAGGGCAGGCATCTGCCCGGGCGGGAACTCGACGTCGACGACCGGGCCGATGATCCGGGCCAAGCGGCCCACGGCGCCCTGGGTCTGCTCCTGCTGGGGAGCGTCAGTGGTAGCAGTCATGGTTGCTTCCTTCTCACTTCTTGGCGTCGGCGAGGGCGCTCGCGCCGCCCACGATTTCGCTGATCTCTTGGGTGATCTCGGCCTGGCGGGCCTGGTTGGCCAACCGGGTGTAGGTCCTGATGAGCTCCTCCGCGTTGTCCGTGGCCGACTTCATCGCGCGCTGGCGGGCAGCCAGCTCGGAGGCCGCGGACTGGAGCAGCGCGTTCCAGATCCGGGAGGTGATGTAGCGCGGGAGCAGCGCGTCCAGCACCTCGGGCCCGGTGGGCTCGAACTCGTAGAGGGGGTACATCTCGTCGTCACGGGGAGCCTCGCCCTCCACGACCTCCAGCGGGAGCAGGCGCGTGACCTGCACCTCCTGGGTGACCATGTTGACGAACTTGGTGTAGACGATGTGCAGCTCGTCGACGCCGCCGTTCTCCGAGCCCTTGATGAACTCGGCGACACAGCGCTCGGCGATCTCCTTGGCCACATCGAAGGTCGGGCTGTCGGAGAAGCCGCTCCAGGAGTCGACGTAGTCCCGACCGCGGAACTTGTAGTAGCTCTCCGCCTTGCGACCCGTCAGGTAGGGCACGACCTCGATGCCCTGCTCCTGCAGCAGCTCACGCAGCTGCTCGCTGCGCTTGAGCACGCTCGCCGAGTAGGCGCCGGCCAGACCGCGGTCGGAGGTGATCACCAGGACCGCGGCGTTCTTCGGGTTCTCACGCTCCGTCGTCAGCGGGTGGTCGACGTCGGTGTGGGTGGCTACGGCCGACACAGCTCGGGTGATGGCGTTCGCGTAGGGGGTCGTCTCTGCAACCCGCTGGCGGGCCTTGACCACGCGGGAGGCAGCGATGAGCTCCATCGCCCGCGTGATCTTCTGCGTCGACTGGACGGACCGGCTGCGCTGGCGGTACTCCCGCTGCTGCGCTCCCATATCTCGCCTCTTTCGTGACTTTAGGTTCGTGGATGTCTGGACGGTCGCCCCGGGTCGCACCCGGGTGAGGGGCGGGTATGCGGCGACTCACCGCATACCCGCCTCACCTCACTTGCGGTTGACCGTGATCTGCTCCTGCAGGACGTCGTCGCCCTCCATCGCATCGATGTTCTCGTCGTCCTCGGCGGAGCCGACGTGGACCTCGTGGCTGTCGTCCGGCGAGAACTCCTGCTTGAAGGCCGCCATGGCCTCGCCCAGGACCTGCTCGGTGCTGTCGCCCAGCTTGCCGCTCTCGCGGATGCCGGCCAGCAGGTCGCCCTGCTCGCGGCGCAGGTAGTCGACCCACTCGGCCTCGAAGCGACGCACGTCGGAGACGGGCACGTCGTCGATGTGGCCGTTGGTGCCGGCCCAGATGATGCCGACCTGCTCCTCGACCGGGACCGGGGAGGACTGCGGCTGCTTCAGGATCTCGACCATGCGGGCACCGCGCTCGAGCTGGGCCTTGGAGGCAGCGTCGAGGTCGGAGGCGAACATGGCGAAGGCCTCCATCTCACGGAACTGTGCCAGGTCGACCTTCAGACGGCCGGAGACCGACTTCATCGCCTTGATCTGCGCGGCGCCACCGACCCGGGAGACGGAGACACCCACGTCGATCGCGGGACGCACGTTGGAGTTGAACAGGTCCGACTGCAGGTAGATCTGGCCGTCGGTGATGGAGATGACGTTGGTCGGGATGTAGGCCGACACGTCACCGGCCTTGGTCTCGATGATCGGCAGACCGGTCATCGAGCCCGCGCCAAGGTCGTCGGACAGCTTGGCGCAACGCTCCAGCAGCCGGCTGTGCAGGTAGAAGACGTCGCCCGGGTAGGCCTCACGGCCCGGCGGACGGCGCAGCAGCAGCGACACGGCGCGGTAGGCCTCGGCCTGCTTGGACAGGTCGTCGAAGACGATGAGGACGTGCTTGCCCTGGTACATCCAGCGCTGGCCGATGGCCGAGCCGGTGTAGGGGGCGAGGTACTTGAAGCCGGCCGCGTCCGAGGCGGGGGCCGCCACGATCGTGGTGTAGTCCAGGGCGCCGTTCTCCTCGAGGGTGCCACGCACCGAGGCGATGGTGGAGCCCTTCTGGCCGATGGCGACGTAGATACAGCGGACCTGCTTCTCCGGGTCGCCGGACTCCCAGTTGGCCTTCTGGTTCAGGATCGTGTCGATCGCGACCGTGGTCTTGCCGGTCTGGCGGTCACCGATGATCAGCTGGCGCTGGCCGCGGCCGATCGGGATCATCGCGTCGATGGCCTTGATGCCGGTCTGCAGCGGCTCGTGGACCGACTTGCGCATCATCACGCCGGGAGCCTGCAGCTCCAGGGCGCGACGGCCGTCGGTGGCGATCTCGCCCAGGCCGTCGATCGGCTCGCCGAGCGGGTTCACCACGCGGCCGAGGTAGCCGTCGCCGACCGGCACGGATAGGACCTCGCCGGTGCGCCGGACGGCCTGGCCGGACTCGAGGCCCGAGAAGTCACCCAGGACGATGACACCGACCTCGTGGGCGTCCAGGTTCAGGGCCAGGCCCAGCGTGCCGTCCTCGAACTGCAGCAGCTCGTTGGTCATCACCGAGGGCAGGCCCTCGACGTGGGCGATGCCGTCACCGGCGTCGATCACACGGCCAACCTCTTCGCGAGAGGCGGCGCTCGGCTCGTAGGACTGGACAAACTGGTCCAGTGCGTCGCGGATCTCCTCCGGACGGATCGTCAGCTCCGTCATGTCTTCTCCTCCGTGGTGGCCCGGGGTTCGTGCGGGCCGGGTGCTGTATGGGGTGCGGGGTCGCCTGGGTGGGTGGGTAGGTGGGTCAGCTGGTCATCCGGCGGCGGGCCTCGGCCAGGCGCTGGCTCACGGTGCCGTCGATGACCTCGTCGCCGATCTCCACCTTGATGCCACCGACGACGTCCTCGTCGATGACCACGTTGGTGTGGACCTGGCGGCCGTACTGGCGGCTGAGCGCCGCCACGAGCTTGTCGTGCTGCTCGGGGCTGAGCGGGACCGCGCTGGTGACCGTCGCCGTGACCTGGTCCTGCCGCTCGGCGGCCTGCTCCAGGTAGTCGTCGACGATGCGGTCGAAGCGACGGTCGCGGCTGCCGGACACGGCGACCTTGGCCAGGCGCACGGTCTCCGGGGCGGCCTTGATCGACAGCAGCCGGTCCACGAGCGCCTGCTTGGCGTCCGCATCCGCACGGCGGTCGGTCAGCGCGGCCTGGAGCTCGGGGCTGGCCTCGACGATCCGGGTGAAGCGGAACAGCTCGTCCTCGACCTGGCCGAGGCGGCCGTGGCGCTCGGCGTTGGCCAGGACGGCCTCGACACCGAGGCGATCCAGCGCCGTGACCACGTCACCGGGGTCGCTCCACCGCTGGGCGGCCACGGCCTTGGTCAGGTGCAGCGCACCGGCCCCGACCTTGCCGCCGAGCAGCCGCTCCACGAGGGCGGCCTTGTCGCCACCCTCCCGGGACGAGTCGCCCAGGCTGCGCCGCAGCACGGCGTTGTCCTGGACGAGCTTGGCGACCGCCCAGGCCTCGTCCGCCACGCGCGAGGGATCGATGGAGCCGCCCTCGTGGGCGAGCACCTCGTCCAGCGCCTGGCGGGCCGGCTGGTAGGAACGTCGGAACGAGCTGTCCATCAGTGCCCCTGCTCGGCCGGAGCGGCGCCCAGCTTCTCGGGCTGGATGGCGCCGGAGTCCAGGTCGGCCAGGAAGCGGTCGACGATGCCCCGCTGGCGGGACTCGTCGTGCAGCGACTCACCGACGATCTTGCTGGCCAGATCGGTCGAGATCTTGCCCACGTCACCACGCAGCTGGACCATGGCCTGCTGGCGCTCGGCCTCGATCTGCTTGTGCGCGGTCTCGGTGATCCGGCTGGCCTCGGTGCTGGCCTGCTGGCGCATCTCGGCGATGATCTGCGCGCCCTGCTCCTTGGCGTGCTCGCGGATGCGAGCGGCCTCGGCGCGGGCCTCGCCCAGCTGGTCCTCGTACTGCTTCTTCGCGGCGTCCGCCTCGGCGCGGGCCTGCTCGGCCGCCTCCATCCCGCCCTCGATGGCGGCGCGACGCTCGGCGTAGGCCTTCTCGAGGTTGGGGACGATGTACTTGGCGACGAACCAGTAGAAGATGCCGAAGACGATCAGGCCGAAGATGAGCTCCGGCAGGTAGGGCAGGATCGGGATGGCATTCTCCCCTGCGCCCATCGGCTCGGCTTCCTCGGTCGCGGCCATCAGGACGCCGGACACGATCGTGGTGTGCTCCACGAGCGGCTCCTCACGTGTAGGTGTCCGCCGGACTCACCCACAGGTCGCGGGCGGTCGGAGGACGGGTCTGGATGGGGGGTGCGTCAGCCGACGAAGAAGGCGATGAAGAAGAGGACCAGACCGAAGATGGCCAGGGCCTCAGCCAGCGCGAAGCCGAGGATGGCGATCGGCTGCAGCTTGCTCTGGGCCTCGGGCTGGCGCGCGACGCCGTTGATGTAGGCGGCGAAGATCAGACCCACGGCGATGGCCGGGCCGATGGTGGACAGGCCGTAGCCGAGCAGAGTGATGTCACCAGACACGTCGAATCTCTTTCTGTGTGATGTCCCGACGGAGCGTGGCGCCCGCCGGAGGCTTGTGCTGCGTATTCAGTTGTCGGTCAAGAGGTGGTGCGGGTGGAGCCTGGGCCTGCGGCTCAGTGCTCGTCGGCCAGCGCGCCACCGATGTAGGAGGCGGCCAGCAGGGTGAAGACGTAGGCCTGGAGGAACTGGATCAGCCCCTCGAAGACGGTCAGTGCGACACCCATGATCCAGGCCGGGATGGCGACGGCCATCAGGCCCGGCTCGAAGGTCTTGAACATGTACCAGCCACCCACGATGAAGACGACCAGGAGCATGTGACCGGCGAACATGTTGCCGAAGAGTCGCAGCGCCAGGGTCAGCGGGCGGGTGATGAAGAAGGTGATCAGCTCGAGGAAGAGGATGAACGGCTTGATCCAGCCGGGCAGCCCGCTGGGGAGCATCCCGCCGAGGTACTTGCCGACGCCACCGGCCTTGCGCAGCCCGACCCAGTGGTAGACCACGTAGACGATGGCGGTCAGCGCGATCGGGAAGCCGATGCGGGCCATCGTGGGGTTCTGGAACGGCGGGATGATGCCGAAGAGGTTGTTCAGCAGGATGAAGGTGAACAGCGCGAACAGGAAGGGCACGAACGGCTTGAAGTGCTGACTGCCGATCATGTCGCGGGCGATGCCGTTGCGCGCGAAGTTGTAGACCTGCTCGGTCATCCACTGGCCCTTGCCGGGCACGACCGCGGCCCGGCGGGCGGTGACCCACAGCCACACCATGAGGATGACGGTCGCGATGGCCATGAGGGCCATCGGACGGGTGAAGAAGTAGGGCGTGCCCGGGATGGCGAAGAGCGGCTGCCAGAAGTCGCCGGGCGTGGGGGGGAAGTGGGAGTTGTCCCCTGCCATCGGCAGGGCAAGCCCTACGGCCGCCATGGTCGCACTCACGCGTTCTCCTCCACAGGACTGTCTGAAGAAATGTTGTCGTTGGACGTCGGGACGGGCTCGGGCTCCGCGGCGCTCCGCCTGCGGGCAGGAAGGGACACCGACGTCATGACCTACCGTACCTGAGCCAGATGGTGTACATGGACAGGGCCATCCCGAACAGGACACCCACGGGCAGCAGGAAACTGGTGTCCAGCAACCAGTCCAGCAGCCAGCCGACGAGTCCGAAGCCCAGGGGGCCGGCGAGCAGGTAGCCGATCACCGCGTAACCGATGTCGGTCTGCTTGGCCATCCCCTCGACCTCGGGCTCCGGATAGCTCATACGTCCGCCCGGTCCGGGGTGGGGACGACCACGTCGAGCCCGGCACGACTGCGCAGATAGCCCACGACCAGCCCGACCTGGAAGACCAGGCCGACGATGATGAAGCCGATCGCCAGCGGCGTGATCTCCAGCCAGGTGGTCTGCCCCAGGCTCCAGATCACGGCGCCGAGCACGGCCATCTGGAGCAGGAAGACCAGGAAGGCGCCGGCCATCGTGGTGGCCGTCGGACCGGCCAGGACGCCCCGGATCCCGAAGATCCCGAGGGCGAAAACAGTGATAGATATCACGGCCCCGAGGGCGGCCGAGACCCCTGCCCACTCCCCCGCCGCGGCCCACGCAAGCAACGGGACGACGACCAGGAGCGGCAGGGAGGGGATGATCCCGCCCAGCAGCATGGCCCGCATCGGGACGCGCGAAGGGCGCGTCGCATCGGTGGCGGTCATGAAGGACTCCTGGGACAGGGAGGGCTGGGCGCTAGTGAAAGTTATCACAAGGTCGCCGGGGGCAGAATCTGCGAGCCGTGCGGCCGAGTCCACGTCATGCGGCCGAGCCCGGTCATACGGCAAGCACGGGTTGCGGCGATGCCCGGGCCCGGGTTGTGCGGGGAACCCCGGGTTGTGCGGCGATTCCCGGGCCCGGGTTGTGCGGGAACCCCGGGTTGTGCGGCGAAGTCGGGGTTGTCGACAGGGATTTCGCCGCACAACCCTGGTTTCGCGCCCGCTGGCTGACTCAGGTGGTCGAGGGGTTTCGCGCCCGCTGGCTGACTCAGGTGGTCGAGGCGGCCGAGGGGCGGGCGTTCTCGGGGCGCCGGGTGAGCACGATCGCCAGCGCCAGCAGGAAGAGGATGCCGACCACGCTCGCCCAGGCCGGGAGGTAGGCGAAGCTCACCGTCCCCGCCGCGATCAGCCCCGACCACAGGTAGAGCAGGACCACCGCGCGCCGGTGGCTGTGCCCGATGTCGAGCATCTGGTGGTGCAGGTGTCCCCGGTCAGGCTTCCAGGGCAGCTGACCGGCCCGGGTGCGACGGAAGACCGCCAGCAGGATGTCCAGGAAGGGCAGCGCCATGATCGCCACCGGGATCAGCAGCGGCAGGAAGATCGCGGTGGCGGCCGACGCGCTGGCCAGCGAGGAGCTCGGGTCGACCGAGCCGGTCATCGAGATCGTCGCGGCGGCCAGCAGCAGCCCCAGCAGCAGGGCCCCGGCGTCCCCCATGAAGAGCCGCGCCGGGTGGAAGTTGTGCGGCAGGAAGCCAAGGCAGCAGCCCATGAGCGCCGCGCTGATGAAGGTGGCCAGCGAGAAGACGTCGGGCGGGTCGAAGTTGCTGCTCACCAGGTAGGACCAGCCGAAGAAGGCGGAGGAGGAGATGAGCACCACGCCCGCGGCCAGGCCGTCGAGGCCGTCGATGAAGTTCACCGCGTTGGTGGAGACCACGACCACGAGGATCGTCAGGGTCACCATCACCGGCTCGGGCAGATAGGTGACCCCGCCGATCGGCAGCGAGAGCAGCTTGACCCCGAAGAGCGCCATCACCCCGCCGGCGATCACCTGCCCGGCCAGCTTGGTCAGCCAGTCCAGCTCGCGGACGTCGTCGAGCGCGCCGAGGGCGGTGACGATCACCGCGGCCAGCAGCACGCCGTAGAGCTGCGGGCTGGTGTCGAAGAGCTGCCCGAGATAGGGCAGCCTGCCCCCGAGCAGGACGGCGGCGGCGAAGCCGACGAGCATCGCCACCCCGCCCAGCCTGGGGATCGGCACGGTGTGGACGTCGCGCGCGCGCACGGCGGTGATCGCCCCGACGGCGAAGGCGAGGCGACGGACCAGCGGCGTGGCCAGGTAGGTCACCACCGCTGCCGTCAGCAGCACCATCAGGAACTCGCGCACGCGTGGACTCCCCTCCGCACCACATACCGAAGGGGTATGCGGCGCGGAGCCGGCTCAGCCGGCCGCCGGCTCCGGGTAGGCCGGGTAGGCGCTCAGCAGCTCGGTGACCTGGCCGCGCACCTCCGCCGAGACCGCGTGGTCCGGGTCGGCGTCGCCCTCGGTCACCGCACGGTGGATGAGGTCGGCGACCTGCTGCATCTGCTCCACGCCCATGCCCTGCGTCGTGATCGAGGGGGTGCCGACCCGGATGCCGGAGGCCACGTTGGGCTTCTCCGGGTCGAAGGGGATGGCGTTCTTGTTGAGCACGATGCCGGCCGCGTCGCAGCGGGCCTCGGCGTCGACGCCGGTCACGCCGACGCCGCGCAGGTCGTGCAGCGACAGGTGGGTGTCGGTGCCGCCGGTGATCGGGCGGATGCCGTGGCCGTCCAGCGCGGCGGCCAGGGCCTGGGAGTTGTCGAGCACCTGCTGGGCGTAGGCCTGGTAGGCCGGGGTCATGCACTCGGCGAAGTTGACCGCCTTGCCGGCCACGCCCTGCATGAGCGGGCCACCCTGCATCATCGGGAAGACCGCGCGGTCGATCTTCTTGGCGTGCTCCTCCTTGCACACGATCGCGCCGCCGCGGGGGCCGCGCAGCACCTTGTGCGTGGTGAAGGAGACGACGTCGGCGTGCGGGACCGGCGAGGGGATGACCTTGCCGGCGACCAGGCCGATGAAGTGGGCCGCGTCGACCCAGAAGATCGCGCCGACCTCGTCGGCGATCGCGCGGAAGCGCTCGAAGTCGATGAGGCGCGGGATGGCCGAGCCGCCGGCCAGGATGATCTTCGGCTTGTGCTCCTTGGCGAGCCGCTCGACCTGGTCGTAGTCGATGTCCTCGGTGTCCTCGGCCACGCCGTAGTGGACCGCGTTGAACCACTTCCCGGAGAAGCTCACCTTGAAGCCGTGGGTCAGGTGGCCGCCGTGGTCCAGCGACATCGCCAGGACGGTGTCGCCGGGGGCGGCGAAGGCGCCGTAGACCGCGAGGTTGGCGCTGGCGCCGGAGTGCGGCTGGACGTTGGCGTGGTCGGCACCGAAGAGCTCCTTGGCGCGGGCGATGGCCAGGTCCTCGACCTTGTCGACCTCGGCGCAGCCGCCGTAGTAGCGGGCATGGGGGTAGCCCTCGGCGTACTTGTTGGACAGGGTCGAGCCCAGGGCCGCCAGGACGGCAGGGCTGGTCTGGTTCTCGCTGGCGATGAGCTGCAGGCCCGCGCGCTGGCGGTCCAGCTCGGAGACGAGCAGTCCGGCAACCTCGGGGTCCTGATCGAGGAGAGCGCCGAAGTCGGGGCCGTAGTAGGTGTCGGGCGTCACAGCAGTCATGCGCCCCACTCTAGGGCTTAGCCCTGGCCGATCGTCGGCTCGGGGCCGATCGTCCGCAGGGCGTGGCGCGGGACCTCCACGCCGGTGGGCACCAAGGTCGTGCGGGGCCCGTCCTGGGCCTGCGCGCCGTCGTCCCCGGCCTCCGCCGCAGCGTCGTCGGACACCTCATCGGCCGGCTCGCCAGGGCCCTCCCCCACGGGCGGGCCGTCGTGCAGGACGGTCGTGCCCAGCACGCCGCGGATCTCCTCGGCGGACAGCGCACCCAGGCGCAGCACCACCGGCTCCTCACCGGTGCAGTCCAGGATCGTGGAGGGCAGGCCACCGGTGCGCGGGCCGTCCTCGAGGTAGACGGCGACGGCGCCGCCGAGCTGACCCAGGGCCTCCTGGCCCGTCGTCGCCGCCGGCCGGCCGGTGACGTTGGCGCTGGTCACGGCCATCGGGCCGACCTCGGCCAGGAGGTGGAGAGCCACCTCGTCGTCGGGCATCCGCAGCGCGACGGTCCCGTTGGTCTCCCCCAGGTCCCACTGCAGCGAGGGTTGGGCCCGCAGCACGAGCGTCAGCGGCCCGGGCCAGAACTGGCGCATGAGGATCTTGGCGTACATCGGCACGGACTCGGCCAGCCCGTCGACGGTGCGCGGGTTGGGGACCAGGACCGGCGGGGGCATCTCGCGCCCCCGGTGCTTGGCCGCCAGGACCATCGCGACGGCGACCACGTCGAAGGCGTCGGCGCCGACGCCGTAGACCGTGTCGGTGGGCAGCACCACGACCTTGCCGGCCCGGACCGCCGCCGCGGCGGTCTCCAGGGCACGCTCTCGCGCCGCGGGCTCGGTGCAGTCGAGCAGGCGCTCGGTCAGCGGCGCTGCGGCCATCAGGGCCTCCTGGTCGTCCCCGGGGGTGTCCGGTCGCCGGTCGGCGACCAGGGACCAGTGTGACACCGGGGGCTCGTTTCACGTTGCGGGGAGGCCAGGTCTGGCCAAAAATCGTCAGAAGTCGTCGGCGCACCCGAGCGTCGGCCGCACGAAGAAGGAGCTCGACATGCGTGGAAGTGGACTGATCTGGACGATCGTCGGCGTGCTGCTCATCATCGCCCTGCTGATCTACATCCTTTGATCAGGCAGCGCCAGGCCGGCACCCCCTGAGACCGTCGGTCGGCGCCTTGAGCGCACCTAGCTCGCGAGCCCGCGACCACGTGGTCGCGGGCTCGCGCTGTGTCAGCCGCGGACGTGTCAGGCGCGGGCGGCCCCGGCGCGCACGGCCCGGGTGACCCGCGGGCGCCCGTTGAGGTCCGGCAGGTCCTCGACCATGGACCACCAGCCCTGGTCCGCGAGCGCGGCGGGCAGGGTCGTCCCCTGGCTGTCGGCGTGCTCCATCAGCAGCACCCCGCCCGGCCGCAGGAGCACGGCTGCCCGCCCCGCCACCTCCAGCGGCACCTCCAGCCCGTCCTCGCCCCCGCCGTAGAGCGCCAGCTCTGGATCGTGGTCGCGCACCTCGGGATCGCGGGGCACCCCGTCCGGCGGGATGTAGGGCGGGTTGCTGACCACCACGTCGACCTCCCCCGCCCAGTCGCCGAAGGCCTCCTGCGCTCGACCCGGGCGCAGGTCGACCGGCAGACCGGTGCGCGTGAGGTTCGCGGCCGCATACCGCAGCGCGTCCGCAGAGAGCTCGACCGCGCCGACGCGCGCGTCCCTCCGCCCCTGCGCGACCCCCAGCGCCAGGGCTCCGCTGCCGGTGCAGAGGTCGACCACGGTGGGTGCCTCGGTGCCGGCCACCGCCTCCAGCGCCAGCTCGACCATGAGCTCGGTCTCCGGCCGCGGGACGAAGACGCCCGGCCCCACGGCCAGCTCCAGCCCGGCGAAGTGCGCGACGCCCGTCAGGTGCTGGAGCGGGACCCGCTCCGCCCTCCGGGCGACCAACGTGAGGTATGCGGCATGGTCGGCCTCGGCGAGCTCCTCACGCATGATCCGTGCCCGCCTGATCTCCTCGACCGAGCGGCCCGTCACGTGGGCCAGGAGCGACTCGGCGTCCACGGCGGGGCTGGGCACCCCGGCCTCCCGCAGCAGTGCCGTCCCCTCCCGGACGAGCGCGTCGACGCTGCTCACTGCTCTCGGGCGGACGCCAGCCTGGCCGCCTCGTCGGCGTCGACGGCCGACTGCACGACCGGGTCCAGGTCGCCGTCGAGCACGTGGTCGAGGTTGTAGGCCTTGAAGCCGGTGCGGTGGTCGGCGATCCGGTTCTCCGGGAAGTTGTAGGTGCGGATCCGCTCGCTGCGGTCCACGGTGCGCACCTGGCTGCGGCGCTGCTCGCTCGCGGCGGCCTCGGCCTCCTCGACGGCGATCTGGTGCAGCCGGGCGCGCAGGACCCGCAGCGCCGACTCCTTGTTCTGCAGCTGGCTCTTCTCGTTCTGGCAGGAGACGACCAGGCCGGTGGGCAGGTGGGTGATGCGCACCGCGGAGTCGGTGGTGTTGACCGACTGGCCACCGGGACCGGAGGAGCGGAAGACGTCGATCTTGAGGTCGTGAGGATCAAGGACGACCTCGGCAGCGTCATCACCGTCGTCGATGTCCGGCATGACCAGGACACCCGCCGCGGAGGTGTGGATCCGCCCCTGGCTCTCGGTGACGGGGACCCGCTGGACGCGGTGCACGCCGCCCTCGTACTTCAACCGGGCCCACGGCGCCTCTCCCGGCCCGGGGGTGCCGGTGGCCGAGATGGCCACGCGGGCATCCTTGTAGCCGCCCAGGTCCGAGTCGGTCGCGTCCAGCAGCTCGGTGCGCCAGCCACGACGCTCGGCGTAGCGCAGGTACATCCGCATGAGGTCGCCGGCGAAGAGCGCGGACTCCTCCCCGCCCTCGCCGGCCTTGACCTCGAGGATCACGTCCCGGTCGTCGTCGGGGTCGCGCGGGATCAGCTGCCGGCGCAGGGTGGCGGCCAGGTCCTCCTCGGCGGCCAGCAGGGCGGGCACCTCCTCGGCGAAGGACTCGTCCTCGGCGGCGAGCTCCCGGGCGGTGGCCAGATCGGCCGCCGCGGCCTCCCACGCCCGGTAGGCCGAGACCGTGGGGCCGAGAGCCGCATACCTCTTGTTGAGGCGCCGCAGCGCCACCGGGTCGGCGAGGACCTCGGGGTCGGCGAGGCTGGCCTCGATCTGCTCGTGCTCGGCCACCAGCGGCAGCGCGGAGTCGAAGGAGCGGGGCTGTGCCATGGCGACCTACCTCGGGACGGGCTGGCTGGGAGCTCGCGGACGGCTGCGGACGCAGGCCGCGTGGAACGGCGAACGCCGGCCCCACGAGCACCAGGTGCTCGACGGGACCGGCGTCGACGAAGACTAGTTGCCGGCCTTCTTGCCGTAGCGCTGCTCGAAGCGAGCCACCCGGCCACCGGTGTCCAGGATCTTCTGCTTGCCCGTGTAGAAGGGGTGGCAGTTGGAGCACACGTCGGCGTTGATCTTGCCGGACGTGGCGGTGCTGCGCGTGGTGAAGGTCGCGCCGCAGGTGCAGTGCACCTCGGTCTCGACGTACGCGGGGTGGATGTCCTTCTTCATGATTCTCCTCGAGGATGGTGGTTCCCCCGGGTCGGTGGCGCGAGCGCGCCCCCGTGAACCGGTGGGCCAACGGGATATTCTGCCACCTCGGGCGGGTCCTGGTCGAATCCGCCCGAGGTATGCGGCAGCTCGGGTCAGTCCTCGTCGTCCAGCTTGATGGAGCTGGTCTGCTGGACCTGCGTGAGGAACTCGTAGTTGTGCTTGGTCTTGCGCAGCCGGTCCAGGAGCAGCTCGACGGCCTGCTGCTGGTCGAGCGCGGAGAGCACCCGGCGCAGCTTCCACATGATCTTGAGCTCCTCGTTGCCCATGAGGATCTCCTCGCGACGCGTGCCGGAGGCGTTGACGTCGACGGCGGGGAAGATGCGGCGGTTGGCCAGCTGGCGGTCCAGCTTGAGCTCCATGTTGCCGGTGCCCTTGAACTCCTCGAAGATGACCTCGTCCATCTTGGAGCCGGTCTCGACCAGGGCCGTGGCCAGGATCGTCAGGGAGCCGCCGTTCTCGATGTTGCGGGCGGCGCCGAAGAAGCGCTTGGGCGGGTAGAGCGCGGCCGAGTCGACACCACCGGAGAGGATCCGGCCCGAGGCGGGGGCGGCCAGGTTGTAGGCACGGCCCAGACGGGTGATGGAGTCGAGGAGGACGACGACGTCGCCGCCCATCTCGACCAGGCGCTTGGCGCGCTCGATGGCCAGCTCGGCGACCGTGGTGTGGTCGTCGGCGGGGCGGTCGAAGGTCGAGGAGATGACCTCGCCCTTGACCGCGCGCTCCATGTCGGTGACCTCCTCGGGACGCTCGTCGACGAGGACGACCATGAGGTGGCACTCGGGGTTGTTGGCCGAGATCGCGTTGGCGATGGCCTGCAGGATCAGCGTCTTGCCGGCCTTGGCCGGGGCGACGAGCAGACCACGCTGGCCCTTGCCGATCGGGGCGACCAGGTCGATGACCCGGGTGGTGAGGTTCTTCTGGTCGGTCTCCAGCCGCAGGCGCTCCTGGGGGTAGAGCGGGGTCAGCTTGCTGAACTCCGGACGGTTGCGGGACTCCTCCGGCGTCTTGCCGTTGACCGCGTCCAGGCGCACGAGGGCGCTGAACTTGCCGCGGTCGCGCTTGTTGCCGGTCGAGGAGACCAGGTGCTGGTTGTCCTGGCCCTCCACCGGGGCCTTGATGACGCCCTGGACGGCGTCACCCTTGCGCAGGCCGTAACGACGGACCATCGACTGGGAGACGTAGACGTCGGTCGGGCCGGGCAGGTAGCCGGTCGTGCGGATGAAGGCGTAGCTGTCGAGCAAGTCGAGGACGCCCCCGACCTTGACGAGCAGGTCCTCGTCGCTGTAGCTCTCCTCCTCCGGCTGGCCGCCCTGCTGACCGTCCTGGCGGTGCTGCTGGCCGCGCTTGCGGTCCCGGCCGCGCTGGCGGTTGCGACGGCGGCGCGAGCGGCCCTCGCCCTCGTCGTCGAAGCCGCCCTGCTGGTTCTGGCCGCCCTGGTTGCCCTGGTCCTGGCCACCTTGCTGGTTCTGGTTGCCCTGGTTCTGGCCACCCTGGTGCTGCTGGCGGCCTCCCTGGCGACCGCCGCGCTGACGGTCGTCCTGCCCACCCTGGTCGTCCTGCTGGTTCTGGTTGCCCTGGCCACCCTGCTGGTTCTGGCGCTGCTGGCCGTCCTGCTGAGGGGGCTGGTCGGCCCGGTCGCCGGACTCCTGACGGGCGCGGGGGGCGCCTGCGCTGGACCCGGCGCGGCGACCACCGCGGCGGGTGGTGCCACCCTCGCGCTGGGCCTGCGCCCGGTCGAGCGCGGCCTCGAGGTCGGCCGTGCCCTCGGCGGGGGTGCTCTGCGCCTCGGTGACGGCGGGCGCGTCGGCGGGCTTGTCGGCAGCGTCGGCGTGCTCGTCGGCGGGCTTGCGGGTGCGCGCCGCACGGGGGGCGCGCTCGGCGGGGGCGCGCTCGGCGGGGGCGTCGCCACCTCGCTGGCTGCGGATGGCGGAGACCAGGTCGGCCTTGCGCATCTTGGAGTCGACGGCGATCCCCATGCTCTGGGCCAGCTGCTGGAGCTCTGCCAGGCGGAGCGCGCTCAGCGCACCGGTCTTGGTCGCTGCGGCGGTGATCTCGGTCACGAACTCTTCCTTCCCCCTCGGCGCCGGACAGGTCCGGGCATGGGGTGTTCGGGTGACGCTCCCGCGCGTGGAAGCACAGGGAGCGGGTTTACGTGCCACGGACTCGACCAGGCCATCGGCCAGAAGGAAGAGGCACCCGGAGCGAGTGCTCAGAGGGACGCCGAGGCGCCGGTCCGTGAAGGGAATGCCCCGGAGCCGACCACTCTGCCCTTCGGGTCACGAGGCGCCTTCACGATAACACGCGCCGCGACGAACCTAGGGGCCGACGCGACGCACCGCCCGGAGCACGTCCGCGAGCACGGCCGAGGCGGTCTCGTCACCGCCGGCCCCCGCGCCGTGCAGCCGCAGCGTGCCGGCCGACTCCGCCTCGATGACCACCACGTTGGCGCCGCCGCGGGCCATCGCCAGCGGGTCGTCCTGCGGCAGGGCCACGGGACGGACGGCGACCTCGACCTTCGGCGAGGCGGCCGGGCCCGAACGCCAGGCGGAGGCGACCAGCTTGACGACGCGACCGGTGCCGGTGGCGTTGTGGAAGTCCTCGTCGGTCAGGCCCGTGATCCCCTGACGACGGACGTCGTCCAGCGTCACCGGCAGGCCCCAGGCGGTCCTGGCCAGGATGACGATTTTGGCCGCCGCGTCCAGACCCTCGAGGTCCTCGGTGGGGTCGGCCTCCAGGTAGCCCAGCTCCCCCGCCTTGCGCACGGCCTCCTCGAACGGGACCCCCTTGCGGGCGACCATGTCGAGGATGAAGTTGGTGGAACCGTTGACCACCCCGGAGATCGAGGTGATGACGTCCCCGGCGAGCGCCTCGCGCACGACCGCCATGACCGGGATCGCGGCCATCACGGCGGCCTCGTAGTCGAGCCCGACGCCGCACTCGTCGGCCAGCGCGTGCAGGGCCACGCCCTCCTGGGCGATGAGCTGCTTGTTGGCGGTGACGACCTGGGCGCCGCGTCGCATCGCGCGCTCGATCAGGCCGCGGGCCGGGTCCAGGCCGCCCATCACCTCGACGACCACGTCGGCCGAGTCGACCAGCGCCTCGGCGTCCGTGGTCAGCAGGGCGGGGTCGATCCCGTCCCGCTCCTTGGCGGTGTCGCGGACAGCCACGCCCACGACCTCCAGGCGTCGGCCGACGCGTGCCGCATACAGGTCGGAACGTTCGTGGAGGAGCCGGACGACCGAGCCGCCGACCGTGCCCGCGCCCAGGACGGCGACCCGGACGGGTGCCATGAGGTTCTCGTCGACGCCCTCGGTCAGGTCCGGGGCCACCACGGCGCTCACATCCGCTCCGGCGCGGAGACGCCCAGGAGTCCGAGGCCGTTGGCCAGCACCTGGCGGGTCGCGTCGTTGAGCCACAGCCGCGAGCGGTGCACGTCGGTGATCTGCTCGTCGGCGGACATCGGGCGGACGCGACACTCGTCGTACCACTTGTGGAAGAAGCCGGCCAGCTCCTCCAGGTAGCGGGCCACCCGGTGCGGCTCGCGCAGCTGTGCCGCCTGGGCGACCACCCGGGGGAAGTCACCCAGGGTCGCCAGCAGCGTCGCCTCGGTCTCGTGCGTCAGCAGGGCAGGGTCGAAACCGTCCTCGCGCCGCACGCCGTCCTCGCGGGCCAGCCTGGCCACGTTGCAGGTGCGGGCGTGGGCGTACTGCACGTAGAAGACCGGGTTGTCGTTGGAGCGCTTGCGCAGCTCCTCGCCGTCCAGGTCCAGCGGGGTGTCGGCCGGGAAGCGGGCCAGGGAGTAGCGCACCGGGTCCGAGCCGATCCACTCCAGGAGGTCGTCGAGGAAGAGCGCGTTGCCGCGCCGCTTGCCCATCCGCTCACCCCGGATGTTGATGAGCTGACCGATGAGGACCTCGATGTTGGCCGTGGGGTCGTCGCCGGCGCAGGCGGCGATGGCCTTGAGCCGCCCGACGTAGCCGTGGTGGTCGGCGCCCAGCATGTAGATCTTCTCGGGGAAGCCGCGGTCCTTCTTGGACAGGTAGTAGGCGGCGTCCGCGGCGAAGTAGGTCGGCTCGCCGTTGGCCCGGATGAGCACCCGGTCCTTGTCGTCGCCGAAGTCGGTCGTGCGCAGCCAGACCGCGCCACCGTCGTCGAAGACGTGACCCTGCTCGCGGAGCCTGGCCACGGCGTCCTCGACCGCACCCGCGTCGTGCAGCGTCTTCTCGGAGAACCACACGTCGAAGTGGACGTTGAACTGCTCCAGCGTGTGCTGGATCTTGGCCAGCTGGAGGGCGTAGCCGCGCTCGAGGCAGACAGCGAGCGCCTCGTCCTCAGGCAGCTCCAGCAGGTCGGGCCGCTCGGCGAGCAGCTCCTTGGCCAGGACGTCGACGTACTCCCCCGGGTAACCACCCTCGGGGACCTCGGTGCCGCGGGCCTTGGCCAGGATCGAGGCGGCGTACTTGCCCATCTGGGCACCCGCGTCGTTGATGTAGTGCTCGGCGGTCACCTCGGCACCGCTGGCGGCCAAGAGCCGCCGCAGCGCGTCGCCCAGCGCGGCCCACCGGGTGTGCCCGATGTGGAGGGGGCCCGTGGGGTTGGCCGAGACGAACTCCAGGTTGACCACGTGGCCGGCCATCGACTCGTTGGTGCCGTAGGCCTCCCCCGCCTCCACGATGCCGCGGGCCAGCTCCCCGGCGCTCGCGGCGTCCAGGGTGATGTTGAGGAAGCCGGGGCCGGCGATGTCGACCGCACCCACGCCCGCGACCTCGCGCAGCCGGGAGGCGACGATCTCGGCGAGCTGGCGCGGCGGCATGCCTGCACCCTTCGCGAGCTGGAGGGCGATGTTGCTCGCCCAGTCACCGTGGTCACGGCTCTTGGGTCGCTCCACGCGCACCGCCTCCAGGGCGGGGACCTCGACGGCCAGGTCGCCGGCGGCGACGGCCTCGGTCAGGACGGTATGGAGTGCCTGCGCAAGCTGCTCTGGGGTCACCCGGGCAAGTCTAGGCGCGTCGCGAGCCTGGCCCCAACGCGGTTTGGGCAGTGGCCGGGGGATGACGAAGTGGTGAAGCGCACCCTGGTTCGGCTGATACAGTTTGTCGCTGTTGCCCCCGTAGCTCAGGGGATAGAGCACCGCCCTCCGGAGGCGGGAGCGCAGGTTCGAATCCTGCCGGGGGCGCAACGGAAAAGGCCGCCGACCTGCACAGACAGGTCGGCGGCCTTTCGCACGTGCACCATGCGTGCACCAGGTGGTCGACCCACGCCACCCGACGGCGCCGCCCCGTCCCGGCGTAGCGTGAGCACCATGACCAGCCTGACCGCGTCCTTCATCGGCGGCGAGGACGTCGCCACCGTCGACAGCTACGACAACCTCGATCCGGCCGACGGGAGCGTCCTGGGCGGGGTGTCCCGCGGCGGCCCCGACGAGGTCGACCGGGCGGTGCGCGCCGGCGCCGACGCCCAGCCGGCCTGGGCCGCGACCCTGACCGAGCACCGCGCCGACGCCCTCGCCCGGCTGGCCGACCTCGTCGACCGTGAGCGCGAGAGCCTGGCCAGGACCGAGTCCGAGGACACCGGCAAGCCGCTGTCGCAGGCGCGCACCGACGCCACCGTGGCCGCCCGCTACTTCCGCTACTACGGCCGGGTGATCGAGGCCTTCTACGGCAGCACGATCCCGCTGTCGGACCAGATGCACGTCTACACCCGCCGCGAGCCCTACGGCGTCGTCGGCAGCATCGTGGCCTGGAACTACCCGCTCCAGCTGGCCTCCCGCTCGATCGCCGCCGCGGTCGCGACCGGCAACGCGATCGTGCTCAAGCCGGCCGACGAGACGCCCCGGACCGCCGTGGCGCTGGCCCGGCTGGCGCAGGAGGCGGGGATCCCGCCCGGCGTCGTCAACGTGGTCACCGGCCTCGGCGCCGAGGCGGGGGCCGCTCTCACCGCGCACCCGGGCGTCGCGCACCTGGGCTTCGTCGGCTCGACGCAGACCGGCTCCACCGTGGCCCACGCCGCCGCCGACCGGGTGGTCCCCACCGTCCTGGAGCTCGGCGGCAAGTCGGCCAACATCGTCTACGCCGACGCGGACCTGGACCGGGCCGCCGAGTTCGCGACCAAGAGCATCCTGCAGAACGCCGGCCAGACCTGCTCGGCCGGCTCGCGCCTCATCGTCCACGAGTCGGTGCGCGAGGAGCTGGTGGGCAAGATCGCCGACCGTTTCCGGGCCACCACCCTCGGCCGCGGCACCGACGACCCCGACCTCGGCCCCCTGGTCTCGACCAGGCAGCAGGAGCGGGTGCGCGGTTACGTCGAGGGCGCCGGGTCCGGGGAGGTCGTCGTCGGCGGCGGGGCACCGGAGGACGACCACCTCGCAGCCGGCTCCTACTGGCTCCCCACGCTCGTCGACGGCGTCGACCCCACCTGCCCGATCGCGCAGGAGGAGGTCTTCGGGCCGGTCCTGGTGACCCTCCCCTTCGGGGACGAGGAGGAGGCGGTCGCGCTGGCCAACGGCACCGACTACGGGCTGATCTCGGCCGTGTGGACCCGGGACCTGGGGCGCGCCCACCGCGTCGCGGCCCAGCTGCAGGCCGGCCAGGTCTACGTCAACACCTACGGCGCCGGCGGCGGGGTCGAGCTGCCCTTCGGCGGCTTCAAGCAGTCCGGCTACGGCCGGGAGAAGGGCATCGAGGCGCTGGAGGCCTTCACCCAGACCAAGACCGTCGTCATGCACCTGGGCTGACCGGCCATGGCAACCGGCCCGACCGCCTCCGCCCCGGGACGGAGGTGGCATCTCCCCCGACCGGCGGATGTACCCCATACCCCTCGGGCTGTTTGACTGTCCCCATGACGACTGCTGCTGCAGACCGGGTGGGCGCGGGGATCGCGGTGCGCGGGCTGACCAAGACCTTCGGCGACTTCCGCGCCGTCGACGACCTCAGCTTCGAGGTGCGGCCGGGCGCGATCACCGGCTTCCTGGGCCCGAACGGCGCGGGCAAGACGACGACGCTGCGGATGCTGCTCGGGCTGATCCGGCCGACGTCCGGCGAGGCCCTCATCGACGGGCGGCGCTATGCCGACCTGCCCCGCCCGATGGCCACCGTCGGCGCGGCGCTGGAGGCGACGGGCTTCCACCCGGGGCGGTCGGGCCGTGACCACCTGCGCGTCCTGGCCGCCACGCACGGCATCCCGGACACGCGCGTCGACGAGCTCCTCGAGCTGGTCGGCATCCCGGCCGCCGCCCGCAAGCGCGCCGGCGGCTACTCGATGGGTATGCGGCAGCGCCTGGGCCTCGCGGCCGCCCTCCTGGGCGACCCTCAGGTCCTCCTGCTCGACGAGCCCACCAACGGGCTCGACCCCGAGGGCATCCGGTGGATGCGCGGCTTCCTCCAGCACCTGTCCCGCGACCGGGGCAAGACCATCCTCATCAGCAGCCATCTGCTCAGCGAGGTGGAGCAGACGGTCGAGGACGTGGTGATCATCGCCAACGGCCACCTCGTCCGCGAGGGCACGATGCAGGAGCTGCACGGCGAGCCCTCCGCCCTGGTCCGCACGAGCGAGCCGGCGCGGCTGGCCGAGGCGCTCACCGGGGCCGGGTTGGTGGCCGGTCCCCACGACGGTGCCGACGCCCTGGAGGTGCGCTCCGGCGACCTGGCCCGCATCGGTGACATCGCCCTGTCCGCCGGCGCCCCCGTCCACGAGCTGCGCACCCTGCGCACCGACCTCGAGCGGCTCTTCCTGCAGCTCACCGAGTCGCCGGAGCACCGCAACCGCAATCTCGGTGCGGTCGAGGCGTCCACGCCGGCGGCGCACCTGCCGGACCACGACCACGAGCCCGGGCCCACCCTGCCGCCACCCGGCGGGACCCCGCGCCACGACCTGCCCGCACCCGGCGAGGAGACCACCCGATGAACCTCGTGCGCGCCGAGCTGCGCAAGTACTTCACCACCCGCCTGTCCTGGTCCATGCCGTTGGCGATGTTCATCATGGGCGCGGTCTTCGCCGCCATCCAGGGGCTGGTCCTGGCGGTGATCGGGGAGTTCCCCGGGGCCGACGGCACCATCGTGCGTCCGGCCGAGCTCCTGGACGATCTCACCGTGGCCAGGATGGTCTACACCGGAGCGGTCCAGATGGGCTACCTGCTGGCGCTCGTCCTCGGGATCCTGTCGATGAGCGGGGAGTTCCGGCACCGCACGATGACCCCGACGCTGCTGGCGGCACCCCGTCGCGGCCAGCTGATCGGCGCCAAGCTGGGCGCGCTCGTGGTCGTCGTGGCCCTCAACGCCGTCGCCTTCGTGGCCGGCAGCGTCCTCGGCGGCGCGATCATGCTCGCGATCGGCGACGCGGCCGTCTTCCCCGAGCCGGCGGAGCTGCTGTCGACCTTCGCCCGGATGGTCCTGGTCCTGCTGCTCTGGGGCCTGATCGGCTTCGGGCTGGGGGTGCTGATCCCCAACCAGGTCGTCGCACTGTTCGTCGGCGTCGGCGTGACGCTGCTCATCGAGCCCCTGCTGGGCTTCGGCCTCACCTTCGTGGAGCAGTTCAAGGACGCTGCGCGCTACTTCCCCAGCCAGGCCAGCATGGCGGTCCTCGACATCTACGAGGGCGTGCCGGACGGCATGGCCCAGCAGCTGGGTTCCGCCGGTCCGATCGACTGGTGGGTGGCCACCCTGGTCCTGCTCGCGTATGCGGCGTTCATGACCCTTCTCGGGTGGTTGCTGACCACGCGACGTGACGTGAGCTGAGGCCGGGGCGGGCCCCGCGGCGGGACAGGCCGGTCCACCTCGGAGCGGGAGGCCGGTGACCGGTTAGGCTGTGCCTGAAGAGTGTGCAAAGACCGCACCTGTGGCAGCCCCGGACCGGAGAAGAGGCGCAAGGCCAGTGGCCAACCCCACGAACAGCGACAAGTCCATCGCAGATTTCGGAGCCAACGAATGGCTCGTCGAAGAGATGCGTGACCGTTTCGAGCAGGATCCGGGCTCGGTCGAGCCCGCGTGGCGGGACTATTTCGAGACGGGGGCCTCGACCAACGGCTCGGCCCCGTCCACGGACACGGCCCCGCCGGCGAAGTCGGCAAAGTCGACGGGGGGCGCGTCGTCCTCCGCCAGCCCCACGCCCCGGCCCTCCTCCGGCGGCTCGACGGGCTCCGCCCCCGTCGCCTCCAGCAAGAACGTCGGCGTGGCCCCGCCGCGCAGCGCCCCCAAGAAGGCCGAGAGCCGCCCGGCCCCCAACGCCGCCGCGAAGACGTCCCCCAAGGCCGCCCCGAAGGCCGACGCGAAGCCGGCCTCCTCGTCCGAGAAGTCGGCGTCGGGGAGCCCCGCCAAGTCCTCCAAGCCCGCCCCGAAGTCCGCCGAGAAGACCGGCAAGGACGCAGCTGCGGCGGAGTCCAAGAGCTCCGCACCCGTCTCGAGAGAGGCCCCCGCCGTGAAGAAGACCGGCCCGCAGAGCGAGGTCACCACCACGCCGATGCGCGGCGCCGTCGCCCGCGTGGTCACCAACATGGAGTCGAGCCTCGAGGTCCCCACGGCCACGAGCGCGCGCCAGCTGCCGGCCAAGCTGCTCATCGACAACCGCACGGTGATCAACAACCACCTGGCCCGCTCCCGGGGCGGCAAGGTGTCCTTCACCCACCTCATCGGCTACGCGATGGTCCAGGCGATCAAGGCGATGCCGGAGATGAACAACTCCTTCGCCGTGACCGACGGCAAGCCGACCCTGGTCGAGCCGGCCCACATCAACGTCGGCCTGGCCATCGACGTGCCCAAGCCCGACGGGACCCGCCAGCTCCTCGTGCCCTCGATCAAGAGCGCCGAGGAGATGTCCTTCTACGACTTCTGGTCCGCCTACGAGGACCTGGTCCGCAAGGCGCGGGACGGCAAGCTCACGGTCGAGGACTTCCAGGGCACGACCATCTCGCTGACCAACCCCGGCGGGATCGGCACCCTCCACTCGGTGCCGAGGCTGATGAAGGGCCAGGGCGCCATCATCGGCGTCGGCTCCCTCGACTACCCCGCCGAGTGGCAGGGCGCCTCGCCGGAGAAGATCGCCCTCAACGGCGTCAGCAAGATCCTGACCCTGACCTCGACCTACGACCACCGGATCATCCAGGGTGCGCAGTCGGGCGAGTTCCTGCGGGTCATGCACCAGCTGCTCCTGGGCGCCGACAGCTTCTACGACAACATCTTCACCTCGCTGCGGATCCCCTACGAGCCGATCCGCTGGGCGCCGGACATCACCGCCTCCCATGACGACGACATCTCCAAGGCGAGCCGCACGCAGGAGCTCATCCACGCCTATCGCGTGCGCGGCCACCTCATGGCCGACACCGACCCGCTGGAGTACGTCCAGCGCAGCCACCCCGACCTGACCATCGAGAACCACGGCCTGACGCTGTGGGATCTCGACCGCGATGTCGCCACCGGCGGCTTCGGCGGCAAGGCCCGGCTGACGCTGCGCAAGATCCTGGGCATCCTGCGCGACTCCTACTGCCGCACCGTCGGCGTGGAGTACATGCACATCCAGGACCCGGAGCAGCGCCGCTGGTTCCAGGAGAAGCTCGAGGTCCCCTTTGAGAAGCCGGCCCCGGCCGAGCAGCTGCGGATCCTGCGGCGGCTCAACGCCGCGGAGGCCTTCGAGACCTTCCTGCAGACCAAGTTCGTGGGCCAGAAGCGCTTCAGCCTCGAGGGCGGCGAGTCCGTCATCGCGCTGATGGACAAGGTCCTGTCTCGCGCCGCCGAGGACGGCCTCGCCGAGGTCACCATCGGTATGCCGCACCGCGGCCGGCTCAACGTGCTCGCCAACCTCGCGGGCAAGTCCTACGGCCAGATCTTCCGTGAGTTCGAGGGTGCGTCCGTGCCCGGCTCCGTCCAGGGCTCGGGCGACGTGAAGTACCACCTGGGCACCGAGGGCGAGTTCGTCACCGAGCGAGGCAAGTCCACGCGCGTCTACCTGGCCGCCAATCCCTCGCACCTGGAGGCCGTCAACCCCGTCCTCGAGGGCATCAGCCGGGCCAAGCAGGACCGGCTCGCCCTCAACGGCGGGACGATGGACTACCCGGTCCTGCCCGTGCTCCTGCACGGTGACGCCGCCTTCGCCGGCCAGGGCGTGGTCATGGAGACGCTGCAGATGTCGCAGTTGCCCGGCTACCGCACCGGCGGCACGATCCACGTGGTCATCAACAACCAGGTCGGCTTCACCACCGCCCCGCACGACTCGCGCAGCTCGGTCTACTGCACCGATGCCGCGCGGGCCGTCCAGGCACCCATCTTCCACGTCAACGGCGACGACCCCGAGGCGGTCGTCCGGGTCGCCGAGCTGGCCTACGACTACCGACGCACCTTCAACAAGGACGTCGTCATCGACATGGTCTGCTACCGCCGCCGCGGGCACAACGAGGGCGACGACCCCTCGATGACGCAGCCGCTGATGTACGACCTCATCGAGGGCAAGCGCTCGGTCCGCAAGCTCTACAGCGAGTCCCTCATCGGTCGTGGCGACATCACGATCGAGGAGGCCGAGGAGGCGCTGCGCGACTATCAGAAGCAGCTCGAGCAGGTCTTCACCGAGACCAAGGCCGCCCTCAAGGGTGCCGGTGACGGCACCGGCGGCCTGGAGCGCCCCCAGGCCCAGGCCGAGGGCGACATGGAGACGAGGCAGCGGCCCACCGCGATCAGCGAGGAGCTCCTGCACCGGATCGGCGACGCCTTCGGCAACGTCCCCGAGGGCTTCACGGTCCACCCCAAGCTGGCCAAGCTGCTGGCCAACCGCCAGACGATGACCCGCGACGGCGGGATCGACTGGGGCATGGGCGAGCTGATCGCCTTCGGCTCGTTGCTGGTCGAGGGCACCCCGGTCCGGCTGGCCGGCCAGGACTCGCGCCGAGGCACCTTCGTGCAGCGGCACGCCGTCCTCACCGACCACAAGACGGCCGCGACCTGGACCCCGCTCGACGAGCTGTCCGAGGACCAGGCCTCCTTCGAGGTCTACGACTCGCTGCTCTCCGAGTACGCCGCGATGGGCTTCGAGTACGGCTACTCCGTGGAGCGCCCGGACACCCTGGTGCTCTGGGAGGCGCAGTTCGGCGACTTCGCCAACGGCGCGCAGACCGTGGTCGACGAGTTCATCTCCAGCTCGGAGCAGAAGTGGGACCAGCGTTCCTCGGTGGTCCTGCTGCTGCCCCACGGCTACGAGGGCCAGGGCCCCGACCACTCCTCCGCCCGCATCGAGCGCTACCTCTCGCTGTGCGCCGAGGAGAACATGATCGTGGCCTACCCGTCCTCGCCGGCCTCGCACTTCCACCTGCTGCGCCGCCAGGCGACCAACCGGCCCCGCAAGCCCCTGGTCGTCTTCACCCCCAAGGCGATGCTGCGTCTGAAGGCCGCGGCCAGCCCGGTGGAGGACTTCCTGCAGGGCACCTTCGAGCCCGTGCTGCCGGACACGGCGGACCTCGACCCGACCAAGGTGGATCGCGTGATGCTGGCCTCCAGCAAGCTGGTCTGGGACCTGGAGGAGGAGCGCTCCGAGCGTGGCGACGAGAGCACCGCGATCATCCGGATGGAGCAGCTCTACCCGGTCCCCGGCGCCGAGCTCGCGGAGATCACCAAGAAGTACCCCAACGCCGAGCTGGTCTGGGTGCAGAACGAGCCCAAGAACCAGGGCGCCTGGCCCTTCATGGCGCTCAACCTGCCCGAGGCCCTGGCCGAGCACGGCGAGACCCGCCCGCTGCGCGTGGTGTCCCGTCCCGCGTCGGCGTCCCCGTCGACCGGCTCGACCAAGGTGCACGCGATCGAGCAGGAGGCCCTCATGCACCAGGCCTTCGAGCGCCGCTGACGCGCACAGCTCGCCTCGACGAGACAGCGCGACGAGCAAGGCCCCTCAGGGATCCGTCCCTGAGGGGCCTTCTTCCCTCCCGGGGACAAGCACCCGAGGTGGCTTCTCACCCTGACCCGCGCCCCGAGCAGGTCACTTTGGCAGAATTGGGCCCATGAGCAGCACAGGAGCTGGACCAGACCTGCCCCCGGGCTACACCGCATACCCGCCGGGGGTGGAGGATGTCGACGACCTGGTCCGCCTGCTGCGAAGACACGAACGCGAGGCGCGGGGCTTCCCCGGCGCCGACAGCCTCACCGTCGAGGCCGAGGTCACCGGCCGTGGCGCCACCACCCACCTGCACGAGGTCGTGCGCGACGCGGAGGGGATCGCCCGGGCCTGGATCAACTGCCACGACCGAGCAGCAGGGCGCGTGCTCGTCGGCGTGACCATCGACCCGGACCTGTCCGACGAGGACGCCGACCCGCTCGCGACCTATGCCTTCGGGCGGGTGGAGGACCTCGGCGCCGAGGTCCTGGAGCGGCGGGGGATGGAGGAGACCCAGCTGGACTCGGGCGCCTTCGCCGAGGATCCGCGCCAGCAGCGCTGGCTGCAGGCCGCGGGCTACACCCATGTCCGTGACTGGTGGCAGATGGTGCGTCCGGTCGATCCGACGACGGACGCGGAGCCGCCGGTGCTGCGCGAGGGCGTCGAGGTGCGCCGGGTGCGGCGCGACGACGGGGTGGGCATGCCGGAGGAGGAGGACCTGCAGGCCGTCCACCGGATGCTCGAGGAGTCCTTCGCCGACCACTTCAACTCCTACCGGGAGACCTTCGAGGAGTTCGTCAACAGGCTCCGCGAGGATCCGGGACACCGCTGGGACCACTGGTGGTTGGCGATGGTCGACGACGAGCCGGCCGGTGCCCTCGTGGCCGTGGCCGTGCCCGGCCGTGTGGGCCCGGACGGGATGGCCAGGCCCGACAACTCCTATGTCGAGTACGTCGGTGTGCACCGCCGCGCCCGCGGACGTGGCGTGGCCAAGGCACTGCTGGGCACGGTGATCGCCGACGCCGCGGTGCGTGGACGGGGCGCCGTGGGGCTGGAGGTCGACGCCGACTCCCCCACCGGCGCCGACGGGCTCTACGTGTCCATGGGGTGGACGACCCACTACACGACCCAGTCCTGGCACCGCACCCTGCGCCTGACCGGATCCGGCGACGCGGCGGGATAACCTGCAGGGGTGTACTTCACCGACCGTGGCATCGAGGAGCTGGCCTCCCGGCGGGGCCAGGAAGAGGTCTCCTTCGACTGGCTGGCCGAGCAGCTGCGCGACTTCGTCGACCTGAACCCCGAGTTCGAGACCGCGGTCGAGCGCCTGGCCACCTGGCTGGCGCGTGACGACGACGATGACGAGTGACCGTCGCGGCCACCGGCTGCGGCGCCCAGACACCGACGACTGCGGGCGGTCCTCGACCACCTGCACCGAGAGGCGATGACAACGTGAGCAGCGACGCACGACCGGACGCGGCCGGGCTGGAATTCACCCCGAGCGCCGACTTCCAGGCGCACGACGGCCCCCGGGACATCGGCCTGTGCTTCGTCGGCGACGGTTTCGTGGCCGGCTATGGCGATCCCAAGGCACTGGGCTGGGTCAGCCGGGTCGTGGGCCGCACGCCGACCCACGACGCGACCCTGACCTCCTACAACCTCGGCGTGCGCGGGAGCGGGTCCGCCGACGCCATGAACCGTTGGCGCGTGGAGTGCCCTCCCCGGTGGGAGGGCCGGTCCGAGCGGCGTCTGGTGGTGGCCACCGGCGCGGAGGACGTGGCGCAGGGCGTCACCACCGCGCGTTCCCGTCTCAACCTGGCCAACATCCTGGACGAGGCCAGCTCCACCGGTGTGGCCAGCTTCGTGGTCGGCCCGACGCCGACCCTGGACCATGAGGTCAACGACAAGCTGCGCGTCCTGGCCGAGGCCCAGGCGGACGTGTGCCAGCGACGCCGGGTGCCCTTCGTCGACTGCTTCACCCCGCTGGTCGCCCACGACCAGTGGCAGTCCGACCTCGCCGCCGGGGACACCATCCACCCGGGGCAGGCCGGCTACGGCCTGATCGCGTGGTTGGTGCTCAACGGCGGCTGGCAGCAGTGGCTGCACCTCGACTCCTGAGGCTCGCTCCCTCCCCACCGGCGACACGCTCTGCTTGCCACCGTGGACACGTCCTGCCCCGACCAGGCACGTGATGGTCGAGTCGACGGCGATATCGTGCCTGCGTGACCCGAATCGCCTACCTCGGCCCCGCCGGGACGTTCACCGAGCAGGCCGCGCTCCAGTGGGCAGCCACCGTCGACGACGGCCAGACGCTGCCCACCTCCACCGTCCCGGCCGCCCTGGAGGCACTGCGCTCCGGTGCGGTGGACGCGGCCGTGGTGCCGTTCGAGAACTCGGTCGAGGGGTCGGTGCCGGCGACGCTCCAAGCGCTGCTGGACGGGGCTGGTGACGGCCTGAGGATCTGTGCCGAGGTCCTCGTCGAGGTCCAGTTCAACGTGCTCACCAGGTCGGGCGTGACCCTCACCGACCTGACCGGGCCGGTCTCGGTGGCCACGCACCCGCACGCGGCGGCGCAGACCCGGGCCTGGATGGCGACCAACCTGCCGGAGGCCGAGGTCGTCCTGGAATCGAGCACGGCCCGCGCCGCCCAGGCCGTAGCCGAGGGACGCTACGACGCGGCCATCTCGGCACCCGGCGCGGGACCGGCGTACGGCTTGGACTCGGCGGCCGAGCACATCGCCGACCGGGAGGGGGCTGTGACCAGGTTCGTCGTCCTGCGCAAGGGGGCACCGACCCCGGAGCCCTCCGGCGCCGACCGCACCACTCTCGTCGTCTGGATCTGGGCCAACCGCCCCGGGGCGCTCCTGGGGCTGCTTCACCAGTTCGCCGTCCGGGGAATCGACCTGTCGCGGCTGGAGTCGCGTCCCACCGGTGAGGCGCTGGGCGAATACTGCTTCTGGATCGACGCGGACGCCCACCTGGACGAGCCCCGACTCCGGGAGGCGCTGATCGGCCTCCGCCGGACCTCGCGCGCGATCAGCTTCCTCGGTAGCTACCCGCGAGCCGACGGTCACCGGGCCCTGGTGCCGACCGACGCCCGTGAAGACGCCTACCAGGCCGCACAGGCGTGGCTGGACTCGCTCACCCACGACGGATCGGCATGAACGCTCCCAGCCACGGCTGTGCCGTCGGTGGGGAGCAGACCGTGCCGTCGGTGGGGGGCGGACCGTGTCGCCGGCCGGGAGGGGACCGGTCGGTCCGTCGCTGCGTCAGTAGGCGCCGCGGTCACCCGGCTGGAGGACGACCTGGATGGTGCGCCACAGGATCATCAGGTCGAGCACCGGGGTCCAGTTCTCGACGTAGTAGAGGTCGAGGCGGACTGACTCGGACCAGGACAGGTCGCTGCGGCCGCTGATCTGCCACAGCCCGGTCATCCCGGGCTTGACGAGCAACCGGCGGCGGACGTGAGCTTCGTACTCGGCCACCTCGCGGGGCAGTGGCGGGCGCGGCCCCACCAGGCTCATCTCGCCCCGCAGGACGTTGAAGAGCTGCGGCAGCTCGTCGAGGGAGTACTTGCGCAGCACCGCGCCGACCCGGGTGATCCTCGGGTCCTGGCGCATCTTGAACAACGGACCGGCACCCTCGTTGGCGGCCATGAGCTGGGGCAGCATGTCCTCCGCGTTGGTCACCATGGTGCGGAACTTGATCATCGAGAAGGTGTCGCCGTCCTTGCCGACCCGCTCCTGGCGGAAGAAGATCGGACCGTCATCCTCCTGCCGGACGCACAGGGCGATCCCCACGAGCAGCGGGCTGGCCAGGACGAGCAGCAGCAGCGCCAGCACCCGGTCGCTGATGTTCTTGGCCAGGAGCTGCGGTCCCCCGAAGGAGGGTGCCTCCACGTGGATGAGCGGCAGCCCCTGGACCGGCCGGGTGAGCACCCGAGGACCGGCGACGTCCATGATGCCGGGAGCCACCACGAGGTCGATGTCGGTGCCTTCCAGGGCCCAGCCGAGGCGGCGCAGACCCTCCGGCCCCAGTCCTGCCGAGGACGATACGGCGACGACGTCGACCTTGTGCTCGAGCGCCTTGAGCAGCACGTCCTCCTCGCGTCCGACGACGGGCACGCCGGCGACCTGCTCGCTGCCGTTGTCGACGCAGGCACCGATGACGTTGTAGCCCGCGTCCGGTGCGCGCCGAAGCGCGAACACGAGCCCCTCGACCTCGGAAGGGCTGCCCACGAGGAGCACCTGGTCCGAGAGACGGTTCTCGCGGCGTTCCTTGACCAGCCACTGGCGAGCCGACCACCGGCCGGCCAGCAGCAGGAGCGTGCCCATGGGGAAGGCCAGGAGGACGTAGCCGCGGGCGATGTCGATCTTGAAGGCCAGGGCCGCGATGGCCAGCGTCGCGAAGAGCCACAGGCTGGCGTGGAAGACCGTGCGGTACTCCTGGACGCCGTGGCCGACGATGCGGCCGTCATAGCTCCGCTGGAGGTGCAGGGAGGTCATCCATCCCACGATGAGGGCGACGGAGACCACCGTGTAGTTCACGGTCCCGACCTGGCTGTGCAGATCGCGATCGCTGCTGCCGAAGCGCAGCAGCTGGGCGCTGAGGACCGCGATGCTGACGAAGACGAGGTCGATCACCCGCAGAGCGGTGAGGAAGGGGGCGAGATAGCTGCGAGCCCTGGTCCTGGAGCGGCCCACCCCGTCCAGGCGCACGGAGTCAGGCACCACGACGCCACGCCGGCCGTCGGCCCTTCCAAGGGTTGGCGGGCTCGCCAGAGAACGGATCGACGGAGCATCCCCAGATGCTCGGACTGAAGCTGTCACGGAGCCTCACTGCCATTGCTGGACCGCTGGAAGCCCCTCCCCACGGGGCGCCCGAGCCGTCACGGACTGTCCTGAACCTGCCTTGCCAGGGTAGCGACCTCACCTGGCCGGGTCTAGTGAGAGCCCAAGAAATCAGTCTCAAGAGTGACGCGCGCCCAAGGCCTCGAGCAAGGGGGGAAGGTCCCGACGCACCGCATCCTCAAGATCGACGTAGGCCTGATCCTCACGCCGGTAGGGGTCTGCGAGGTCGAACTCGTCCCAGCTCGCGGGGCGGACCATGCCCCGGTGCGCCGTCGCCACCGCAGCCACCTCGTGCACCCGCTCCACCGGGTCCTCCGCACGCGGCCTGTCGGCGGGGTCGAGGTGCCGCAGGATGCTCGCCAGCTCGCCCAGGGTGAAGGCCCGCTTGAGCGCACGGGGGTGGGAACGGACCGCCTCGGCACGGTGGTCACGGGTGGCGGCGACGATGAGGGCCGCGGACCGGACGATGTCGGGAGTCAGTCGTCGAGCCACGAAACCGTCCGGCTCGCCCCCCAGGCCACGGAGCACCCCGGCGGACCTCTCGTCCATCTCGTGGCCGACCAGGGCACCTGTCCCGGCCGACCGGACCGGGATGGCACCCGGGCCGTAGGTGTCGTCGAGCGCACGCTGGAGCAGCCTCTCCAGCAGCGGGGACCGGCAGACGTTGCCGGTGCACACGGTCAGGATCAGGCCTTCGGACATCCCGCCAGCCTATCGGGAGGGCGGCTGGCCGTCCTGGCTCTGAGCCGGGTGGCTCTGAGCCGGGTGGCTCTGAGCCGGGTGGCCAGCTCCTCAGCCGGGCAGCTGGCCACGCAGACTGTTCCATCGGTCGCCGCGCCCCCGGAAGGTCGCGCGGCGCGTCTGCTGGTCACCGGCCTCACTGCCGGAACGCTGCAGCTCGACCTCCAGAAAGGTGTCGGCCAACTGCTCCGCGAGCCCGTGGCCCCACTCGACCACGGTGACCGAGTCCTCGACCGAGGCGTCCAGGTCCAGGTCGTCCAGCTCGGCCTCGCCCCCGAGCCGGTAGGCGTCGACGTGGACCAGGTCCGGGCCCCCGACCTGCGAGGGGTGGACCCGGGCGATGACGTAGGTCGGGGAGGTGATCGGTCCCCGCACCCCCAGGCCGCGGGCCAGACCCTGGGTCAACGTCGTCTTGCCGGCTCCCAGGTCGCCGGTCAGCAGGACCAGGTCCCCCGCCCGGAGCAGGCTGCCGAGCTGCTCGCCCAGCTGCCGCGTGTCCTCGTCCAGCGGCAGGTCGGCGACGTGGAGCACCGGCCCGGGCACCATCACCGCTGCCCTCCCACGTAGACGCGCGGGACCCGTGGACCGAACCTGGTGACGATCTCGTAGGAGATCGTCCCGGCGGCGTCGGCCCAGTCCTGGGCGGTGGGTTCACCGTCGTCGCCCGCCCCGAAGAGGACGACCTCGTCGCCCGCCTCGACGTGCAGGTCCCCCACGTCGACGAGGAACTGGTCCATGCAGACACGTCCGGCAACGGTGAACCGCCGTCCGTGGATCTGGACCGGCCCGGCCCCCGAGGCGTGCCTGGGGACACCGTCCGCATACCCGAGGGGGACGTCGACCACGGTGGTCGCGCCGGGCGTCAGATAGGTATGACCGTAGGAGATGCCCTGCCCGGCAGGGACGCGCTTGGCCAGCGCGGCACGCGCCGTGACCCGCATGGCGGGCCGCAGCCCGTAGTCGGCCGACGCACCGAGGTCGGGCACCGGAGACAGGCCGAAGACCGCCAGCCCTGGCCGGACCATGTCCCAGGTGGCCGAGCGGGAGGTCAGGGTCGCGGCGGAGTTGGACATGTGACGGACCTCGAGGTCGAGCCCGGCCTTCTCGGCCAGGCGGACCGCGTCGGCGAAGACGTCCTGCTGACCCTGGACCGTGGCGTGGGTCGGGGCGTCGGCGTAGGCGAAGTGCGTGAAGACCCCGCGGGTGCGCACGGCACCGTCGGACTCCAGCCGGGCGGCCAGATCCACCAGGTCGGACCAGTCCGTCCGGGGATCGGTCGACACGGGCAGGCAGAAAGCGCCGTTGCGTCCGAGGCCGGTGTCCACCTTGAGCTGGGTCACGGCCGGGCGGCCCGTCGCGACGGCCGCGTCGGCCAGCGCCTCCAGGGCCCAGGGTGCCGATGCAGCGACCTCGACGCCTGCCTCGACCAGTGGCACCAGGTCGGTCCCCGGAGCCACCAGCCAGGTCAGGACCGGCGCGTCGACGCCGGCCGCGCGCAGGGCCAACGCCTCGCTGGGCTGGGCCACGCCCAGGGCGCAGGCACCGCCGGCGAGCGCAGCCCGGGCCGAGGGCACCAGACCGTGCCCGTAGGCGTCCGCCTTCACCACGGCCATCAGCTCCGCACCGCCGACCCGCTCCCGCAGGGCGCGCACGTTGTTGCTGATGGCGTCGAGGTCGATGGTGGCCCGTGCCGGCCACAGCGCGAGCGGGCCGGCGCCCGTCGTCGGGAGGGCGCTCGTCGGCGGGAGGGCGCCCGCCGGCGGGACGACGCCGACCCCAGCCTCACCCATGGCGCAGGCCGTTCATCACGGCGGCCAGGTCGTTCATCAGGCTCCCCGTGACCTGCGGGGCGGAGCCGTCACGCAGCCGCTCGGCGATGCGCTCCCCCAGCTCCGCCGTGGAGGCCCCCATGCCCTCGCCCGCCAGGGCCGGCAGGTCGGCCAGCACCGAGGTCGTGGCCGACTCGACCGCGGCCGCGGCCTCGCCCTCCCCCAGGTGCCCGAGCATCATCGCCATCGACAGGCAGGCGCCGGCCGGGTTGGCCCAGCCGCGTCCCGCGATGTCGGGGGCGGACCCGTGGATCGGCTCGAACATGCTCGGGCTGGTGCCGTCGATGTTGAGATTGCCGCTCGCGGCCACGCCGAGACCGCCCTGCAGCACGGCCCCCAGGTCGGTGACGATGTCGCCGAAGAGGTTGTCGGTGACCACGACGTCGAACCGGTCCGGACTCACCGGCAGGTGCATGCACATGGCGTCGACGTGGACGTAGTCCTGCTCCACGTCCGGATAGCGCGCACCGACCTCGTCCATCACCGCCAGCCAGAGCTTGCCGGCCTCGACGAGCACGTTCGTCTTGTGGCACAGGGTCAACTTCTTGCGCCGGGCGGACGCCAGCCGGAAGGCGAAGTCGACCGCGCGCTCGATGGCGTACCAGGTGTTGACCGACTCCTGGACCGCCACCTGCGCCGGGGTGCCGGCATGCACCGTGGAGCCGCGCGCCACATACGCCCCCTCGGTGTTCTCGCGGACGATGACCAGGTCGCACCGCTCCGGGGTGAGCCCCGCGATCGGCGTCGGCACGCCCGGGTAGAGACGCACCGGGCGCAGGTTGATCGCCTGCGTCATCGCCGCGCGCAGGGCCAGGATGATCCCCCGCTCCAGGATGCCCGGGGTCACCTTCGGGCTGCCGATCGCGCCGAAGAGGATGGCGTCGTGACCGCGGAGGGAGCCGACCGCCTCCTCCGTCAGCAGCTCGCCGGTGGCGAGATAGTGGTCCGCCCCGAGCGGGACCTCGACGCGCTCGGTCGAGAAGCCGAACTTCTCCTCGGCGGCGTCCAGGACCGTCAGCGCCGCGGCGACGACCTCGGGACCGACGCCGTCACCGGGGAGCACGGCCAGGGAGTGGGACATCGCGGACCTCCATGACGTCGCGTCAATGTATGGGCATTACAGTGTCTGCATTCTTACGCACCGTCCCGAGCGCGAAGGAAGGGACCCACCATGCCTGCCCTGACGATGGCCGAGAAGCTCTGGGAGCAGCACGTGGTGCGCTCCGCGGAGGGGGAGCCGGACCTCCTCTACATCGATCTGCACCTCGTCCACGAGGTGACCAGCCCGCAGGCCTTCGACGGCCTTCGGCAGGCCGGTCGCCGGGTGCGTCGGCCGGACCTGACGGTGGCGACCGAGGACCACAACGTGCCGACCACGCTGGGGCCGGTCACCGACCCGGTCTCCCGGACCCAGCTGGAGGCGCTGAAGGCCAACTGCGCCGAGTTCGGGATCGTCCACCACGAGCGGGGGCGTCGGGGGCAGGGCATCGTGCACGTGATCGGCCCCGAGCTGGGGCTGACCCAGCCTGGCATGACGATCGTGTGCGGCGACAGCCACACCTCCACCCACGGGGCCTTCGGGGCCCTGGCGTTCGGGATCGGCACGAGCGAGGTCGAGCACGTGCTCGCCACCCAGACCTTGCCGCTGAAGCCGTTCAGGACGATGGCCATCACCATCGAGGGCGAGCTGTCCGAGGGGGTCTCGGCCAAGGACATCATCCTGGCGGTGATCAACCGGATCGGGACGGGGGGCGGTCAGGGTTACGTGCTGGAGTACCGCGGCTCAGCCATCCGCTCCCTGTCGATGGAGGGCCGGATGACGATCTGCAACATGTCGATCGAGGCCGGAGCGCGGGCCGGGATGGTCGCCCCGGACGAGACCACCTTCGCCTACCTGCAGGGCCGACCCCACGCCCCCCAGGGCGCCGACTGGGACGCGGCCGTGCAGGCCTGGCGCCAGCTGCCGACCGACGAGGGCGCGGTCTTCGGCGCCGAGGTCGTCATCGACGCCTCGACCCTGTCGCCCTACGTCACCTGGGGCACCAACCCGGCCCAGTCGGTCCAGCTGGGGCAGGCTGTGCCCGACCCCGAGGACTTCGGTGACGACGAGTCCAAGGACGCCGCCCGACGCGCCCTGGACTACATGGGCCTGACCGCCGGCACCCCGATGCGCGAGGTCAGCGTCGACACCGTCTTCCTCGGCTCGTGCACCAACGGCCGGATCGAGGACCTGCGCGTGGCCGCCGAGGTGCTGCGCGGCCGCAAGGTCGCCGACGGCGTCAGCCTGCTGGTGGTCCCCGGCTCGCACGCGGTCCGTCTGCAGGCCGAGGAGGAGGGCCTGGACAGCGTCTTCACCGAGGCCGGCGCGGACTGGCGCCTGGCCGGCTGCTCCATGTGCCTGGGGATGAATCCCGACCAGCTGGCCCCCGAGGAGCGTTGCGCCTCGACCTCCAACCGCAACTTCGAGGGCCGCCAGGGCGCCCGGGGCCGCACCCACCTGGTCTCCCCCGCCGTCGCCGCCGCCACCGCCGTGCGCGGCACCCTGTCCTCCCCCGCCGACCTCGACCCCGCGGAGGTGTCCGCCTGATGGACAAGTTCAGCACCCACACCGGCATCGGCGTCCCGCTGCGCCGCTCCAACGTGGACACCGACCAGATCATCCCCGCGCACTACCTCAAGCGGGTCTCGCGCACCGGCTTCGAGGACGGCCTCTTCGCCCGCTGGCGCGAGGACCCCGCCTTCGTGCTCAACGACCCCTCCTACGCCGCCGGCAGCGTCCTGGTCGCCGGTCCCGACTTCGGCACCGGCTCCTCCCGCGAGCACGCCGTCTGGGCCCTGCAGCAGTACGGCTTCAAGGCCGTGCTCTCCTCCAAGTTCGCCGACATCTTCCGCGGCAACTCCGGCAAGGGCGGGCTGCTCACCGCCCAGCTCGACCAGGGCGACATCGAGCTGATCTGGAAGCAGCTGGAGGCCGAGCCCGGCACCCAGATCACCGTCGACCTGCCCGGGCGCACCGTCACCTGCGGCGACATCACCGCTCCCTTCCAGATCGACGACTACGTCGCCTGGCGCCTGGAGAACGGCCTGGACGACATCTCCCTCACCCTGCGCCACGAGGACGACATCTCCGGGTATGAGGCAGCTCGCCCGACCTGGAAGCCGGTCGTCACGCCTGCGGTGACCTAGGTCACACACCCGCCCTGCAACACCTGCGCACGCGGCGGCATATATCGATTGTCGACATATCGAGGGTCGACATATTGATCATCGAGAGGATCACCATGTCCACCACCGACCGCAGCCGCAGACTCCTGGGCTCGACCCCGCTCATCCTCGTCGCGATGTTCGCGGCGGGCGCGGCGCTGCTGGCCCTCCTCTACTGGGGGCTGCACCTGTCGAAGTCCATCGGCATGCACTACAGCACCACGGTCAGCGCGGCCGTGCCCCTGGAGCAGCGACCGGACCTGTGGACCACGAGTCCCGCGGACATCCAGTTCACCTCGGTGGATATCCGTCCGGTCGAGCCTGAGAGCAGGGCCGTATTCCTGGAGTCGCTGTCCGTCAGCGGTCGCTATCTCGTCGGCTTCCTGGCCTGCCTGACCATCCTGGCGGTCTGCCTCATGCTGCTCCGTCGCCGCACCCCGGGGCGCCTCACCTCGTGGTGGCTCGCCGGCCTGGGCGGGCTCATGGTCCTGGTCGCGGTCGCCGAGCCGTGGCTGTCCGCACGCGCGCAGGCGGTCACCGTGGCCGCCCTCGGGCTGCCCACCACCGCCGAGGCCACAGGCCTGCCCCCGGAGTCGGCCACCTGGGTGGTCCCCCACCCCTACGACTGGACCGACACCAGCTGGTTCCTGCTCCTCCTGGGACTGCTGATCGTCATGGGGGCCGTGGCGCTCTTCCGGTCCCACCGCGACGCAGAGGGTCTGATCTGACGATGGCCGGACGCCACTCCAAGGATGACGGGGAGGTCCTCGTCCGGTGCCGGCTGGACGAGCTCCTCGCCGAGCGCGACATGACGCTCACCGAGCTCAGCAAGCGGGTCGACATCACCTTCGCCAACCTCTCGGTGCTCAAGAACAACCGGGGCAAGGCGATCCGGTTCAGCACCCTGGCCGCCGTCTGCCGGGCGCTGGACTGCGACGTGGGCGATCTGCTCACGCTGGGTCCCGACGGCTGGGAGCACCCTCGCAGCGGCCGGTGACCTTGATCACCTTGACCCGACGTGAGGATCGTCCGCTAGGCTGCCTCCCAATGACCGCTCTGCTTCTCCTTCGACGCCGCAGCGAGACCATCTAGGTCCGGCCCTCGCTGCGGAGTTCCTGCTGTTCACCAGCGGACCGTCACCCCCAGCGAGGAAGAGCCAGACCCAGCCATGAGCATCACCACCCCCGTAGCGCCCATCACCCCCCACGCCGCCAGCACGCCCGAGTCCGCCGGCACCCACATCATCAGCCGCAACCCCCAGCAGCCGAGCGGGATGCCCACCGGCCGCTACGCCGCATACCCCGCCGTCGACCTGCCGGACCGCACCTGGCCGAGCAGGCAGATCACCCAGGCCCCCCGATGGTGCGCCGTCGACCTGCGCGACGGCAACCAGGCCCTCATCGACCCGATGACCCCCGACCGCAAGCGCCGCATGTTCGAGCTGCTGGTGCGGATGGGCTACAAGGAGATCGAGGTCGGCTTCCCGGCCGCGAGCCAGACCGACTTCGACTTCGTGCGCATGCTGATCGAGGAGGACCTGATCCCCGATGACGTGGTGATCCAGGTCCTGACCCAGGCGCGCGAGCACCTGATCGAGCGCACCTACGAGGCGATCGCGGGGTGCAAGCAGGCCATCGTGCACCTCTACAACTCCACCTCGACCCTGCAGCGCCGCGTCGTCTTCCGCGCCGACGAGGACGAGATCGTCGACATCGCCGTCCAGGGCGCGCGCATCTGCAAGAAGTACGAGGAGCAGATGGAGCCGGGCACGGACATCTACTACGAGTACTCTCCCGAGTCCTACACCGGCACCGAGCTGGAGTTCGCCGCCCGCGTCTGCAACGCGGTGATGGAGGTCTTCGTCCCGACGCCCGACAAGCCGGTCATCATCAACCTGCCGGCGACCGTCGAGATGGCCACCCCCAACGTCTACGCCGACTCCATCGAGTGGATGAGCCGCCACCTGAACCACCGAGAGAACGTCATCCTCTCGCTGCACCCGCACAACGACCGCGGCACCGGCGTGGCGGCGGCCGAGCTGGGCTACCTGGCCGGCGCCGATCGGATCGAGGGCTGCCTGTTCGGCAACGGCGAGCGCACCGGCAACGTCTGCCTGGTGACGCTGGGGATGAACATGTTCAGCCAGGGCGTGGACCCGCAGATCGACTTCTCCGACATCGACGAGATCCGCCGCATCGTCGAGCACTGCAACCAGCTGCCGGTCGCCGAGCGTCATCCCTACGGCGGCGACCTGGTCTTCACGGCCTTCTCGGGCAGCCACCAGGACGCCATCAAGAAGGGCCTGGAGGCGATGGAGGCCGATGCTGCCGCGGCCGGCGCCGACGTCGACGACTTCCGCTGGGAGGTGCCCTACCTGCCCGTCGACCCCAAGGACATCGGCCGCTCCTACGAGGCCGTGATCCGGGTCAACAGCCAGTCCGGCAAGGGCGGTGTGGCCTACGTGATGAAGACCGAGCACAAGCTGGACCTGCCGCGCCGGCTGCAGATCGAGTTCAGCGGCGCGGTGCAGAAGCACACCGACACCGAGGGCGGGGAGATGACTCCGGGCCAGATCTGGTCGGCCTTCCGCCACGAGTATCTCGACCAGACCGGCCCCGTCGTCCTGCACGACTTCACCAACGCCCACGACGAGGACGGCACGGTGAGGCTGCGGGCCCGCGTCACCGTCGACGGCCAGGAGCACCGGATCGACGCCGAGGGCAACGGTCCGATCGACGCCTTCGTCGAGGGCCTGTCGGGCATCGGCATCGACGTGCGGGTCCTGGACTACTCCGAGCACGCGCTGTCGGCCGGGGAGGACGCCTACGCGGCGGCCTACGTGGAGTGCGCCGTCGACGGCCAGGTGCGGTGGGGCGTGGGCATCCACGCCAACACGGTGCGGGCCTCCCTGCACGCGGTGTGCTCCGCGCTCAACCGCCCGGGGCCCTGGGCGGTCTCCTCACGCTGACGGGCTCGTCACGTGGGATCCGTCCCTCACCGACCTGCCGGTTCGCGTACGTACCGGCGTGCGCAATGACCCACGCCCTGCGGGTATGCGGCGAATCTCGCCGTTGTGCACGCCGGTACGTACGTGCGGGTCGCTCGGTCCTACGGGTTTGCTCGCTCCTGGCGAGCAAACCCGTAGGGCCCCGAAACCCCCGGAGTCGGGCGGCGGAGGACAGCAGGACGCCCCCGCCAGCGGTGGCGGGGGCGTGCTCAGCAGGGGGCGGCTCGGCTCAGCCGCGACCGTCACCCAGCAGAGTCTGGCCGTCGTCGGTGACGGTCCAATAGGGGTTGTAGGCGATCTCCCACACGTGGCCGTCGGGATCGGTGAAGACACCGGAGTAGCCGCCCCAGAAGCGGGTGCAGGCAGGGCGCAGGATCTCGGCCCCTGCGGCCTTGGCGCTCTCCATCTGCTCGTCGACCTCGCCGGCGCTGCCGACGTTGAGGCCCAGCACCTTGCCGCCCCAGACGTCGCCGCTGCCCGGGGTGTCGTCGTCCTCGTCGTCGATCTCGATGCCGGAGTCGACGGCCAGCGCCATCCGCTCCCACAGCGCGACGACCATGCCGCCGGTCTGGAAGAAGACGATGTGCTCCGGGGAGGGTCCCGGCTCCCAGCCGAGCGCGACGTAGAAGTCGCGGGCGCGGTCGAGGTCGTTGACCCCGAGGGTCACCAGGGAGAGACGCTGATCCATGACTCTCAACCTACAGCGGACGCCCCGCGCTCTCTCGCAGAGGGTGCGGCCGTCGGCTCCAGCAGGGCGGCGAGCGTCCCGGGCAGGGCCCGGGCGACGGCCGAGGCGCGCACGGGTCCGCCGGGGTTGGCGACCCGGGCGGCGCGGCCGTGCACGAACGCACCCACCGCCCCGGCGTCCGACGGCGACAGCCCGGCCGCCAGGAGGACGCCGCAGACACCGGCGAGCACATCCCCCGCGCCGGCCGTGGCCAGCCACGCCGGGGCCTCCGCCTGCGCCCTGACGGGCACCTGCGGGTCGGGATCCACCACGATGGTCACGGACCCCTTGAGCAGGACGGTGCAGCCGGTCGCCTCCGCCGCCGCGCGCGCGTGGCCGACCGGGTCGGCCCGCACGTCCTCGGGGCTGACGGACTCGCCGTGCTGCCGCTGGGCTCCCCCAGCAGGTCCCCCGGCGGGCCGACGGGCCAACGCCGTGAGCAGTCGCGCCAGCTCCCCCGCGTGCGGGGTCAGGAGGGTGGGCGCGCGCCGCGGCCCCTGCCTCAGGACGTCCCGGAGCAGGTCCAGTCCCCCCGCGTCGACGACGCAGGGCACGTCGGACTCGAGCGCCCGCAGTGCCGCCCGCACCTGGGCATGGCCGGGCACCGAGCCTTCCGCCACGTCCAGGCCGGGGCCGATCACCCAGGCCTGGCACCGTCCGGTGCGCGGCACGACCTCGGGCACGGTCTGCAGCACGAGCAGCGAGGAGGTGGGCGGCCCGACGTGCCGCACCATCCCGGCCCCGGCCTCGACCGCCGACAGGCAGGTCAGCACCGCTGCCCCCGGATAGCGCTCGCTCCCGGCGAGCACCCCCAGGACCCCGCGGGTGTACTTGTCGTCCGCCGCCCCCGGCACCGGCCACATCCGGGCGACGTCCGCAGCCTCGAGGCGCTCGACTTCCGGTCCCTCCGTCGACTCGATGCCGATGTCCACCAGGGTGAGCCGACCCACGAGGTCCTGGGTCGCGGGCAGCAGGTGGACAGGCTTGACCACCCCGAAGGTCACCGTCTCGTGAGAGGCGAGGACCTGCTCTGCGCGTTCCCGGCCGTGCGGGTCGGCCCCGCTGGGCAGGTCGACGGCGATCCGGTATGCGGCGTCCGGCACCTCCGCCGCGGCCGCCGCCATGGCTCCGCGCAGCCCGGGCCGACCACCGATCCCCAGGAGCCCGTCGACGACCAGGTCGGCCCCGGCCAACCACCGTCGGGCCATGTCGTCCAGCTCGCCGTCCGGATCGAGCGTGTGCAGGGACACGTCGGCACGGTCGACGGCCTCGAGCGCGGCCTGGTGGCTGGAGGAGGCGTGCCCGCCGGTCAGGGTCAGGACGCGCACGTCCAGGTCGGGCTGCTCGACCGCGACCATCGCGGCCGCCCACAGGGCGTCCCCACCGTTGTCGCCGGGCCCGACGAGCACGAGGACCTGCTGGGCGTCACGCTCCGCGGCCCGCGCGATCACGGTGGCCGCCAGGCCGCGGGCCGCGCGCTGCATGAGCGTGCCCTCGGGCAGGCTGGCCATGGCCGCCCGCTCGGCGTCCCGGACCACGTCCACCGCATACCCGCGCAGCATCAGGACTCCGCGATCACCACGGCCGTCGCCACGCCGGCGTCGTGCGACAGGGACAGGTGCAGGGAGGTCACGCCCAGCTCGTCGGCCCGCGCCTTGACGGTGCCGGTGATGCTCAGCCTCGGCCTGCCATCGTCGTCGCGCACGACGGTGGCGTCGGTCCAGCGCAGACCGACGGGCGCTCCCAGCGCCTTGGCCAGAGCCTCCTTGGCGGCGAACCGGGCCGCCATCGACTCCGGCCGCAGACCCTGCTCCTCCTCCGTGAAGAGACGGTCCCCCAGCCGGTGGTTGGCCGTCATCCGCGCCGAGAAGCGCGCGACGTCGACGACGTCGATCCCCACGCCGACGATCATGCCGACCTCACTCGACGGTGACCGACTTGGCCAGGTTGCGGGGCTGGTCCACGTCCAGGCCCTTGGCCGTCGAGAGGTGGAGGGCGAAGACCTGCAGCGGCACCACGGTGAGGAGCGGGGCCAGCAGGGCCGGGGTGCGGGGGACGCGGATGACCTCGTCGGCGAAGGGCACGACGTCGTCGTCACCCTCCTCGGCGATGACCAGGGTGCGCGCGCCGCGGGCCCGGATCTCCTGGATGTTGGAGACGACCTTGCCGTGCAGGCCGTGCTCGCTGTCGGGCGAGGGCACGACGATGAAGACGGGCTGCCCGGGCTCGATGAGGGCGATCGGGCCGTGCTTGAGCTCGCCGGCGGCGAAGCCCTCGGCGTGGATGTAGGCCAGCTCCTTGAGCTTGAGCGCCCCCTCCATCGCGACGGGATAACCGACGTGGCGCCCCAGGAAGAGGACCGATCGGGAGTCGGCCATGAAGTAGGCGATCTCCCGGACGCGGGCCATCGAGTCGAGCACCTGCTGGATCTTGTCCGGGATCTGCTGGAGCTCGGCGAGCACCTCGGAGGCCTGGTCGCTCTCACCGCGCAGCGTGGCCAGGTAGAGGCCGAGGATGTAGCTCGCGGTGATCTGGGCCAGGAAGGCCTTGGTGGAGGCCACGGCGATCTCGGGACCGGCGTGGGTGTAGAGGACGGCGTCGGACTCGCGCGGGATCGTGGAGCCGTGGGTGTTGCAGATGGACACGGTCCGGGCGCCCAGCTCCTTGGCGTGCCGGACGGCCATCAGGGTGTCCATGGTCTCCCCGGACTGGGAGATCGAGACCACCAGGGTGTGCTCGTCGATCACCGGGTCGCGGTAGCGGAACTCATGGGCCAGCTCCACCTCGACGGGGATGCGCGTCCAGCGCTCGATGGCGTACTTGGCGACCATGCCGGCATAGGCCGCGGTGCCGCAGGCCACGACGACGATCTTGGTCACCGCGCGCAGCTCGTCCTCGGAGATGTGCAGCTCGTCCAGCCGGAGGTTGCCCTCGGCGTCGGTGCGACCGAGGAGCGTGTCGGCGACCGCGTGCGGCTGCTCGTTGATCTCCTTCTCCATGAAGGTCGGGTAGCCGCCCTTCTCGGCCGCGGCGGCGTCCCAGGTCACCTCGTAGGCCTTGCCGTCCGAGGGGGTCCCGTCGAAGTTGATCACCTCGTAGGTGTCCGGGGTGATGGTGACGATCTGGTCCTGGCCGAGCTCGAGCGCGTGCCGGGTGTAGCCGATGAAGGCGGCGACGTCGGAGCCGAGGAAGTTCTCCCCCTCGCCCAGACCGACGACCAGCGGGGAGTTGCGGCGAGCCCCGACGACCACGCCGGGCTGGTCGGCGTGCACCGCCAGCAGGGTGAAGGCGCCGTGCAGGGTGTTGACCACCTCGCGCATGGCCTCGGTCAGGTCACCGGTGCGCGCGAAGGCCGCGCTGACCAGGTGGGCCACGACCTCGGTGTCGGTCTCGGAGGTGAACTCCACCCCCTCGGCCAGGAGCTGCTGCTTCAGGGCGTGGAAGTTCTCGATGATGCCGTTGTGGACCAGGGCGAGCTTGCCGTCCGCCCCGCCGCGGTGCGGGTGGGCGTTCTCGTTGGTGGGGCCGCCGTGCGTCGCCCACCGGGTGTGCCCGATCGCGGTGGTGGTCTCGGGCAGCGGGGCGTCCTCGAGCGCCTCCCGCAGGTTCTCCAGCTTGCCGGCCCGCTTCCGGGTCTCGACGGTCCCGCCGTTCACCGCCGCGATCCCGGCCGAGTCGTAGCCGCGGTACTCCAGCCGGCCCAGACCTTCCATGACGACGTCCAGCGCCTTGTCGTCGGTGTTCTGCCCGACGTATCCCACGATTCCACACATAGGACCAAGGGTACGTCCTGCAGGGGCCCACCCCTGATGCGAGAATCGCCGCCATGGGTTCCCATGCCAACGGCGGCACCATCCCCTCGCCCTACGTCGAGGTCGACCGCAACGACTGGGCGCGGCTGCGTGAAGAGCACCCGATGCACCTGGACGAGGACGACATCGAGCGGCTGCGCGGTCTGGGCGAGCGGCTCGACCTGGCCGAGGTCGAGCAGGTCTACCTCCCCATCAGCCGGTTGCTGTCCTTCTACGAGCAGGAGACGGCGCGGCTGCACAAGATCACCAGCGAGTTCCTCGACGAGAGTCCCAAGCGGACGCCCTTCATCATCGGCGTGGCCGGGTCGGTCGCGGTGGGCAAGTCGACCACGGCACGCATCCTGGCCGAGCTGATCCGCCGCTGGGACACGCGCCCCAGCGTCGAGCTGGTCACCACGGACGGCTTCCTCTACCCCAACGCGGTCCTCACCAAGCGCAACCTGATGGCCCGCAAGGGATTCCCGGAGTCCTACGACCGCCGGGCGCTGCTGAAGTTCGTGGCCGAGGTCAAGGCCGGCAAGGCCGAGGTCAGCGCCCCCGTCTACAGCCACCTGGTCTACGACATCGTGCCTGACGAGCGGATCGTCGTCCGCCAGCCCGACGTGCTGGTCGTCGAAGGCCTCAACGTCCTCCAGCCGCCGCAGGCGGCCCCCTCAGGTCGCGCCAGTCTCGCCGTCAGCGACTTCTTCGACTTCTCGGTGTATGTGGATGCTCACGTCGCCGACATCAAGCGCTGGTTCCTGGATCGCTTCCTCTCGCTACGCCAGACCGCCTTCGCCGACCCCGAGTCGCACTTCCACCGCTATGCCAGCCTGACCGACGACGCCGCCGTCGACATCGCCGAGAACATCTGGGAGTCGATCAACGCGCCCAACCTGGTCGAGAACATCCTGCCGACCCGCAGCCGGGCCACCCTCGTGCTCCTCAAGGGACCGGACCACACGGTCGACCGGGTCCGCCTCCGGCGGCTCTAGCTTGTCGCCGGCTCTAGAGCTTTCCCCGGCTCTAGAGCTTTCCCGGCTCTGGAGCTTTCCCCGGCACCAGAGCTGGGCGCCCGGCTCTAGAGCTTGGCGTGGCGCGCCCGGGCGAAGCTGTAGACCCCGTAGAGGATCAGCCCGAGCGCGACCGCCAGCAGCAGCACGGTGCCCATCGGCTGCTGGGCAAGGGTGCGCAGTGCCCCGTCCAGGCCGGTCGACTCCTCGGGGTCGGCCTGGGCCGCCGCCAGGAGGAAGAGACCGCCGACCACCGTCAGGGCGACGCCCTTGGCGATGTAGCCCACCATGCCGCTGATCTCCACGCCTCGGCCGATGGACCCGCCACCGGTGGTCACCAGGTCCTCCCGGAACTTCTTGGCCCAACCCTTGTAGACGTGATAGGCACCCGCCCCGATGACGCCCAGGCCGACTGCGCCGACGAGGATCCGGCCCAACGGAGCGGCCATCAACGTGGCCGTCAGGTCGGCACTGCTCGCCCCGCTGTCCTTGGACCCGCCCATCGCGAAGGTCAGGGTCGTGGCTCCCAGGGCGCCGTAGAGGACGGCCTTCCCGGCCGCCTTGACCCGGTCCTTGGCCTCGTCGCTGCCGGCCACGGCCTCGATCGCCTGCCACAGCGCGAGGGCGAAGAAGCCCACGACGCAGACCCAGAGCAGGAGCCCGCCCAGGGGCGCACCGCGGAGCGCCTCGAGAGCACCACCCTGGTCGGCATTCTCGGAGCCGCCTCCGAGCGCCACCTGGACCGCTATCCAGCCGATGAAGAGGTGGATCAGGCCGCTCGCGGCGAAGCCGATCCGGGCCAGGCGTTCGAGCCAGGGGTGGTTGCCGACCTTCGAGGCGGTGCGAGCGGCTTCACGACCGAGGCGCTGGACATCGTTCACGGCCCGAGCCTAAGGCTACGGGCCGTGAACCTGCGCTGCGGACGGCCCGTCGAGGGCCGGACCGATCAGTACCAGTTGTAGGACTGCGAGTGCGCCCAGGCGCCGCACGGGCTGCCGTAGCGCCCCTGGATGTAGCCCAGGCCCCAGCGGATCTGGGTCGCGGGGTTGGTCTGCCAGTCGGCGCCGGCGGTCGCCATCTTGTTGCCCGGGAGGGACTGCGGGATGCCGTAGGCGCCCGAGGAGGGGTTCATGGCGGTGTGGTTCCAGCCCGACTCCTTCTGCCAGAGGGAGTCGAGGCAGCCCCACTGGTCGTCACCCCAGCCGTAGCTGCCGAGCATCGAACGCGCGATGGAGCGGGAGTCACCGGAGGGGGCCGGGGCAGGGGCCGGTGCCGGCGCGGGGGCCGGGGCCGGTGCCGGCGCGGGGGCCGGGGCCGGGGCAGCCGGACGCGCCGCGGAACGCGACGCGCTCTGCTGGGCGGCACGCTGCTCCGTGGCACGCTGCTCAGCGGCACGCTCCGCGGCAGCCTCGTCCGCGGCACGCTGCTCAGCGGCCCGCTCGGCGGCGGCAGCCTCCTCGGCGGCACGCTGCTCCGCGGCGCGCTTCTCGGCGGCCTTGCGGGCCGCGGCAGCCTCGGCGGCCTTCTTGGCAGCCAACTCCTCGGTCTTCTTCGCCGCGATCTGCTTGGAGGTGCCCTGGACCGTCTTGAGGCCCTGGCCCGCCAGGTCGACGCTCAGCCCGAAAGAGTCGGTGGCCTGCTCGGTGCGAAGCTCACGCGTCTGGGCGAAAGCCTCCTGGACCTTCTCGCTGGCGGTGCTGCTGCGCAGGCCGAGGGCGTCCGCGGCCAGCGACGGGTTGATGTTGCCGATCGTCGCCTGGAGCTTGGCGGTGTCGGGGGCCGGGGCGGCGCCGGAGACCGCGTAGGTCGCCAGGGCCAGGGAGCCGGCCGCGATGCCGGCGGTGATGGCCGTGGCGGGGCCACGACCCCAACGGTTGCGGTGCCGGCCGTTGGGGTCGGTCTTGGGGGCGTGCGTCATCAAGTACTACCTCTCGGGATGGCTCGCCGCTTCCGGAAGCGGGACAGTGCGTCGTGCACAGGGGGTCCGGCGGGGACGTGGCGGCGTTACCAATTCGTGATCTAGCCTGTCCACGTTCGCGCCCGGACCCCTGCGGCGTCAACTTTCCGCCCCGGATCGTGGCGAAGGTCACACCCCGCGAGTGAGCACCTGCCTCACACGCTCGCAGGAGTCACAACAGTCCCGCAGGCCCTTCCAGCATCTCGGTCACGAGCGCCGCGATCGGGCTGCGCTCGCTGCGGGTCAGGGTGACGTGGGCGAACAGGGGGTGACCCTTGAGCGCCTCGATCACGGCGGCGATGCCGTCGTGCCGACCGACCCGCAGGTTGTCCCGCTGGGCGACGTCGTGCGTCAGGACCACCCGGGAGCTCTGCCCGATCCGGGACAGGACGGTCAGCAGCACGTTGCGCTCCAGCGACTGGGCCTCGTCCACGATGACGAAGGCGTCGTGCAGGGAACGGCCGCGGATGTGCGTCAGCGGGAGCACCTCGATCATGTCGCGATCGAGGATCTCCTCGACGACCTCCTTGCTCACCACCGCCGACAGGGTGTCGAAGACGGCCTGCGCCCACGGCCCCATCTTGTCGTTCTCGCTGCCCGGCAGGTAGCCGAGCTCCTGGCCGCCGACCGCATACAGCGGCCGGAAGACGATCACCTTGCGGTGCTGGCGACGCTCGAGCACGGCCTCGAGCCCCGCGCACAGCGCCAGGGCGCTCTTTCCGGTGCCCGCGCGGCCACCCAGGCTGACGATGCCCACGTCGGGGTCGAGCAGCAGGTCGAGAGCGATCCGCTGCTCGGCGGAGCGACCGTGCAGCCCGAAGGCGTCACGGTCCCCCCGCACCAGCCGGACGGTCCGGTCCGGCGCCACCCGCCCGAGGGCGCTGCCGGTGGGGCCGAGCACCGTCAGGCCGGTGTGGACCAGGAGATCTCGGGCGGCATCGTGCTCGAGGCGGCCGTGCTCGTAGAGGTGGCGCATCTGCTCGTCGTCGACCTCGAGCTCGCCCATGCCCGTCCAGCCGCTCTCGACGGCCAGCTCGGCGCGATACTCCTGGGCGTCCAGACCGACGGCCGAGGCCTTGACCCGCATGGGCAGGTCCTTGCTCACGACCGTCACGTCCTTGCCCTCGCCCGCGAGATTCTTGGCCACCGCCAGGATCCGGGTGTCGTTGTCGCCCAGCCTGAACCCGGCCGGCAGCGCGGTGGGATCGGTGTGGTTGAGCTCGACACGCAGCTGCCCACCGGCGTCGCCGACGGGGACCGGCTCGCTGAGCGTGCCGTGCTGGACCCGGAGGTCGTCCAGCATCCGGAGCGCCTGCCGGGCGAAGTACCCCAGCTCGGGGTGATGGCGCTTGGCCTCCAGCTCGGTGATCACCACCACCGGGATGACGACCTCGTGCTCGACGAAGCGAAGCAGAGCGCGCGGGTCCGACAGCAGGACGGAGGTGTCCAGCACGTAGGTCTTGCGCCCCGTCTCGGGGATCTCACCCACCGGATAGGGGGCGGACTGGCCGCGGTCGAGACTGTCTGCTTCGCCGGCGGAGCAGGGGATCATCGTCATCGTGTGCCTCCCGAGAGGCGGGGCGGGGTGCCCCGCGCCTTGTCCATGACGGTATGGGGTGACTCCCGCGCCCCGCCCGTGCCCGGTCGGCGTGTCGGGGTACAGCAGGTGAACGTCGGGCGACGCGCCACCGACACGTGTGACGCGTGTGACGGGTATGACGAAAAGTGCTGCTGAGTCTGAGGTGAACAGCTCAGGCGGCCATCGGGCCGGAGCCGACGACCGCCAGCAGCGCCGCGGTCCAGTGGGCGGCGAAGGCGACGACGGTGAAGGCGTGGAAGACCTCGTGGAAGCCGAACCAGCGCGGCGAGGGGTTGGGGCGCTTGAGGGCGTAGACCACCGCACCCACGGTGTAGAACAGACCCCCGGCCGCGATCAGGCTGACGATCAGCGGGCCGCCGGACCGCCAGAACGGGACCAGGTAGAACACCGCGACCCACCCGAGCGCGCAGTAGACGACGGTGTAGAGCCACCGGGGCGCCCCCACCCAGAAGACGCGGAAGATCACGCCGGCCACGGCGCCCACCCAGACCGTCCACAGCAGCGTGCGCGCCTGACCGAGCGGCAGGAGGGTGATCGCGAAGGGCGTGTGGGTCCCGGCGATGATCAGGAAGATGTTTGCGTGGTCCCACCGCTTGAGGAAGCCCTCCACCCGGGGCGACCACCGGCCGCGGTGGTAGACGGCCGAGGTGGCGAAGAGCAGGACCGCCGTGAGGCCGAAGACGACCGCCGCGATCCGTGAGGTCGGCGTCGGCGAGAAGACCACCAGCAGGATGGACAGGACCAGGCTGATCGGCACCATCCCCAGGTGCAGCCACCCGCGCAGGTGCGGCTTGACGTGATCGACGAGATCCTCGACGTGCTCGACCAGGTCGTCGACCATCTCGGTGGCTGCGTGGCGGACGTGCCTCATACCAAAATCGTAACTTACGCAAGCGTAGGTTACGAGTGCGTAAGTTGTCCCGGACCGCTGGTCGTCCCGGCGGGAAGGGGTAGGTTTGCGCCATGCAGACGCCGCGCGACCTGGTCTACCGGGCCTACACGTCCTCGCTGCGTCGCCACCTGCCCACCGAACGCCTCCCCCGCCACATCGGGGTGATGCTGGACGGCAACCGCCGGTGGGCCAGGGAGCGGGGGGCAGCCTCCGCGGACGGGCACCGCGCCGGCGCCGACAACATCGTGCCCTTCCTCGGCTGGTGCGAGGAGGCCGAGGTCGAGGTGGTCACCCTCTGGCTGCTGTCCACGGACAATCTCAACCGGCCCGCGGCCGAGCTCGAGCCCCTCCTGAAGATCATCGAGGACGTCGTCACCACGCTGGCCGACGCCCAACGCTGGCAGGTGCGGGTCGTCGGCGCCCTGGACCTGCTGCCCGAGGCGACCGCCCAGCGGCTCACCGACGCCGCAGCGCGGACCGTCGAGGTCGACGGCCTGGTGGTCAACGTGGCGATCGGCTACGGGGGTCGGCGGGAGATCGCCGACGCCGTCCGGTCGATGCTCAAGGACGCCGCGGCCCAGGGTCGGTCCCTCGAGGAGCTGGCGGAGTCGCTCACCGTGGAGGACATCGGCAGCCACCTCTACACCAAGGGGCAGCCGGACCCGGACCTGGTCATCCGCACCTCCGGCGAGCAACGGCTTGGCGGCTTCCTGCTGTGGCAGAGCACCCACAGCGAGTTCTACTTCTGCGAGGCCTACTGGCCCGACTTCCGCAAGGTGGACTTCCTGCGGGCCCTGCGCGCCTACGCGGAGCGGGAGCGCCGGTTCGGCACCTGAGCGCTACTCCGGGTCTCAGTGCTGGGTGTTCGGGTCCTCAGGACGAGGAGCCGCAGCACCCCGGCCCTCCTCGCGGGCGAGCGCCTTGAGGCGCTCCTGCTCCCGCAGCCGCATCCGCCGCAGCCGCCGCGTCAGGTCGCGCCCGAGCAGCCAGACCGCGATCGCGAGGGCGAAGACGACCAGGAATCCACCCAGCCCGGCCGTGATCTCCACCGAGGTGTTGTTCATGCCGAGTGCCCTTCCTCCGTGCGCATGTCGTCGACGCCGTCGCCGTCCCCGTCGCGGGGGGTGGTCGAACGGTCCTGCTCGCCCGGGACCGGGGCCATCGGGCGGTGCACGAGGAGCAGCTGCCCCTCGTCGTCCCGATCGTACGTGTGGCGGCAGGCGGCCTCGAGGTCGGCCAGCTCGCGCAGGCCGGTGAACAGGTCGTCCTCGGGCAGGTGGACCGGCACCAGGGAGCAGGCCAGCTCGAAGTCCTCGGTGGGCCACTCCGCCCGCTGGATGTCCAGCGGCACCACGAACCAGTGACCGTCCGGGTCGACCTGGGTGGCGTGCGCGAGCAGGGCGTCGTCACGGGTCTGGAAGTGGTCGGCGCAGTCGATGTGCGTGGTCAGCACGCGGCGCGGACGGGACAGGATGTTCTTGAGCCAGTCGGCGTAGGGCGGCTCGTGCCCGGCCCGCTCCATGGCCTCGTTGAGCCGGATCATCCGATCCGGGCTCCAGCCGTTGTAGTAGACCTTCAGCGGCTGCCACGGCTCCCCTGCATCGGGGTATGCGGCTGGGTCGCCGGCGGCCTGGAAGGCCGCCATCGTCACCACGTGGGTCATGATGTGGTCGGGGTGGGGATAGCCGCCGTTCTCGTCGTAGGTGGTGAGCACGTGCGGACGGAACTCGCGGATCACGCGCACGAGCGCCTCGGCGGTCTCCTCGACCGGGGCGAGGGCGAAGCAGCCCTCCGGGAGGGGCGGGAGCGGGTCGCCCTCGGGCAGGCCGGAGTCGACGAAGCCGAGCCAGGTGTGGCTGGCGCCCAGGATCTCGGCGGCCCGGGCCATCTCCTCGCGGCGGACCCGGTCGATGTCGCGCAGGATCGCCGGGTCGCCCTTGAGCCGCTCGTTGAGGATGTCGCCACGCTCGCCGCCGGTGCAGGAGACGATCCGCACCTCGGCGCCCTGGGCCACGTAGTGCGCGGTCGTCGCGGCGCCCTTGGAGGACTCGTCGTCGGGATGGGCGTGGACAGCCATCAGGCGCAGTCCCTGGGAGGTCATCTGGCTCCTTCGGCCGGGCGGCGCGGACCTGCGCCGGTCTCGGCCGGGCTCGTGTCGGACAATGGTGGTGCGCGCCGGGACCGGCGCGACCGCGCACCCATCTTCTCACCGACCAAGGACAGCTCCGACCGTGACCACGCAGCCAGCCCGACCTGACGCCCCCGCGAGTCCCGAGCGCACCGGGTCCGGCCGCTCGCACCGTGGCTGGTGGATCTTCGGCACGCTGGCGGTCGCCGCGGCCACGGCCCTCGCCGTCTGGTTCGGCATCTCCGCCACCGCGGGCCGGGTGCACTGGGTCTACACCGGGCACGACGTCGTCTCGGAGAGCCAGGTGGACATCCGTTTCGACCTGCGCCGGGATCCCAGCAGGGCCGTGACGTGCGAGCTGGAGGCGCAGGACGGGAGCCACACGGTGGTGGGGCGGACCACGGTCGAGGTGGGCCCGACGGACAGCTCGCCGAGCCGGCACATCGAGTCGGTCCAGACCGCCACGGAGGCGATCACCGGCTACCTGACCCAGTGCTGGTACTCCGACGAGGAGCCGCGGGACCGGGGCTGACCCGCGGCACCGCACAAGGTCCGACCCCGCGGCACCGCACCGCACCAGGACAGACGAAGGGGCGCCGCCGGCGATGCCGGCGGCGCCCCTTCTGCCAGCCCTCGTGGGGCCAGGTCACGCTCAGGCCTGGTAGGGCTTGGCCTCCAGGACCTTGACCTCGATCTTGTTGCCGTTGGGCGCCGAGTAGGTCACGGTCTGGCCCGGACGGTGGCCGAGCAGGGCCGCGCCCATCGGGGACTTCTCGCTGTAGACGGCCAGGTCCTCGCCGTCGTCGAGGATCTCGCGGGAGCCCAGCAGGAAGGTCTCGGTGTCGTCGAACATCTCGACGGTCACGACCATGCCCGGCTCGACGATGCCGTCGTCCGCGGGGGCGGTGCCGACCACGGCGGTCTGCAGGAGCTGCTCGAGCTGGCGGATGCGGGCCTCCATCTTGCCCTGCTCCTCCTTGGCGGCGTGGTAGCCGCCGTTCTCCTTCAGGTCGCCCTCCTCACGAGCAGCCTCGATGCGCTTGGAGATGTCGCTGCGCCCCTCACCGGTGAGTCGGGTCAGCTCGGCGCGCAGGCGGTCGTAGGCCTCCTGCGTCAGGTAGCTGGCTTCGTTGGCGATCCCAGTCATGGGTTCTGTCTCCTCAAATCTGATGCGAAGGCCGGACCCGTGTCGCGGCTCCGGCCCAACACCGCACGCCCCTGTCGTCGGCGTCCGGCCCAAACACAAGGTCCGGGCACCATCTGCCCGGACCGTTGGTTGACCCCCCATTCTAGCCGGGAAGGCCGCGAGAGTCGAGATGGCGACCTGGATGGCCACCGAGAGCGGGCCGCCTGTGGGCTCAGATCCGCTCCACCGTCGACCCGTGGTCGCGCAGCGCCTGGATCACGTGCGAGGAGTGGTCGTGGCCCATCGTCTCCAGGGTCATCGAGATGGCGACCTCGCTGACCTTCAGCCCCAGCACCCGGCGGTGGTGCAGCACCTCCAGGACGTTGCACCGCTCCTCCGCCAGCAGGGCCAGCACCGCGGCCAGCTCGCCGGGGCGGTCGGGCACCTTGACCTGGAGCTGGAGATAGCGACCGGCCACGGTCAGGCCCTGCCGGATGATGCGCAGCAGCAGCAGCGGGTCGATGTTGCCGCCCGAGATCACGGCGGCCACCGGACCCTCGTAGTGCGACCCGGACTCCTTGCCCAGCTCCATCAGGTGGGCCACGGCCGCGGCCCCCGCCGGCTCCACCACCTGCTTGGCCCGCTCGGCCAGGAAGAGCACGGCCCGGGCGATGGCCTGCTCGCTGACCGTCTCCATCGAGTCCACGAGCTCGGAGACCAGCCCGAAGGGCACCTCCCCGGGGCAGCCGACCGCGATGCCGTCGGCCATGGTGCTCATCGAGGCGACCGGCACCGGGCGTCCGGCCTCCAGGGAGCCCGGCCAGGCGGCGGCCTCCTCGGCCTGCACGCCCACCACCCGCACGTCGGGGTTCTGCGCCTTGACCGCGGTCGCGATCCCGGCGAGCAGGCCGCCGCCCCCGGTGGCCACCACGATGGTCCGCACGTCGGGGACCTGCTCGAGGATCTCCAGCCCGCATGTGCCCTGACCAGCGACGATGTCAGGGTGGTCGAAGGGCGGGATGAACACGGCGCCGGTCTGCTCGGCAAACTTCTTGGCCTCGACGATGCCTTCGTCGAGGGTCGTGCCCACCTGGGTCACGGTGGCGCCGTAGCCGCGGGTCGCGGCGAGCTTGGGCATCGCGGCACCCAGCGGCATGTAGACCGTCGCCTCGATCCCGAGCATCCGCGCCGCGAGCGCCACGCCCTGCGCGTGGTTGCCGGCGCTGGCGGCGACCACGCCGCGCGCCTTCTCCTCGTCGGTGAGCCGGGACATGCGCGTGTAGGCCCCGCGCATCTTGAAGGAGCCGGCCCGCTGGAGGTTCTCGCACTTGAGGTGCACCGGCACCCCGATCCGGTCGGTGAGCGACTGGCTGAACTCCATCGGCGTGGGGGTCAGCACCTCGGCCAGGGTCTCGCGGGCCGAGAGGACGTCGTCGAGGGTCACTGCTGGGGTCGTTGCCACCGCGCCAGGCTATCGACTCCCGCTGCGCGTCGGCGCCACCCGGGAGCCCTTCGCTCAGGCGGGCAGCACCTGGGCCGCGACCGCCGCCGCGATCTCCGGGTGCTCCTGGGCCAGCAGGCCTGCGGCGAAGAGCAGGTATGAGGTGTCCACGCTCGTGCGCGCGTCCGCCGGCGGGTGCCACCCGCCTCCGTGGTCCTGGAGCACCGCACCGAGGACCTCGCCGGCGTCGGCCGGGCCGGCGTGCCGGAGCACGCCGCCGGACCCGACCAGGTGCAGCACGTCCTTGAGCGGGCGCGGGGCCTCCCCCGGGGCTCCGGGCCGCCCGTGCCGGCGCGAGGCGACGGTGGCCGCCATCGTCGCCAGCGTCAGGTCCAGCCGCTGCTCGTGCCGGTCGGCGGGCAGGACGGAGGGATCGGCGTGGACCCGGTCGACCCAGGCCCGCAGCTGGTCGGTGACCCCGGGCAGGGCCTCCACCCCGGCAGCCTCGAGCACGCCGGGCGCGCCCCACCGCATACCGAGATCTCCCTCGACCGTGCGGGCGTGCCAGAGCGTGGCGACCACGTGCTTGCGCAGCGAGGCGTCCTCGCCCTGCGGCGTGAGCGCCGAGTAGACGTCCGTGGTGGCGCCGCCCACGTCCACGACCATCACGTCACCGTCGGCCGCCCGGGCCAGGACCTCGACGCCGGACAGCACCGCGTCCGGCGTGGCCGCGCGCACCAGCCGCGCGAACCGCGGCCCCTTGGACAGACCCTTGCCACCGATGACGTGCTCCAGGAAGACCTCCCGGATCGCCTGCCGCGCAGGCCCGGGGCTGACCACCCCGATCCGGGGCAGCACGTTGTCGGTGAGCGTCACGCGCCTGCCCGTCGTGGCCAGCTCGGCCGCGACCTCCTCGCGCGCGTCGACGTTGCCAGCTACGACGACGGGGGCGCCGACGCGGGAGCGCGCCAGCCGGGAGGCGTTGTGCAGCAGGACGTCCGAGTTGCCGCCGTCGGTGCCACCGACCAGCAGGATCACGTCGGGGCGGGCCGCCCTCAGCTCGGCGACCGCGGCGGTCGTCATCGGCCCGGTCGCGACGTGCACCACCTTGGCCCCCGCGGACAGACCCACGCGGTGCCCGGCCTCGGCCGTGACCGCACGCTCGTAGCCCACCACGGCCAGCCGCAGCCCACCGCCCGCGCTGGAGCAGACCAGCACCCGGTCGGCGTCGGCCGGGTCCAGGGGATCGGGGACGGAACCGGGCCTGGGGCCGGAGCCGGTGCCGGGACCGCCCGCGGCGAGAGCGCCGCATACCTGGAGGACGCCGTCGAGCACGTCCCGGCCGGGACCGACGGTCGTCGGGACCGCGGCCCTCGCGAGGAGGCCGCCCTCGTCGTCGACGAGAGCGGCCTTGGTGAACGTCGACCCGACGTCGACGAGGAGGAAGCTCACGCCACGCGCATGATGAGGCTCACGATCAGCCAGATCAGGCCGATGCCGCCCAGGATCCCGCCCCAGAGCATCTTGCGCTGCGCGGACAGGACGGCCTGGCGGTTGCTGTCGATGCCGAAGCCCAGGTCGGAGCCGACGTCCAGCGAGCCGGGCGGGCCGCCGAAGCCTGCCTTGATGCGCACGGCCTCGGCGTGCTGCTTGCGACCCAGGAGGTAGAGGACCACACCGACGATGAGCAGGATCAGCGGGAGGACGACGTAGAGCGTCCAGTCGCCGCCGGTCCAGGCCTCGGTGGCCGCCATCGGCATGGGGGCGAAGGGCTTCAGCATGAGACGCACGGTGCCACAGGCGACGGGGTCCGCGCCACCGGACGGGCCGAGAAGGCGTGCAACACTGTTCGGTATGCGGATCTCCTCACCTCTGCCCGGACGCCCCACGCCCCTGCCCGGCATCCCCGAGCGGCACGAGGTGCTCGGCACCTCCCTGCACGGCCCGTGGGACGAGGGCACCGAGGTGATCTACGTGGCGATGGGCTGCTTTTGGGGTGCCGAGCGCATCTTCTGGCAGCTGCCCGGCGTGGTGAGCACGGCCGCCGGCTACATGGGCGGGCAGACGCCCAACCCGACCTACGAGGAGACCTGCACGGGTCGGACCGGCCACACCGAGGCGGTGATGGTCGCCTACGACCCGGCGCGGACGAGCCCGGAGCTGATCCTCAAGGCCTTCTGGGAGAACCACGACCCGACCACCCCGGACCGGCAGGGCAACGACATCGGGACGCAGTACCGCTCGGCGGTCTACTGGACCACGCCGGAGCAGGAGGAGGCGGCCCGGGCCACCAGGGACGCCTTCGAGCAGGTCATCACGGCGGCCGGCCATGGCCGGATCGTCACCGAGCTGCGGTCGGCGGAGGATGCGGGGCCGTTCTACCACGCCGAGGACTACCACCAGCAGTACCTCCACAAGAACCCGGCAGGGTATTGCAACCACGGGCCCAACGGCTACACCTGCCCGGTGGGGCTGGTCCGGCAGGACGAGGCTCCGGCGCAGCAGGACGTGCTGCCGCCGACGACCGGCTGAGGACGCGGATCGGCCGGCCGACGGGTCGTCGGCCGGCCGATCCTGCGGTCAGCGAGGGGGCGGGTCAGCCTCCGGAGGTGCTGCCGCCCATGTCCGGGGTGGTCATCAGGTCGGAGTCGGCCGGGGCCTCGATGTCGACCGGCTCGCCCCAGTTGTCCGCCTTGATCTCGGTGACCATGCCCTCGATCTCCATGACGATGCGGCGCATCAGCCCCTCCTCGTCGACCCAGACGTCGTAGACGAACTCCTCGCCCAGGGACGTCATGGCGGCTGCGTCGTCACCGGTCATGCCGGCGGCGTCGGCGGCGACCGAGGCGTCGACGACGACCTCGTAGCGACGCATGGTCTCGCCCTCGACGTCCTCCTCGCCGGTGAAGGTCACCCTCTGCGCGCCCTCCTCCCAGGCGTCGTACTGGGAGTTCAGGTCCACCTCGTCCAGGGAGGTGGCCGCGTCACCGAGCTGCTCCTCGGGCACCTCGAGGAACTTGCCCTCCTCGGTCACCCCCGGCATCGCCATGAAGATCCGGCCGTCGGCCATGATCATCGTCATGTTGCCCGCGCCGGGGACCTCCATGTCGAGGTTCATCTTCGGGCTGTCGCCGCTGAGGTCGACCGCGCCCTCCATGGTCATGCCCTCGGAGCCGGACTTGAGCTCCATGCTCATGGTGTAGGTCGACAGCTTCTCCTCGCCGGGGGCCTTGAGCATCGCGATGAAGTCCTCGATCGGGACCTCCTCGCCCTCGGCCGCGTCGACCGAGCCGCCGGCCCCGTCGCTGGCCGCCGCGTCGTCGCCGCCCTCGGTGGCCGCGTCGTCCTCGGTGGCGCCGGCCCCGGTGCCCTCCGTCGTCGCCGCGCCCGTGGTCGGCGCCGGCGCGGTGGTCGGGTCCTGGCCGTCCTCGTCACCCCCGCAGGCGGTCAGCGCGAGGGACAGCGCCCCCGCGGTCAGGAGGGTGGCCCAACGCTTCGTGGTGCTGCTCATGTCTCTTGTCCTTCCCCGGTCCAGGCCCGCAGAGGGGTCCCCCGCGCTCGCCTGATGCGTCGTGCACATCGTGACACAGGAGGCTTGAGGTGTCCTGAGGACGGCGCTCAGGTCGCCCAGGTCGGTGTGCGCGGGGCTGGCGGGTTCGGTCAAGGCCCCTGCGCTGTGGTCGAATGAGTCGATCCCCCACGAGCAAGGACCCATCTTGAACGGCAACGCCACCTTTCGTCCCCAGAACACCGCGGTCCTCTCGGTCACCGCGGTCGATGCTCCCGTCGTCAAGACCTCGGCAGAGTTCGACGAGGTCATCGGGTCCTCCTACCAGCGCAACGGGCTGCGCCCGGGGATGCTGGCCGCCCTCGCCGGCATCAGCGAGCGGCGCTGGTGGGACGAGGGCCAGGACTTCGTCGAGGGAGCCATCGAGGCCGGTCGTGCCGCCATCGCCGAGGCGGGGATCGACCCCTCCCGAATCGGGCTGCTCATCAACACCTCGGTCAGCCGCAACCACTTGGAGCCCTCCATCGCGGTGCACGTGCACCACGAGCTGGGGCTGGCGACCAGTTGCCTCAACTTCGACCTCACCAATGCCTGCCTGGGCTTCGTCAACGGTATGCAGCTGGCCGCCACCATGATCGACGCCGGCCAGATCGACTACGCGCTGATCGTCGACGGCGAGGGCTCCCGCGAGCCGCAGGAGCGCACCCTGGCGCGCCTGTCCGGCGAGGACTCGACCGCCGAGGACATCCTGAGCCAGTTCGCCACCCTGACCCTCGGCTCCGGAGCCGCAGCGATGGTGCTGGGCCGGGCCAGCGAGCACCCCGACGGGCACCGCATCGTGGGCGGGGTGACCCGCGCGGCGACCCACCACCACGAGCTGTGCGTGGGCGACTTCGAGGAGATGCGCACCGACACCCAGGGGCTGCTCGTCGCCGGCATGGGCCTGGCCACGGACCTGTGGGCGGACGCGGCCGGGGAGTTCGACTGGTCCGACATGGACCGCTACATCGTCCACCAGGTCAGCAAGGTCCACACGGGCAAGACCGCCGAGGCCCTGGGCATCGACAAGGACCGGGTCCCGCTGACCTTCCCGACGCTGGGCAATGTCGGCCCGGCCGCGGTGGCGATCACCCTGGCCAAGGAGGCCGACAAGCTTCAGCGTGGCGACCGGGTCCTGATGATGGGCATCGGCTCGGGGCTGAACATGACCTGCCTCGAGCTGTCCTGGTGACCCTGTGACCTCCATGGAGAACCCCGTGGTGCCTCCTGCGCAGCCGCTCGACCAGCCGCCCCTCGACCAGCCGCCCTTCGGCCAGCCGCCCCTCGACCAGCGGATCCACCGGACCGTCGCCCAGGACCCCCCGGGCCTTCCCGCCGCCGACCTGCCGGGGCTGGACCGTCGGTGGTCGCGCGTGGTCGTCGCCCCGGACGCCGAGGGGACACCACGCAGCTGGCACCTGCTGGACAACGGCCCGCTGCTGGCCGAGCGCGGGGAGCAGGTCCGGGCCACGCTGCTCTGCGTCCATGGCAACCCGACCTGGTCCTACCTGTGGCGCCGCGTCCTGGAGCAGGCGCCCCCCGGGTGGCGCGTGGTCGCCGTCGACCAGCTCGGGATGGGCTTCTCCGAGCGTCTCTCCTCCCCCCGGCGCCTGGCCCAGCGCGTCGACGACCTGGGGCGGCTCACCGAGGCGGTCGGGATCGAGGGGCCGGTCTACACCCTGGCCCATGACTGGGGCGGCCCCGTCAGCCTGGGGTGGGCCCTGGCCCACCGGGACCAGCTGGCCGGGGTCGTGCTGACCAACACGGCCGTCCACCAGCCGGTCGAGTCGGCGCCTCCGGGCGTGATCCGGCTGGTCCGGGCCCCCGGTCTGCTCGCCCAGGTCTGCGAGCGCACCCCCGCCTTCGTCCGCGGCACCACCGCGCTGTCGGTACCGCCGCTGCCCAAGGACGTGCGGTCCGCCTTCGCGCGGCCCTACCTGACGGCCGGTCGTCGGGCGGCGGTGGCGGACTTCGTCCGGGACATCCCCTTCGAGGACGACCATCCCAGCCGCGGCACGCTGGACGCGATCGCCGAGGGCGTGCGCGAGCTGGCCGACCTGCCGGCGCTGATGGTCTGGGGCCCGCGCGACCCGGTCTTCGGCGAGCGCTACCTCGACGACCTGCTGCGTCGTCTGCCCCACGCCGACGTCCAGCGCTACCCCGGAGCCTCGCACCTGGTGCTGGAGGACCGCCCCGAGGGCGTCGAGGTGATCTGGAGCTGGCTGCGGCAGCAGGCCGGTCCGGCCGAGGTCGCCGAGGTGAGCCAGGCTGCCCGCAGCACCGGCGCGGAGTCTTCCAGCGAGGTGGCTGAGGAGGACGCATCGACCTCCGCCATCACGCCCGTCCCCATCCAGGTCGACCTGACCAGCCCCGGCGCGGTCGCCGTGGCCGAGCTGGGCGGGAACGAGCGGTCCATCACCTTCGCCGAGCTCGACCGCCGTGTGGCGGACGTGGCCCGCGGTCTGGCCGCCCGGGGCATCGGGCCCGGCGACCGCGTGGCCACGCTCGTGCCGCCCGGCATCGAGCTCACCACGCTGGTCTACGCCGTCTGGCGGCTCGGCGCGGTCGTCGTGGTGGCCGACGCGGGTCTGGGCACCGCCCGCCTGGGCGCCGCCCTGCGCTCGGCCGGCCCCCGCCTGGTCGTCGGGATCCGTCCGGCCCTGGCCCTGGCGGCCGCCACCCGCGTGCCCGGGGAGCGCCTCCTCGTCACGCCCGAGGGCACCGAGCTGGACGCCCTCGCCGTCGTAGGACGAGGCCTGTCCGGCCCGGTCCGGCCCGCCGGTGACCCTGCCGCCGAGCCCGGCTCTACCGCCGAGCCCGGCCCTGCGGCAGTGCCCGGCTCTGCCGACGGCGCGGTGCTCTTCACCTCCGGGGCCACCGGCCCGCCCAAGGGCGTGGTCTACACCCGCGACCAGTTGGGCTCCCAGGTCGCCCTGCTCCGCGACACCTTCGGGCTCGGTCCTGGCCAGCGGCTGGTGGCGGCCTTCGCGCCGTTCGCGCTCTACGGGCCGGCGCTGGGGCTGTCCAGCGTCGTCCCGGACATGGACGTCACGGCTCCCCACACGCTGACCGCGGCCGGCCTGGCCGAGGCCGTGTCGGCGATCGAGGCCTCCGCCGTCTTCGCCGCCCCCGCGGCCCTGCGCAACATCATTGCCACGGCCGACGACCTCACCCCGGATCAGCGCGAGGCCCTGACCGGGCCGACCCTGGTGCTTTCCGCGGGGGCTCCCGTCCCCGTGGAGCTGCTCCGCCAGGTGCGCGAGATCCTGCCCTCGGCCCGCACGCACACCCCCTACGGCATGACCGAGGCCCTGCCGGTGGCCACGCTGGACCCGACCGAGCTCGCCCCCGGAGAGGCCGAGTCCCAGGCCGGCGTCTGCGTCGGCCGTCCGGTCGCCGGCGTCGAGGTGAGGATCGCCCCGCTGGACGAGAACGGCATACCCTCCCCGCAGATCGTCTCCACCGCCGGCACCGTCGGCGAGATCGTGGTGCGGGGGCCGCACGTCAAGGACCGCTACGACCGGCTGTGGGCGCGCCAGCAGGCCAGCGCGCAGCCGCCGGGCTGGCACCGGACCGGCGACGTCGGGCACCTCGACGAGCAGGGCAGGCTCTGGGTGGAAGGCAGGTCCGCGCACGTCCTCACCACCGCGCACGGGCCGCTGACGCCGTATGCGGTGGAGGACGCCGCGCGCGCGGTCCCCGGCCTGGCGGACGTCGTCGCGGTCGGGGTGGGCCCGGCCGGGACGCAGCAGCTGGTGGTCGTCGTCGTGCCGCAGGGACGTCTCGGCGGCCTCGCCCACCTCACCGGGGCCGGTCGTGACCCGCTGGCCGGTCCGGAGACCGCCGGCGCGGTCCGGGCCGCGGTGGCCGGGGTGACCGACGTGCCGGTGGCCGCCGTGCTCGTCCGGGACTGGTTGCCCGTCGACGTCCGGCACGCGAGCAAAGTCGATCGCTCCGAGCTGGCCGGGTGGGCCGAGGAGGTCCTCCACGGGGCCGGTCCGGTGGCCAGGCTCGGTCGACGGCTGCGGCCCGGCGCACCCCGGAGGAGGAGCCGCTGATGGGTCAGAAGGTGCTGGTCACCGGCGCGAGCGGGATGCTGGGAGGCGCGGTCGCCGACCTGCTGGCCGCTCGCGGCGACGACGTGACCGTCATGCAGCGACGCACCGCCGGCGGCCGGCACCGCGAGGTGCTCGGCGACGTGCGGTCCCGGGAGGACATCGCTCGTGCGGTCGAGGGCCAGGACGCGGTCGTGCACCTGGCCGCCAAGGTCGACGTCGTCGGCGACTGGATGGACTTCGTCAACACCAACGTGAGGGGCACCTCATACCTGGTCGAGGCGTTGCGTGCCGCCGGCGGCGGGCGCCTGGTTCAGGTCTCCTCGCCGTCGGTCGCGCACACCGGCCGGTCGCTGGCCGGTGAGGGTGCCGGGCCGGCGACGCCGATGCGGGCGCGGGGCTCCTACGCCCGCACCAAGGCGGCGGCCGAGCTGTTCGCGCTGGAGGCCGACTCCGAGGACCTGCCGGTGGTCGCGGTCCGTCCGCACCTGGTGTGGGGTCCCGGCGACACCCAGCTCGTGGGGCGGATCGCCCAGCGCGCACGCCAGGGGCGGCTGGCTCTCGTCGGGCGTGGCACGGCGCTGGTCGACACGACCTACGTGGACAACGCGGCCGACGCCATCGTCGCCGCGCTCGACCGGGTCGAGGAGGCGCACGGGCAGGCCTTCGTGGTGACCAACGGCGAGCCGCGGCCCATCGGCGAGCTCATCGCCGACATCTGCCGCGCGGTCGGCGCTCCCCCGCCGCGGCTGCGGGTCCCGGTGCCGGTGGCCTGGGGTCTGGGGGCCGCCGTGGAGGGCGCGGTCGCGCTGGCCGACCGCGTGCCCGGGCTGCCCTCCATCACCCAACCGCCGATGACGCGTTTCCTGGCCGAGCAGCTCAGCACGGCCCACTGGTTCGACCAGCGACGCACCCGCGAGGTGCTGGGCTGGGAGCCGCGGGTGAGCCTGGACGAGGGGCTGGAGCGGCTCGCCGCGGCCTCGGCACGCGCTCGCTAGACTCACCCCATACCCGCACAGATCGCGCCGGACCCCGGCGACGGGACCTCCCGGCGCGACCATGCACCCGGGTCCCGCCAGGGGCCTGCGCGGGCCGTTGGACACCGTCGTCACCCTTCCTCAAGGAGAAGTCATGGCCGAGGCCGTCATCGTCGCTGCTGCCCGCACCCCGATCGGGCGCGCGTTCAAGGGGTCGCTCGCGACCGCCCGGCCGGACGACCTGGCCGCCGGCGTGATCAGGGCGGCGCTGGAGCAGGTGCCCGGCCTGGACCCGACCACGATCGACGACCTCTACCTGGGCTGCGCCGAGCCGTGGGGCGAGCACGGCTTCAACATGGCTCGCGTGGTCAGCGTGCTGCTCGGCCTCGACGGCGTGCCTGGCGCCACCATCAACCGCTTCTGCGCCTCGTCGGTGCAGACCACCCGGCAGGCCTTCCACGCGATCAAGGCCGGCGAGGGCGACACCTTCATCAGCGCAGGCGTCGAGGCGGTCTCCCGCTATGCCGACTTCTCCGGCGCCGGCGGGGGCAAGGAGTCCTGGCGCAACCCGCTCTTCGCCGACGCGGTGGCGCGCACCGAGGAGATCGCCCGCACCAACGCGACCTGGACCGACCCGCGCGAGCAGGGGCAGCTGCCCGACATCTACGTGGCGATGGGCCAGACGGCCGAGAACGTCGCGACGGCGTACGGCATCTCGCGCGAGCGCCAGGACGAGTGGGGCGTCACCAGCCAGAACCGCGCCGAGGCCGCCATCAAGGCCGGCGTCTTCGAGCGTGAGATCGCTCCCGTCACCCTGGCCGACGGCACGGTCGTGAGCACCGACGACGGCCCGCGGCCGGGCGTCACCCTGGAGAAGGTCTCCACCCTGCAGCCGGTCTTCCGCGAGGACGGCACCGTCACCGCGGGCAACTGCTGCCCGCTCAACGACGGCGCCGCGGCGCTCGTGGTGATGAGCGACACCGGGGCCAAGGAGCTGGGGCTGACCCCGCTGGCGCGCGTCGTCTCCACCGGCGTGAGCGCCCTGTCGCCGGAGATCATGGGCCTGGGGCCGATCGAGGCCTCCCGCCAGGCGCTGGAGCGGGCCGGGATGACCATCGACGACATGGACCTCTACGAGATCAACGAGGCCTTCGCGGTGCAGGTGCTCGGGTCCGCCGACGCGCTGGGGATGGACTACGACAAGCTCAACGTGCACGGCGGGGCGATCGCGCTGGGCCACCCCTTCGGGTCCACCGGTGCCCGCATCACCACCACACTCCTCAACGCGCTGAAGCTGCGCGACGGCCAGTTCGGTCTCGAGACCATGTGCGTCGGTGGCGGTCAGGGCATGGCCATCATCTTCGAGCGGCTGAGCTGAGCCCCACCTGCCTCACGGTGCCGGTCTTCGGTGCTGATGTCGGTGAACCTGCCTTGTGCGCGGGTTACTTCCTGGGCGCATCGCAGGTTGACCGTCATCTGCAGCGGTCGGCGACATGGTGTGCGTGACCCGACCGCGAGCCCCACAGCGAGAACCCGCAGCCTTGAAGTCGGGCGGAACCGCGGTCGGCAGGTAGCCTGGGACAGATTTCCTATCGGCCTATCCCCTGAGGTGAACGCATGGCTGCTGGTCTGGCCGCACTGCTTGACGACATCGCGGCGATCGCCCGCGTCGCCGCGGCATCCGTGGACGACATCGCGGGGGCCGCCGGCCGCGCCGGGACGAAGGCTGCGGGCGTCATCATCGACGACGCCGCCGTCACGCCCCGCTACGTGACCGGGTTCGACCCGAGCCGTGAGCTGCCGATCATCAAGCAGATCGCGATGGGCAGCTTCCGCAACAAGCTGCTGTTCATCCTGCCGGCGATCCTGCTGCTGAGCCAGTTCGCCCCGTGGTCGTTGACCCCGCTGCTCATGGTCGGCGGCACCTACCTGTCCTACGAGGGTGCCCACAAGGTGCTGGAGTGGGTCGGCCTCGGAGGCCACCACGAGGAGGACGCCCCGGTCGTGGAGCAGGGGCCCGAGGCCGAGAAGAAGATGGTCTCCGGGGCCATCCGCACCGACTTCATCCTCTCGGCCGAGATCATGGTGATCTCCCTCAACGAGGTCGCCGACGAGCCCTTCATCAACCGCGCCATCATCATGGTGGTCGTCGCGATCGCCATCACCATCCTCATCTACGGCGTGGTCGGCCTGATCGTGAAGATGGACGACGTCGGCCTCAAGCTCGCCCAGAGCGAGTCCGCCGGCACCGCCCGCTTCGGGGAGGGCCTGGTCAAGGCCATGCCGATCGTGCTGAAGGTTCTGTCCACCGTCGGCGTGATCGCCATGCTCTGGGTCGGCGGGCACATCCTCCTGGTGGGTATCGACGAGCTGGGGTTCCACCCGATCTACGAGTTCGTCCACCACGCCGAGGAGGTCGTGGCCGGGGTCGTGCCCGCCGGGATCGCCGGGGCCATGAAGTGGCTGACCAACACCTTCTTCTCGGCCGTCCTGGGCCTGGTCGTCGGCCTGTTCGTCGTGGGCATCCTCAAGCTCATCCCGCGCAAGGACAAGCACGAGGACAGCACTCACGCCGAGTCCGCCGCGCACTGAGCCAGCGCCGCCTCGCCCTCGACGGGAGTCAGGACAACCATCAGGCGCGCCCGGTGGGCTTCAGAACAACCATCAGGCGCGCCCGGTCGGGGTGGCGGCAACCATCCGACGCGCCTGGTGTGGCTCTTGTCAGGGGAGGTTGCGGCGGAGTGTGGTGAGACTCTTGAGCAGCGGCTCGGGCGGCAACCCGCAGCTCAGGTGGTCGTGCACCATCACCCGCAGCTGATCCATCAGGACCGCGGGGCCGAGGTCCGGCACCGTCGCTGAAGGCAGCCCGGCATGCGCGGCGGCCTCGTCAGCCAGGCCCTGGACCAGGGCCATCACCCCCGGAACAGCACGAAGCGCGTGGTCCAGCGGCAGCTGCTGCCACCGCCGGACCACGCGCTCCAGCTCGGTGTGGACGTCGTCTACGACAGCGCCCATCGAGCGAGATCAGTCCTGCGACAGGATCGAGAAGAGGCGCAGGAACTCGATGTAGAGCCAGACGAGGCTGGCGACCAGACCGTGGCCCAGGAGCCAGGAGTACTTCTGCGGGGCACCGCCGCGGACGGCGCGGTCCACCGAGTCGAAGTCGACGGCCAGGCTGTAGGAGGCCAGGGCCACGCCCGCCAGGGCGATCAGCCAGCCGAACTGGCCACCGTAGATGCCCCAGCCGTCACCGAAGCCCATGAAGCTGGCAGCCAGGTTGACGAGCAGGAAGACCAGGTAGCCCATCGCGACCATGCCGAAGATGCGGCGCGACTTGCTGGTGACCTTGATGAAGCCCATCTTCCAGCCGATGAACATGCCCACGAAGGTGGCCAGGGTGGCCACGACCGCGGTGGTGACGACGCCGTCGAAGACCGCGTTGTAGGTCACGCTCACGGCACCGATGAACAGGCCCTGGAGCACGGCGTGCACCATGATCAGCGGGACGTTGACCTTCTTCGAGAAGCCGATGACGAAGGACAGGGCCAGCGATCCGAACATGCCGGCGAGCCAGATCGGCATCCCGAGCTCGGGCTGGGCGCCGACGAAGAACCAGGTGGCGGCGCCGGAGACCAGCACGACGCCGAAGAGCAGAAGGGTCTTGACGACGACGTCGTCAAGGGTCAGGCGACCGGTCTGCGCCGGGCCTGCGGGAGCCTGGGCGTACATGTCGCGGAGCTGGTCGTCGGTCAGGGACTCGCTCGGGCCGGGGTGGTAGCCGGCGGGGATGCTGGGAGCGCCCTGCGGCGGCGCATAGCCACCCTGGGCGTTGCCGAAGCCGGCGTAGCCCCCCTGCGAGGCTTCCTTGTCGATGCGGTTGAAGACCGGGTTGACGGCCATGGAACCTCCGATGTCGTGCGGCACGACGGAAAAGTCCCCCGTCGTGTCAGTTCACAGGATAAAACGACACACCCGCCCCACGCATTCCGTGGGGCGGGCGGGTCGGGACGGGTCAGAGGGTGGCGAGGGAGGCGTTGGCCAGCTCGCGGCCGTAGTGCTTGCGCATGGCGACCTTGCGCTCGAGATCCTCGATGACGGCGGGGGCGAAGTCGACGCCGTAGAGCGCCTCGCAGCTGCCCAGGCCACCGGGGCTGAAGACGTTGACCTCCATGAGCTTGTCGCCCACGATGTCGAGGCCGACCAGGAACATCCCGTCGGCGGCCAGCTTGGGCCGCACCGCCTCGACCAGCTCGAGCATCTCGTCGGTGACCTCGACCGCCTCGGCCTTGCCGCCGGCGGACATGTTGGAGCGGATGTCCTCCGAGGTGCTCTTGCGGCGGAACGCGGCGTACTTGCCGTCGACCTTCAGCGGGCGCCCATTCATGACGAACATGCGGATGTCGCCCTGCTTGGCCTTGGGGAGGTACTCCTGGACCACGACGTAGCCGTCACGGGCGATGGCCTCGATGATCTGGTTGAGGTTGGGCGACTCCTTGGAGTTGACCAGGAAGACGCCGGAGCCGCCGGAGCCCTGCAGCGGCTTGAGCACGGCCTTGCCGCCCAGCTCCTTGACGAAGTCCTCGATCCGGTCCTCGTCCCGCGAGATCAGGGTCCGCGGACGCACGGCCTCGGGGAAGTGCTGGAAGTAGGACTTCGACAGCGCAGTGGCCAGGCTGCCCGGGTCGTTGACGACCAGGACGCCGCCGGAGGCGATGAGGTCGCCGAAGCCCACCAGGGCGTTGTTGGCCCAGGCCGAGCCCTCGGCGTCGTCGGCGGGGTCGCTGCGCAGCATGACCACGTCGAAGTCGTTGAGCGGGATCCGCTCGTCCTCCTCCGGCTTCTGCACGTCGTCCAGGTAGCGCTCCAGGGAGCGGTAGGTCTTGTCACCGCCGGCGCGGGCGCGGGCGGACAGGGAGCCGTCCGGCTCGTAGCCGAAGTCGCCCATCCCCATCAGCCAGGCCTCGTGACCCATGTTGGTGGCGGTCATCGCCAGGCGGGTGGTGGTGTAGACGGACTTCTCGGTGGCGACGTCATTGACGACGAAGGCGATCTTCATTCCAGACCTTTCGTGAGGGTGGTGAGGTCGTCGGTGCCGGCCACCTCACGGAGCCGGGTCACCGCACGCGGGTCCCGCAACCAGCGGGGAGTCAGGCGTGGGGGCCGCAGCAGGCCCCTGTCGTGCAGGTCCTGGACCAGCGGCAGGTCGCGCAGCGCGAACTTGCCCAGGAAGAGCAGGTCGAGGCGCCCCTCGCGGGCCAGGTGCTCGCGCAGGTCGAGCAGGCCCCGCAGGTAGATGGCGTCCTTGGTCAGGCCGCCGGCGCGGTAGACCCGCATCACGGTCGAGTATGCGGTGCCCGCCGGCACCCCGTCGCCCACCAGCGCCTCGTGGGCCTCGCGGAAGGTGGCTCCGGTCAGCATCCGGTGGACGGTCAGCACCCGGGCCGCCAGCTGGCGGAGCCGGAAGGGCGTCAGCCCGCCACAACCGACCTCGGCCAGGACCGCCAGGCCTTCCTGGGTCTCGTCGTAGCCGGCCAGCCCGCCACCGAGGGTCTTGATGGGCTGCCCGGAGCCGTTGACCTGGGTGACCAGGTGGGTCCCGACCTCGTGCTGGATCAGCGCGTTGCCGCGCACCGCCGCGATCGAGGAGGACTCGCTGATGAGCAGCACGTTGCCCTCGACCAGCACGCCGCTGACGTCGGGGCGGACCTCGGCATGCAGGCCGGCGTCGGGATCCTCCTCGCGGTAGGCCTCGATCTCGGCCTCGGCCAGGGCGAGGAACTCATCGGCGGTCAGCATGTCCCCCGGCTGGCCGGCCACGTCGAGCCGGGCCACGAGGTCCTCGGCCTGGCCCCGCAGGGTCGGTCCCACCGCGCCGTAGAGCTCGACGGAGAGCTGACGGAAGTCGTCGGTGTCCCGCGCCCGGAGCATCTCCAGCTGCAGCTTCATCTCCCGGTGCTTGTTGCGCAGCAGGTCGGCCAGGGTCGCGTCCTGCACCCGGTCGAGCGGGACCTGGTCCAGCTGGGCGCCGAAGACGTCGGGGTCCACGTCGAGCTCGCGGTAGGTGAACGCGGGCTCCTCGATGGTGCCTGCCAGGAAGTCGGCGCGGTGGTCGTCGGCGTCGACGGGCGTGACGTCGAGCAGGAAGCGGATCCCCCCGGCGAGCATCGCCAGGGTGTGGTCGACGGCCAGGTCCTCGACTGCGAGGGTGGCCGTCGGGCCGGTGTCGGACTGCGGGACGCCGGCGACCGGCGCCTCTGTGGTCACGCGTCCTCCAGGCCTGCCAGCGCAGCCAGGACCGGCTCGTGGGTGGCGGCCAGCGCGCGCTGCAGCTCCTGCAGGTGGGCCTGGTCGGGCTCGCCGGTCCACTCGTCCATGAAGGTCTTCTTGAACTCCAGGGCCAGGCAGACACCGACACCCGCGTAGCGCTCGTGCACCCACCAGGCCAGGGCGCGGCCCTCGAACTTCACGTTCTCCCGGACGTCGAGGCGGTGGCCCCCGACCTCCTGCGCCTCCAGGGAGGTGGTGAAGGCCTCGACCACGGGCCGGAAGCGCTCGTCGACCGTGCCGGTGCCCAGGTTGACCTCGGGGTTCTCCTCGACGTCGGCCTCCGCGCCGTCGGCGCCGTCACGCCGGTGGTTGTAGGAGTGGACGTCGTAGACGACGAACGGGCCACGGGCAGCGACCTCGTCCAGCCGACGGCCGAGCTCGGCGTAGAACGCGTCGTAGAACTCCAGGCTCCCCTCGACCAGGTCGTCGGGCAGCGGGTCCTCGCGCCAGACCTCCAGGCCCCAGCAGTCGTCGGGGGTCCGGTAGACGGCCGTGTCCCGGGGGCGGTTCAGGTCGACCTCGAAGCGCGAGCGCTCCACGACCACCTGGGCCGGGGCGGCGGCGCCGATCACGTCGGTGAAGGGGTCCTCCTCACGCAGGCGGACCGCCTCGTCGAGGATCATCGCCCCGGCGATCTCGGGGCGCAGGTCGTGGCCGTTATGGATCGCGGTCGCGACGAGCTGGCCGGACCAGTCGCCCAGGACGGTGAAGCCGGCGGAGGAGCCCGCGGAGGGCACGCCGGACCCGGTGGTGTCGGTGCGGGAAGACATGGGTCATGTCTACCTCAGGGGAGGTCGGGTCGCCTGTCGATAGCGCTCTCCCGATCCTCACCTTTCGTCCGTCCGCGCTGGCGGATAGGCTCGGCTGGTTGCATCCCGCACCGCCGCGACGAGAGGAAGGCCGGACGATGGCCGCACTGCCGCGCACCGCCGCCCGTCCACGTCGTCGTGCCCTCGCGGCCGCGGTGGTCCTGGCGGCTGGCCTCACCACCGGCCTCACCCCGGTCCTGGCCGCTCCGGCGGGCCTCGTCGCGGCACCTGCCCACGAGCAGGCCTACCCCCGGCAGGCCGTCCTGACCGAGCCGGCCGACGACCAGGGTGACGCCTCTCTCAAGCTCGGCCTGGCCTCATACCGTCAGATCCTCCAGCGGCTCAACGCAGCCCAGGCGAGCTCGGACCGGGTCTCGGCCGAGGTGATCGGCACCACCTCCGGCGGGCGGCAGGTCGTGCTGGTGACCCTGACCGCGCCGGAGACCGCGGCGCAGGCCGGGCAGCAGACGAAGATGCGCGAACGGATCGCCGACCAGCCGCAGCAGGCCGCGGGCGACCGGGGGCTGGCGCGGAAGTACAAGCTCCCCGTCTTCCTCAACGCCAACATCCACGGCAACGAGTGGGAGGGCACCGACGCGGCCCTGCGCCTGATCGAGGACTACGCGACCTCGCAGGACCCCGAGGTGGTGCGCACGCTGGAGACCACCCGGCTGCACCTCGTCGTGACGATGAACCCCGACGGTCGCCACGACAACACCCGCAAGAACGCCGCCGGCTTCGACCTCAACCGCGACTTCATCACCGCCACCCAGCCCGAGACGATCGCCGTGCGCGACGCGCTGGTCCGCACCCAGCCGGCCCTCTTGGTCGACCTGCACGGCTATGTCAACGGGACGTTGGTGGAGCCGACGACGCCGCCGCACGGGGAGAACTACGAGTACGACCTGTTCGTCAAGCACGCCTATCCCAACGCCCTGGGCATGGAGGCGGCGATCAACGGCCTGGGGTTCGGCAACGCCGACGGGGTCGAGCCGGTGCAGATCCCGCTGCGCGACTGGGCCGAGGGCTGGGACGACTGGCCGCCGATCTTCACCCCGCAGTACGCCGCTCTCCACGGCGCCGTCGCCCACACCGTCGAGGTGCCGCTGCGCGTCAACAACTCGGCCTACCAGCAGCCGGAGGCCGAGCTGAGGCGCCGGTCCGCGATCAACACCGACATCGCGCACGCGGCCATGACTTCTTCGATCCGGTATGCGGTGGCGCACCGCGACGCGCTCCTCGCCGACCAGATCGAGGGCTTCCGGCGCGGGGTGGCCGGGGAGCCGCAGCGTGCCGTCCAGGACGGGCTCTTCGGCGTGATCGGCCCCGAGGACGTCTACACGGCCGACTTCCCGCGGGCCTACGTGATCCGCACCGACGAGGCCCAGCGCTCCCCTGCCGCGGCCGCCCGCCTGGTCGCGCACCTCGTCGCCAACGACGTGGACGTCACGCGGATGACCCGGCCGGCGACGATCGACGGGCAGGCCTATCCGGCCGGGACCTACGTGGTCGACCTGCACCAGGCCAAGCGTGGGATGGCCCGCACGATCCTGGGGGCCGGGTCGGACATCTCCGAGCGGGTGGACGCGATGTACGACATCTCCGGCTGGAGCCACGGCCTGCTCTGGGGCGCCGACGTGGTGACCGTCCCGGCAGGGTCGCCGCTGCGGGTCGTGGGGAAGCAGGTCACGGCTCCCGCCCCTGCCGGCTCGTTGGCCGGGTCCGCGACCGGCTGGGTGCTGCGCCTCGACGACCCGGCCGACGTGGCCGCGCTGGGCGCCCTGCGCGCCGCCGGCGCGCAGCTGGAGTGGCTGGCCGACGGGACGGTGCTCGTGCCCGCGGAGGACGGGCGTGCCGCGCGGGCCGTCGTCGACTCTCACGGGGCGCGCCTGGTGGCCGCGCCGGAGGACGCCGAGGGGACGGTGCTGACCGAGCTGCGCATCGGCGCCGCCGCGACCCCCGAGGAGCTGTGGGCCCTGGGCGAGATGGGGCTGACCGTCGAGCCGGTCACGAGCCGGTCCCTCAACGAGGGGCTGGACCTGTCCGACCTGGACGCGCTCTACGTCTCCAGCGGGCTCCAGTGGCGCGACCTGGACCGCGACGCCCGCGCCGAGCTGGAGGCCTTCGTGGCCGAGGGCGGCGGCCTCGTCGCGCGGGGGGCGAGGGCGGCCGCGCTCAACGAGCAGCTGGGCGTCGTCGAGGCGACGGCGGTCGCCGGCCGCAGCGACGCCAACGGCGTGGTCGCGGTGGACAACGACCCTGCCAGCCCGATCGCCTCCGGCGCCACCGACCACACCTTCGTCTACTCCCCCGTCTGGTTCACCGACCTCGGGGCGGAGGTGACGGTCGACCAGCGCTACGGCGAGGACCCCGTGGTCAGCGGCCACTGGCGGCCCGACGCCCGCGGCGTCGGTGGCCCCGCGGACGCCGCGGGGCAGCCGGTGATCGTGCACGGCACCGACGAGGAGACCGGCGCCCGCGGCGTGCTGATCGGCTCGGAGCCGCTCTTCCGCGCCCACCCCAAGGGCCAGTACCCTCTCGTCGCACGGGCCCTGATCTGGGCCTCGCTGGACGGCTGACGGAGCGGCGCCCCGGTCGTCCAGCATCTCGACCGCGCCCGCGCCCCCGAGACGTCAGTGGGCATGCGCTGACCCCGACGTGCCCCCGGCGGGATTCGAACCCGCACTGAACCCATTTTAAGTGGGCTGCCTCTGCCGGTTGGGCTACGGGGGCGGTGGCGGTCGGCGCTGCACGGCAGGATAACCGCCGGTCAGAGCCGCGCGATCACCTCATCGAGCATGGCCTCGGTGAGGCGGCCGGTGAAGGTGTTCTGCTGGCTGACGTGATAGCTGCCGACCAGCCGGACCACGCGTCCGGCGGTGGTGGTCAGCTCCGCCTCGGCCCCGTGCCCGAAGCGTGGCTTGGGCCTGGGCACCTCCCAGCCCAGGGCACGGGCCGCGGCCAGGAAGGCGTCCCACCCGATCCCGCCGAGGGCCAGGACCGAGCGCAGGTGCGGCTCCATCAGGGTCAGCTCTCGCTCCAGCCAGGGGCGGCAGGCCACCTTCTCCTGGGTCGTCGGGGCGTTGTCCGGGGGCGCGCAGTGGACGGCGGCGGTGATGCGCACCCTGCGCAGCTCCATACCGTCCCCCGCGTGGCGGGATGAGGCCTGGCTGGCCAGACCGGCGCGGTGCAGCGCGGCATAGATCCAGTCCCCCGAGCGGTCGCCGGTGAAAATCCGCCCGGTCCGGTTGGCGCCGTGGGCCGCCGGGGCCAGCCCGACCACGAGGACGGGCGCGTCGCCGGGTCCGAGCCCGGGCGCGGGCCGGCCCCAGTAGGGCTGGTCGGCGAAGGAGGCCCGGCGCGCCTGCGTGGCGACGTGCTCGCGCCAGCGCACCAGGCGGGGGCAGGCGGCGCAGACCGAGACACGGGCGTCGAGGTCCTCGACGTCACGGGCCCCAGCGGCCAGTCGCCTCACGCCGGCCGCGCTCCGCGCCGATCGGGTATGCGGCAGCGCGGGGTCCTGCGGCCACCCCGCCCCGGGCGGGACCGGGCTGGGGAAGATCTCGCCCGTGATCGGGTGCGGCAGGTCCTGGGGCATGTCAGGCCTGGGAGAGTGCGATCCCGTCCAGGATGTCGGTCTCCGACGTGCGCACCGTGACCAGGCCCGAGTCGTGGGCGACCCGCTGCACGACGCTGCGCCAGACGAGGGCTCCGGCGCTGATGACGTCGACCCGGCCCTCGTGCATGAAGGGCAGCTCGCGGCGGCGGCTGCGCGGCGACAGGAGCAGGTCGGTGCAGGCGTCGAGCACCTCGGCCACCGGCAGCTCGGCGCCGTGGATGCGCTCGGGGTCGTAGCGGTCCAGGTCCAGGGCGTGCGCGGTCACGGTCGTCACCGAGCCCGCGAGGCCGACCAGGGTGCCGACGCCGGAGAGGTCGACGCGGGAGGAGGCGTCCTCGATCGCGCGGACGATGTCGGACAGGGCGGCCCAGACCTGGTCCTCGGTCGGCGGGTCGTCGTGCAGGTGCCGCTCGGTCATCCGGACGCAGCCGATGTCGACCGAGGTGGCCGCCTCGACGGTCTCGGTGCCGCGGACGAACTCGGTGGAGCCGCCGCCGATGTCCACCACGAGGAAGGGTGCCGGAGCGCCGGCGGCGCGCAGCGCCCCGGTCGCGCCCAGGAAGGAGAGCGTGGCCTCCTCCTCGCCGGAGATCACCTCGGGCGTGGTCCCGAAGCTGCCGAACGCGGCCTGGACCCCGGCGACGAAGTCGGCGGAGTTCTCGGCGTCCCGGGAGGCGGAGGTGGCCACGAAGCGCACCGACGTGCACCCGGCGTCCTGGCAGAGCGCGGCATATCCCTCGGCCGCGGCGAGGGTGCGGGCCATCGCGGCCTCGGAGATGCGCCCCGTAGCGTCGATGCCCTCGCCCAGCCGGACGATCTGCATCTGGCGGGAGATCTCGGTCAGGCTGCGCCCGTCCTCGTGCAGGTCGGCGATGAGGAGCCGGATTGAGTTGGTGCCGCAGTCGACGGCCCCGACCCGCTTCACGCCGGTGGTCACGTCCGGCCCTCGTCCTCGACCTGCGGGGCGTCGGGGTCGTAGGCCAGCTCCTTCTCCGGGTCGAAGGCCAGCTCCTCGGCGGCCTCCTCCAGCCCGTGGGCGGCCGGCTGGCCGGCGGCCTCGACGACGGGGTGGTGCTCGACGGGGTGGTGCTGGGGGCAGGTGTTGGCCACGACGGGGTGGTTCTCGCCGCCCTCTGCGTCGCCGTCGTCCTGCAGGGCGCCGCAGCAGCCGTCGTGCCACCACTCGGGCAGCGCCTCGAGGGCCTCGTCACCCAGCGGGTTGGTGCCCGGGCCCGCGGCCAGGGCGTGCGCGACGACCACGTGCAGGCACTTGACGCGGTTGGGCATCCCGCCGGCGCTGATGCCGGCGATCTCCGGCACGTGCGCCAGCTCCTCGCGGCGCCGCAGGTAGTCGTCGTGGGCCTGGGCATAGCTCCAGGCGAGCCCCTCGTCCTGGGCCAGGCGCTGGGACATCTCCTTCATCAGCCCCGAGCTCTCCAGCGTGGAGATGGCCGCGGTCAGCCGCGGGCAGGTGGCGTAGAAGCTCGTCGGGAACGGGGTCCCGTCGGGCAGCCGAGGCTCGGTGCGCACCACGGTGGGGCAGCCGCACGGGCACCGGTGGGAGATGGAGACGACGCCGCGGGGCTCCCGGCCCAGCTGGCGTCCGATGACGCGGAGATCCTCCTCGGAAGGAGTTTCGTCCAGGGTGGTGCGGTCGAGGTAGTTCATGGCTCCTTGGTCTCTGGGAGACCTTCGTTGGCAATCTTCACCGACTCCCAGACCTGGCCGTACCACGGACTCTCGGCGAGGACCTCCTCGCTGACCGGCGCCATGCCAGGGAGCGCCTCAGTGTAGACCTCATCCCTGTCATCGATGACCGTGAAGGCCGTCTCCCCCTGCTTGACGAAGCGCAGACGCTGCCTGGCCTGCTGCTCCACGTAGGCGTCGTCGTCCCACTTCTTCAGCTCGGTCTCGAGGCGCGAGATCTCGGCACGCTCGTCGGCGATCCGCTCCTCGGCCGCCGTGATGTCCGCGCGCTGACGCAGGTAGCCCGACAGCACGGGATAGACCACGGCACCCATGAGCACGACCAGCAGCGCGAGCGCCAGGAGGCGTCGAACGTGAGCAGGGGCCCGCCGCACGGAGCCGGCCGCCCCCGTCATGCTGCGCACGCCCGGTCGTCCGCCGGAGCGTCGCGAGGCGGGGCGCGCCGAGCCACGGGACGACGGGGTCCGCGGGTCGCGGGGTCCGCGTGCGTTGCTCATGGTGCTCCTGGGTCGGGTGGGCAGACGTCTTCCAGAGTATGCGGTGCCCGCCGCGGACAGCGGCAGGCCGCGCCGGACGGACCGGCGCGGCCTGCTCGTGCTGCGTGCGACTCAGGCGCGGTAGCGCGGGAAGGCGCCGGCGCCGGCGTAGATGGCCGCCTCGTCCAGCTCCTCCTCGATGCGCAGGAGCTGGTTGTACTTGGCGACGCGCTCGGAGCGGGCCGGGGCGCCGGTCTTGATCTGGCCGCAGTTGGTCGCGACGGCCAGGTCGGCGATGGTGACGTCCTCGGTCTCGCCGGAGCGGTGGCTCATCATGCACTTGAAGCCGTTGGCGTGGGCCAGGGCGACGGCGTCGAGGGTCTCGGTGAGCGAGCCGATCTGGTTGACCTTGACGAGCAGGGCGTTGCCGGCCTTGTCGTTGATGCCGCGCTGCAGCCGCTCGGGGTTGGTGACGAACAGGTCGTCACCGACCAGCTGGACCTTGTCGCCGAGACGCTCGGTGATCTTCACCCAGCCGTCCCAGTCGTCCTCGTTCAGCGGGTCCTCGATGGAGACCAGCGGGTAGGCGTCGACCAGCTCGGCGTAGTAGTCGATCATCTCCTCGGCCGACTTGGTGCCGCCCTCGAAGGTGTAGGAGCCACCGTCGTGGAACTCCGAGGCCGCGACGTCCAGGGCGAGCGCGATGTCGCTGCCCGGGGTGTAGCCGGCCTTCTTGATGGCCTCCATGATCAGGTCGAGGGCCGCCCGGTTGGACTCCAGGTTGGGGGCGAAGCCGCCCTCGTCACCCAGGCCGGTGGCCAGGCCGCGCTCCTTGAGGACGTCCTTGAGGGCGTGGTAGACCTCGGCGCCCCAGCGCAGGGCCTCCCGGAAGGAGCCGGCGCCGATCGGGGCGATCATGAACTCCTGGATGTCGACGTTGGAGTCGGCGTGCGAGCCGCCGTTGAGGATGTTCATCATCGGCACCGGCAGGATGTGGGCGTTGGGGCCGCCCACGTAGCGGAACAGCGGCAGGCCAGCGGAGTCCGCGGCGGCCTTGGCGACGGCCAGCGAGACGCCGAGGATGGCGTTGGCGCCGATCTCACCCTTGTTGTCTGTGCCGTCGGCGGCGAGCATCTCGTTGTCGACGAGGCGCTGCTCGGAGGCGTCGAAGCCCAGCAGGCGCGGCTCGAGGTCGTCCATCACGGCGGCGACGGCCTGCTCCACGCCCTTGCCCAGGTAGCGGCCCTTGTCGCCGTCACGGCGCTCGACGGCCTCGAAGGCACCGGTCGAGGCACCGGAGGGGACGGCGGCGCGGGCGACGGTGCCGTCGTCCAGCCCGACCTCCACCTCCACGGTCGGGTTGCCGCGGGAATCGAGGATCTCGCGGGCGATGATGGCATCGATGGCGGCCATGTGCACTCCTCCTGGAGTCGGTTAGGCGGTGGTCCGGACGTGCGTGTTCGCCGTCTCAGGTCCGAGCCTATCGGCCCCTCACCCGAGCTCGTCGGCGGCGTCCTGCTCCAGGGACCTGAGGGTATGCCGCAGCGCGGCCGAGGGGTCCAGGTCACCGTCGCGCAGGTCCAGTGCGAGGCTCAGGAGGAGCGCTCCGGGGTCGCCCCCGTCCTCGCGGGCCGAGAGCCAGTCGCGGGCCCACTCGGCGTGCCCCGCCCGCCGCAGGCGGGAGGCGACCTTGACCGCGCGGGCGAGTGGCGGCATACCCGCAGGAATGCCGTCGAGCACCCCGGTGCGTGACGCGCCCGAGCGCTCGCGCTCTGCAGCCTTGATCTGGTCCCAGTTGGCCTCGACGGCCTCCGGGGTCTCGGCGGTGACGTCGGCGAAGACGTGCGGGTGGCGGCGCACGAGCTTGGCCACGAGGGTGGCGGCGACGTCATCGATGTCGAAGGGGTCCTCGTCGTGGTCGGCGGCGACCCGCGCGTGGAAGAGGACCTGGAGGAGCACGTCGCCGAGCTCATCGGCGGCGGCGTCGCGGTCGGCGTCAGGACCGTCGAGCTGCTCGAGGACCTCGGCTGCCTCGTGGGCCTCCTCGATGAGATAGGGCGTCAGGCTCGCGTGGGTCTGGCGCGCGTCCCAGGGGCAGCCGCCGGGCGAGCGGAGGCGGTCCATGACGGCCACCGCGTCCAGGAGCCGGGAGCCGGGGGTGTCCCAGGAGCCGACGAGCAGCTCGAGGGCGGGCGGGTCGTCCTCGGGCAGGGTCACGGCGAGGGCCTCGGCGAGGCCGGGGTCGCCGTCCGGGGAGCCGACCCAGACCACGCTGCGGTCGGTGCCGACCTGCTCGAGCAGGTGCGCGGCCAGGGACTGCGGGGAGGCGAGCGCCTCGGGCGGCGGGGACGTGACGGGGATGCCGGCCGCCTCGATCGCGGCGGCCTGGGGCGCGGCGGGGTCGGCCGCGAGGACGGCGTCGGCCTGCCGGAGGGCGTCCCAGGCGGCGGCGCTGAGCAGCCCCGGGGCGACCCTGGGGCTGCTCAGGAGCAGGCTCAGCCCTCGGACGAGCTGATCCACGACGGGGCGACGGGGGTGACGCCGGAGTTGACGTCCCAGGCGCCGTAGCGCGGGTTGACCTCGACCTGGACCTCGGCCAGGTCCTGCTGGAGGCCCGGTGCGCGCTCCAGCACCTTGGGGTCCTGGCCGGCGGCGGGGTCGCGCATGACGTTCTGGTAGAGGACGGCGCGGGCGGCGTCGAGCGTGCCGCGGCCGGCGTCGGTGACCCCGGTCTGGGCCAGGGTCTGCTGGACCGTGGCCTCCGTGAGCTGGAAGTCGGTGCCGGCGAAGAGCTCGTCCAGGACGGGCAGCTGGGCCAGCGAGGCGATCACCTGCTGGGGCTGGAACTGCTGCTGCGTCGCCTCGGACAGCTGGGCGGTCGCCTCCTGCACCTCGGCGGCGGAGTAGTCGGTCCCGTTGACGGACACCCCCGAGGTGGTGCCGGCTCCGGCGCAGCCCGTGAGGACGAGGGCTGCCGACAGGGTCAGGGCGGTGATCAGACGCGGCTTCACAGGGGTCATCATCGCACGCGTCCCTCTCAGCGGACGAAGCGCTCCAGGGTCGAGCCGAGCGCGGGCAGGGCCGCCTCGACGTGGCCCTTGGCGCCCTTGCGGACGGTGCCGTAGACCTTGCCCAGCGGGTTGCCCTGCACCGAGGCCGCCTTGGCGTCGGCGACGGCCAGCAGCTCGTCGGCGACCTGGCCGGAGCGCGCCGGTGCGGACAGGTAGGCGCCGAAGGGCTGGCCGGCGGCCGCGTCGTAGTGCGGGTCGAGAGCGCGGGCGACCCCGGGCAGGAGGGCGTTGGCGGCCTTGCGCAGGATGCCCTCGCCCGCCTTCTTCGCGCCGGCGAAGGCCGTCTTGACCACGGTGCCGCTCAGGCCCTTCTTCGCCGCGACCTCGGTCTCGGCGAGCTGGACGAGGGCGTCGACGACCTGCGGCCGCGTGGCCGGGTCCAGGAGTGCGGTGCTCAGAGAGTTCGTCATGGGCCACACGATCTCACGCCCTCCCCCTCCCACCGAGAGCGTCCTGTGGTTGCTCCCACCCCCACCGGGCGCGTCCCGTGGTTGCTCCCACCCGCACCGGGCGCGTGCTCTGGTTGTTCCAGGAGCCACCGAGCGCGGCCTGTGGTTGTGAGGTGATCGAGCATCGAGGGGAGCGAGAGCCCCATACCCATAGGTGGCCCCTGCCGATCCACGACGTCACCGGAGGGACTCGGTGCCCGCACGTGGCTGTCCTGCGTCTCTGGTCCTGCGGAAGTTGCGTCAGAGCACCAGAACCGCATGACACGATCCGGCCGCGCAGCCCAGGCCTGCCGGACCGACGACGCCGTGGCCGCACCACCAGGCTTGGGCGTCCGGATCAACCACATGGTGCGTTCAGTCGCCCCATGAGCAACCACGGGACGCGCCCGGTGGGGGTGGGAGCAACCACACGGCGCGCCCGGTGGGGGTGGGAGCAACCACACGGCGCGCCCGGTGGGGGTGGGAGCAACCACAGGCCGCGCCCGGTGCGGGTGGGAGCAACCACGGGACGCGCCCGGTGCGGGTCTGGAGCAACCACAGGCCGCGCCCGGTCGGTAGGGGTGGTGGGAGGGTGGTGCGTGGGTCAGGACTGGCGAGCGGCTGCGGCGGCGATGTCGTCGAGCAGGACGGCGCGGACGAGCTGGGACGCCCAGTCGAGAATCTCCTTGTCGCGCAACGGCTTCCCACCGATGGCGGCGGTCTTGGGCACCGGCACGAGGATCTGGCGCAGCGCGGGTTTGACGATCGTGCCCTTGTAGAGACGGGTCAGCCGCATCTGCTGGCTCTCCCGCAGGTCTTCCACCGGCGCGAACCGGATCATCTGCCCCTGCACGCCGATGTCGGAGATGCCGGCGGCTCGCGCCACCGTGCGCAGGCGCGCGACCTCCAGCAGCGTCTCCACCGGCAGCGGCGGCTCGCCATAGCGGTCGACCAGCTCCTCGCGGATGGCGGCCAGCTCCTCCTCGTCGGCGACCTGCGCCAGCTTGCGGTAGGCCTCCAGCCGCAGCCGCTCCCCCGGCACGTAGTCGTGCGGCAGGTGGGCGTCGACGGGCAGCTCGATCTTGACCTCCGCCGGCGGCGCCTCGTCCTCGCCCTTGAAGGACGCGACGGCCTCACCGACCATCCGGACGTAGAGGTCGAAGCCGACGCCCTCGATGTGCCCGGACTGCTCCCCGCCCAGCAGGTTGCCCGCGCCGCGGATCTCCAGGTCCTTCATCGCCACCGCCATGCCGGCGCCCAGGTCGGTGTTGGCCGCGATCGTCTGCAACCGGTCCACGGCCGTCTCGGTCAACGGCTTCTCCGGCGGGTAGAGGAAGTAGGAGTAGGCACGCTCGCGACCACGCCCGACCCGCCCGCGCAGCTGGTGCAGCTGCGAGAGGCCGAGCTGGTCGGCCCGCTCGACGATGAGGGTGTTGGCGTTGGAGATGTCGAGGCCCGTCTCGACGATCGTCGTGCACACCAGCACGTCGAAGCGCCGCTCCCAGAAGTCCACGACGACCTGCTCCAGACGGTGCTCCCCCATCTGGCCGTGGGCCGTCTCCACCCGCGCCTCCGGCACCAGCTCACGGATCCGCGAGGCGGCCTTCTCGATCGAGCCGACCTTGTTGTGGACGTAGAAGACCTGCCCCTCGCGGAGCAGCTCGCGCCGGATCGCGGCGGCGATCTGCTTCTCGTCATAACCCCCGACGAAGGTCAGCACCGGGTGGCGCTCCTCCGGCGGCGTCGCCAGCGTCGACATCTCCCGGATGCCGGTGACCGCCATCTCCAGGGTCCGCGGGATCGGCGTGGCGGACATGGCGAGCACGTCGACGTTGGTGCGCAGCGCCTTGAGCTGCTCCTTGTGCTCGACGCCGAAGCGCTGCTCCTCGTCGATGACGACCAGCCCCAGGTCCTTGAAGCGCACGCTCGAGCCGAGGATCCGGTGCGTGCCGATCACCATGTCCACCGACCCGTCGGCCAGCCCCGCGATCGTCTCCTTCGCCTCCTTGTCGCTCTGGAAGCGCGACAAGGCCCGCACGGTGACGGGGAACTGCGCATAGCGCTCGGAGAAGGTCTGGAAGTGCTGCTGCACCAGCAGCGTCGTGGGCACCAGCACCGCCACCTGCTTGCCGTCCTGGATCGCCTTGAAGGCCGCGCGCACCGCGATCTCGGTCTTGCCGTAGCCCACGTCGCCGCAGATCAGCCGGTCCATCGGGACCGACTTCTCCATGTCCTCCTTGACCTCCTCGATCGTCGAGAGCTGGTCGGGGGTCTCGACGAAGGCGAAGGCGTCCTCGAGCTCGCGCTGCCAGGGGGTGTCGGGCCCGAAGGTGTGCCCGGTCGTGGCCATCCGGGCCGAGTAGAGCCGGATCAGCTCGGCCGCGATCTGCTTGACGTGCTTGCGGGCGCGACTCTTGGTCTTCTGCCAGTCCGAGCCGCCGAGCCGGTTGAGGGTGGGCGCCTCGCCGCCGACGTACTTGGTCAGCTGGTCGAGCTGGTCGGTCGGCAGGTACAGACGATCGGCCACCCCGTGCCCACGTGGCTTGGACGAGGCGTACTCCAGCACGACATACTCCCGCGTCGCCCCCTGCACCTGACGCTGCGCCATCTCCACGAACCGGCCGACCCCGTGCTGCTCGTGCACGACATAGTCGCCTGGCCGCAGCGCGAGCGGGTCGACCTGCTGGCGTCGCCGGGAGGGCATCTTGCGCATGTCCCGCGTCGATCCGCCGCTGGTGTGCTGGCCGGTCAGGTCCGTCTCGCCGACGACGACCAGGCCGCTGCCGGTCAGCATGAAGCCGTGCCCCACGACCCCGGTGGTCACCGTGACGACCTCGGCGGTCACGTCACCGGCGTGGGTGAGCGGGCTGCTCAACCGATGGGGTATGTCGTTCTCGCCCAGGATCTCGGCCACGCGGCGGGCCATGCCTGGCCCGTCGGGGCTGACGACCACGCGCCGGCCGTCGGCGGTCCAGGCCCGCAGGTCGCGGACGATCGCCTCCCGGTCGCTGCGGTAGGCCTCGATGGGGGCGGAGGGTATGACGTAGCTCTCGACCGCGTCGACCTCACCTGCGCCTTCGGTCCCGTCGGTCTGGGCGGTCCCGCCGGTCCCGCCACCCTCGGCACCGGCCGCCTCGGCGGCCGCCGCGACGAGCTCCTCGTCGGCCAGGAACGGGGTCAGGGCCCACCACGGCCGGCCGCTGCCCAGCGTGTGGGTGCGCATCTGCGCCAGCGACCACGAGGAGGCGGTGCCGAGGGCGTTCTGCAGGTCGATCGGCGCGGCGCCGTCGGCGGTGGCCGCCGCGGCCCAGCTGGCCTGGAGGAACTCCTCGGACGTCGCGACGAGGTCGTGGGCCCGCGTGCGCACCCGCTCCGGGTCCAGCACGACCACCCTCGACCCGGAGGGCAGCACGTCGACGAGGGTCTCCATGCCGTCGACGAGCACCGGGGTGAGCGACTCCATACCCTCCACCGCGATGCCCTCGGCGATCTTGCCGAGCATCTCCGCGGCCCCGGGCAGGCTGCCGACGAGCTCACGGGCCCGCTCGCGGACCTCGTCGGTGAGGAGCACCTCGCGGCAGGGCGGGGCGTGCAGGCCGTGCTCGGCGATCTCCAGGGACCGCTGGTCGGCCACCTTGAACCACCGCACCTCCTCCACGGTGTCGCCCCAGAACTCGACGCGCACCGGGTGTTCCTCGGTGGGCGGGAAGACGTCGAGGATGCCGCCGCGGACCGCGAACTCGCCACGGCGCTCGACCATGTCCGTGCGGGTGTAGGCGGCCGCGACCAGGGCCTCGACCACCTCGGCCGGGGCGTGGTCCTCCCCCGCGCGCAGACGCACCGGCCGCAGCTCGCCCAGCCCCTTGGCAATCGGCTGCAGGAGGGCGCGGACGGAGGAGACGACGACCTTGACCGGCCCCACCGAGGGATCCTGGGGGTCGGGGTGGGCGAGCCGACGCAGCGTGGCCAGACGCCGGCCGACGGTGTCGGAGCGTGGGCTGAGGCACTCGTGCGGCAGGGTCTCCCAGCTGGGGAAGCCGGCGACCTCGGCGCCCTCCCCTGGCAGGAGGGCCCCGAGCTGGAGCACGAGGTCGTCGGCCTCGCGGCCGGTGGCCGTGACGACCAGCAGTGGCTCCTCGGAGGAGCGGGCCAGGGCCGCGACCATGGTGGCGTGCGCCCCGGACGTCAGCGAGACCTCGACGGCCGGCTCGCCGGCGGCTGCGGCCTGCAGCACGCGCTCGGCGGCGGCGTCGGCGCAGAACAGATCGACGACGGGGGTCAGGTGCATGGGATTCCTCGGCCAGGGACGGACGTGCGCGGTGAACACCTGAGTCTACGGCGCGGGACCGACCTTCCCCTCCCGCGCGGACGCAGGGGGAAGTGCGCGCACGGGAGGGGACGCGCCAGGGAGCTGCAGGCGGGGAACCGCAGGGACGTGCTGGACGTCTGGTGGGTGACGCGTGCCATGCTGTGGGCCGGGCCCACGCGCCGCTCCGGTGGACGCGCGGGAGATCGTTCAGGGAGGATCGCAGACGTGATGACCACCAGTGCCCGCACCGTCCGACGTCCGTGGGGACCGGCCGCCGCCCTCGTCGCGGCCGTCGCCGCCGCCCCGTTGCTGGTCGCTGCGCCGGCGTCGGCCGAGGAGCCGCTCAACCTGTCCGGGCCCGTCTACGACGCCGCCGACGTGCTCTCCGACGCCGAGGAGCAGGAGGCGGTCCAGCAGATCGAGCAGCTGCGCGAGGAGACGGGGCTGCAGCTCTTCGTCGCCTACGTCGACACCTTCGAGGACGCCTCCGGTGCCGGCGTCAACGGCGAGACCTGGGCCGAGCTCACCGCCCAGGAGTCCGGGATGGGCCACGGTGACCTGTTGCTGGCCGTGGCGGTCGAGGACCGCTTCTACGGCGTGGGCGACGTCGGCGAGACGTTGAGCATGGACCAGCTGCGCAACGTGCAGGGCGAGGACATCGAGCCCGCGCTCGGCCAGGACGACTGGGCCGGCGCCATCACCGGAGCGGTCGATGGCTTCGCGCGCGAGCACGCTTCCGTCTCCGACGGCTCCGGGGGCGCCCTGGGGCCGGGCGGCGGCTACCGCCCCGACAACGGGCCGGTCTACCAGGACAGCAACGACGGCTTCGGTATGGGGCTGCCCGTCCTGTTCTTCGCCGCGCCGGTCGTCCTGTTCGCCGGCAGCGGCCTGATCAACGCGATGTCCCGCCGCAAGCGCCGCCCCTCGGGCGGGGCCACCGTGCCCGCCTCGGCCCAGCGCGTCGGCCTGCAGGACCTCCAGCGCCAGGCCGCCGAGGCGCTGGTCGGGATGGACAACGCCGTGCGCTCCGCGGAGGAGGAGCTGGCCTTCGCGGAGGCCCAGTTCGGCACGCAGCGGACCGAGCAGTTCCGGGGCGTCCTGGAGCAGGCCAAGGCCTCGGCCAAGGAGGCCTTCTCCCTGCGCCAGCAGCTGGACGACGACCAGAAGGAGCCTGAGGACGTCGAGCGCAGCATGCTCGCCCGCATCATCGAGCTGACCGGGTCCTCCCGCCGCACCCTGGACCAGCACACCCAGGAGTTCGCGACCCTGCGCTCCCTGCAGGACCGGGCGCCGCAGTTCCTCAAGGAGCTCGGCACCCGCCTGGCGGAGACCCGGGAGCGCCTCCCCGTCGCCGAGCAGGAGCTGCGCGGCCTCCAGGCCCGCCACCCCGCCGAGGCTCTGGTCACGGTCCGCGAGCACCACGCCCAGGCGGGCAACCTGCTCGACTCCGCCGACGGCTTCATCCGGGCCGGCAACCAGTCCCTGGAGCGGGACGACCGGGCCTCGGCCGTGGCCGCCGCCCGAGCCGCCGAGGAGGCGATGGGCCAGGCCGCCACGCTGATGGACCAGATCTCCCGCGCGGACGCCGACCTGGCCAACTCCGCCGAGGAGCTGTCCAAGCGGGTCGCCTCGATCACCAGCGACCTGCAGGACGTGACGCGGCTGGCTCCCCGTGAGCCGGTCATCGCCCAGGCCGCCGACCGCGCCCGCAAGGCGGTCGAGGAGGCCCAGGCCGCCCGCACCTCCGGTGACCCCCTTAAGGCGCTGGCGGAGCTGGACGCGGCCGAGCACGACCTCGACACCCTCCTGCAGCCGATGCGCGACGCCGAGGCCCACCTGACCAAGATGCGCGAGAACTTCACCCAGCGCGTCTCCCGTGTCGGCGCCCGCCTGCGTAGCATCAACGAGACCATCTCGGCCCGCCGCGGTGCCGTGAGCAGCGGGGCCCGCACCCGGATCTCCGAGGCGCTGCGCGTCTTCGACGAGGCGCAGCGCGTGAGCCAGAGCGACCCGAACGCCGCGATGGGTCTACTCACCCGCGCCGAGCAGCTCGGCGAGCAGGCCCTCACCGAGGCCCAGAACGACCTGTCCTCCTGGGGCGGCTCGGGCGGCTTCGGCGGCGGCTACGGGCGGGGCTACGGCAACCGCTCCGCCGGCATCGACCCGTGGTCGGTGATCCTCGGCGGCCTGATCCTGGGCGGAGGCAACCGTGGCGGAGGCCACCACCACTCCGGAGGCTGGGGCGGGGGCGGCGGCTTCGGCGGCAGCTTCGGCGGCGGAGGTGGCTTCAGCGGCGGCGGCTTCGGCGGTGGCGGCGGAGGCAACTTCAGCGGCGGCCGCTTCTGACCACGCCCCCGGACCCGAGACCGGGCGAGAGGCACCTCATACCCCACCTAGACCGACCGGACCACGAGACCACCTGGACGCACGACCACCCACCCAACCGATCGCAGGACCAGCCGCCACCCGGCGGGGAACCGAAAGGAACCGAGCATGACCCAGAAGCAGACGATCCTCGGACGCATCAGCCAGCTCACCCGGGCTAACATCAACGCCCTGCTGGACCGCGCCGAGGACCCGGAGAAGATGCTGGACCAGCTCATCCGGGACTACACCAACAGCATCGCCGAGGCCGAGGAGGCCGTGGCCCAGACCATCGCCAACGTGCGGATGGCCGAGTCCGACCTGCAGGCCGACCGCGACGCCGTCGCCGAGTGGGGCCGCAAGGCCGCCGCGGCCTCCAAGAAGGCCGAGGAGATGCGTGGGGCCGGTGACCCGGACGGCGCCTTCAAGTTCGACGACCTGGCCCGCGTGGCGCTGGGCCGTCAGATCCAGCACGAGAACGACATCAAGAACGCCGAGCCGACGATCGCCCAGCAGAACGCCACGGTCGAGCAGCTCAAGGCCGGCCTGACCACGATGAAGACCAAGCTGGAGGACCTCAAGTCCCGTCGCGGCACGCTCGTGGCCCGCGCCCGTTCGGTCGAGGCGCAGGAGAAGGTCCAGGACGCGATGTCCTCCATCGACGTCATGGACCCCAGCAGCGACCTGGCCCGCTGGGAGGACAGCATCCGCAAGCAGGAGGCGATGGTCGCCGGTCGCGCCGAGGCGCAGGCCACCAGCCTGGAGGACCAGTTCGCCGAGCTGCAGGACAGCAGCGACCAGTCCGAGATCGAGGCGCGCCTGCAGCAGCTCAAGGGCAACCAGGGCTGAGCGGCCCGCGCACGAGCATGGAGCGGCCGCGTCACCCTCGCGGTGGCGCGGCCGCTCCGTGACCGCCGGTCGGGGACGGCCGGCGGGGGAGGAAGGGGAGCCAGGTGGATCTGGTGAAGAGGTATGCGGCGGCGCTGGGCGTCGCGGCCACGCTCGGCCTGGGAGGGGTGCCGGGCGGGGTGACGCCGGCACCGACGGTGCCGGCCGCCGTGGCCGAGCCACCACGGGACCTGGAGGGCCGGCTGACCGACGCCAGCGACGTGCTGGACGCCGCCGAGGAGTCCGAGATCCGGGCCGCGCTGGACGCGCTGGACGCCGAGCGCGACATCGACCTGCACGTGGTCTTCGTGGACAGCTTCGACGGGTTGACCGGCCCGCAGTGGGCGCGGTCGACCTTCGAGACCAGCGGCCTGGGCTACGGCTCGGTCGTCTTCGCCGTGGCCGTGGAGGACCGGGTCTACGGCTATCACGAGGACACCGCGGTCAGCACCGAGTGGGCCGCGGAGATTGCCAGCGGCAAGGTCGAGCCCGAGCTGCGTGACGACCGGTGGGCCGGTGCCGCGCTGGCGGTCGCCGACGGCTACCGGCACGACTCGGAGCCCTTCCCCTGGGGGCTGTTCGGCGGGATCTGGGCCGGCGTTCTGGGGGTCGTGGGAGCGCCCTGGCTCTACTTCTGGCGCAAGTCCGTCGGCTCCCGGCGCGAGGAGGAGGACGACGTCATCCGCCGGCGCGGCGTGCTCGCGACCAAGGTGGTGGCGCTGGAGGAGCTGTCCGGCACCGCCGCGACCGAGGCCGACTTCGCGGCCGCCGACCTGGGCGAGCAGGAAGAGGGCCGGCTCCGGACCCAGGCCCGGGAGACCGCCGACGTCATCGGTGCCACCGCCTCCACGCTGGAGCACCTGCCCTCCGAGCCCGCCCGCCGCGCCCCCAAGAAGGATGACCTGAAGAAGTGGCGCAAGAGGCTGTCCCGCTACGAGGGCAAGGTCAACGAGGCCCATGACACGCTGACCGCAGCCGTCGACAGAGTCCGTGCCGCCCGCGAGCTGATCGAGGATCCGGGGCTGCTGACCGCGCTCTCCGAGCGGGTCGAGACTCTCCGCACCCAGTCCGTGGACACCCGGGAGCTGCACCGTGCCCCTGGCCCCCACCCGGCCTGGCTGGTCAAGCGCCTGGTCCACCTGCTGGACATGGTCGACCTCAACATCTCCGCCTCGGCCAAGGGGCTGACCTCGGCGACCAGCTCCCTGGAGAACGGCAGGGCCGCGGACGCCGGGGTGGCCTGGCGCTCCGCCCAACGCGACTTCGGGGACGCCGAGGCCCTCCTGGCGAAGGTGGCCGACCCCGAGCGCGTCGGGCGGGAGGCGCTGGAGGAGATCGAGCCGCACTTCAAGGAGCTGGAGGACCTGGTCGTCCGCGGCTACGAGGAGCTCCACCAGCACGACGACTACGTCAAGAACGCTCACAAGGTCAAGCGGGGCAAGGAGTGGGAGACCCGGGACCGGGCCCACCTGGCCGGGGTCCTCGACGAGGCCGACCGCCTCATCGTGGCCGGCCCCACGATGGAGGTCGATCCCGTCGAGCAGGCGGCCAGCGTCGAGCACGCGCTGCGCAACGTCAACCGCGAGATGACGCCCTATCTCACGCTCTCCAAGGCCCTGGCCGACCTGCGGGCCCGCAGCAGCTCCTCCGGGGGCAGCTCCGGCGGCGGTGGTGGCGGAGGCGGGGGCGGCGGAGGCGGCTCCTCCAGCTCCGGCGGGGGCAGGTTCTGATGCGCGGCAGATCTCGCCGACCCGTGGCCGTCCTCGCGGGGACCGCGACGCTCCTGGGTGGGCTGCTGACCGCCTCACCGGCGCTGACCACCTCCCCGGCGCTGGCCGCTGCCCCGGAGCGGCTGGCCGAGGAGCTGACCGACCGGGCCGGCGCGTTGTCCCCCGGTGCCGTCGAGGAGATCGAGGCGGCCCAGGACCGGTTGGTCGACGACCTGGGGCTGCAGCTGTTCGTGGTGGTCGTCGACGACTTCGACGGGCAGTCACCTCAGAGCTGGATGGCCGAGACCGCCCGGCTGTCCCAGCTCGGCGACCAGGATCTCCTGCTCGCCGTCACCGTCGACGGGCAGCAGCTGGAGCTCCGCGCCCCCGAGGGCAGTCGTCTCGACCAGGGGCGCGTCCGGACGCTGCAGTCGCAGGGTCGGGAGGCGCTCGCGGCCGGTGACGTCGACCGCGCGGTGACGACGGTGGCCGACGGGCTGGTGGACTCCCAGCGTCTCTCCTCCTCCGACCGTGCCGCGCGCACCCTGTGGTGGACCCTCGGGATCGGCGCGGTCCTCGCGGCGGCAGCGACCGTGGCCCTCGTCCTGTGGCGCCGGGCCCGCGCCCGCACCCGGGCGGCCGAGGACCTCGCCCGGGCCCGCGAGCTGGCTCGTGAGCACGGGACGCTGGCCGTCGCCCTCGACGACGCCCTCGCGGCGGCAGAGCTGGAGGTGGGCTTCGCCGGGGCCGAGTTCGACCCGCCGCTGATCGCCTCGATGTCCGAGACGGTCTCGGGCGCGCGCGACCAGGGTCTGGAGGGTCACCGCCGACGCGGCGCGGTCGTCTCCGGTCCCGTGGACGAACCCCACTGGCTCGTCGCGCCGGCCCGCGCCCGGGAGGAGCTCGAGTCCGTCGTCGACCTGACCCGCGCGGCGCTGGAGCGGGTCGGAACGATCCCGGCCGGCCTCGACGCCCTCCGCCACCAGAGCGACCTCGTGCCCACGCGCGTCCAGGGCCTGCGGGAGCTGGCCGCCCGGCCGGGCCGCTCCCCCGAGGTGCAGGCACAAGTGGCCCAGCTGCTCGACCGCGCCCAGGCCGACGTCGACGCAGGCCGGCCGGAGGCCGCGCTCATCCCCCTGCAGACCGTCGTCGCGCTCCTCGGGCCGGACGAGGACGCCCACCCTCACGCCTAGCGTCGGACAGGCGGACGCTCGTCCTCACGCCGGGCGTCGGACGGACGACTGCCCTCGCCACGAGCGGCGGATGACGGCCCAGCACCCTCCTCGTGCCGTGGTCAGCGCGAGTGGAAGCGCTGCTGAGCGGCCTCCAGGCCCAGGTGCACGAGGTCCTCGACCGCGTCCACGCCGTCACCGACGAGCAGCTCGGTCTCGACCTTGTCCCTGGTGGGGAAGTCGGAGAGCACGTAGTCGGCAGGGTCCTGGCGCCCCGGCGGGCGACCGATCCCCAGACGCACCCGCAGGTAGTCCTTGCTGCCCAGCGACTGGCTGATCGAGCGCAGGCCGTTGTGGCCGCCCTCGCCCCCGCCGCGCTTGAGGCGCACCTGCCCCGGCTCGATGTCGAGCTCGTCGTGCACGACGACGATCTGCTCCAGCGGGATCTTGTAGAACTTCGCCAGCCCGGCTACCGGCCCGCCGGAGACGTTCATGTAGGTCATCGGCTGGGCGATGACGGCCCTCGGTCCGGGCAGCCCACCCGGTGCCGTGCCCAGCCGGATCTCGGCGGCCCAGGCGCGCGCCGCCTTGTGCTGCTTCAGCGTGGCCCCCGCGGCGTGGGCCTGCTCGGCGACGACCATCGCACCGATGTTGTGCCGGTTGCCGGCGTACTTCGGCCCGGGATTGCCCAGTCCGACGATCAGCCAGGGCGAGGTGTCCATCTCGGGCGGACCTTTCGTTCGTCTCGTTCACGTCGTGCAGGTAGGCGCGGCCCACGCCAGGGTATGCGGTGCCTCACGCGACGCGGCCACGTCCCCTCGGGCGTGGTGCCCGGGGCGGACGTGGCCGCGTCGTGAAGCAGGTGTGGAGCAGGTGCGGGAGGACCCGCGAGGATCACTCCTCGGTCTTCTCCTCGGCGCCCTCGCCCTCGGCTGCAGCCTCGTCGCCGTCGCCCTCGGCAGCCTCGTCCTCGGGGGTGTCGGCCTCGATGCCGGCCTCGGCCTCGGCCTCGGCGAGCTCGGCCTCCAGGGCCTCCTCGGAGATGGCCTGGGCGACGTTGACGACCAGGGCCTCGGGGTCGGTGACCAGGGTGACGCCCGCGGGCAGCTCGACCTCGCCGGCCAGGATCTGCGTGCCGGCCTCCAGGCCCTCGACCGAGACGGTGAAGGACTCGGGGATGCTCAGCGCGTCGGCCTCGACGGTCAGCTCGGTCTGGTCGGTGGTGACGACGGTCTCCGGAGCGGCCTCGCCCTCGACGTGGACCGCGATGTCGACGGTGACCTTCTCGCCGCGACGCACGATGACGAGGTCGACGTGCTCCAGGGTCCGCTTGATCGGGTCACGCTGGACGTCCTTGGCCAGGGCCAGGTGCTCCTCGCCCTCGACGTCCAGGGTCAGGATGGCGTTGGTCAGACGCAGCGCCAGCATCGCCTCGTGCCCCGGCAGGGAAAGGTGGATCGGGTCGGTGCCGTGGCCGTAGAGGACGGCGGGCACCTTGTCGGCGCGGCGGATGCGGCGGGCAGCGCCCTTGCCGAACTCGGTGCGCTTCTCGGCGGAGATCTTGGTCGTGTCGGACATGCGTCAGGTCACCTTCGTGGTCGGGGTGGTTCAGGGATGGGCCTCGACGCGGGACACGGCACGGTGGGCGTGGTAGGACGGAGGCGCCTGGATCCACCGGGCACGTGGCACCGGGTGGGCGACGCGCTTCGTCGAATCACGGACCCCGCATCGTGCGGTGTCCCTCGCCGAGGCAACCCGAGCAGTCTAGCCCCTGGCGGCGGCCACGGAAAATCGCCTGGACGGAGCCCGCTCAGGCGCGCCCGTCGAACATCGAGGTGACCGAGCCGTCCTCGAAGACCTCGCGGATGGCGCGCGAGATGAGCGGGGCGATCGACAGCTCGGTGATCTTGCCGAGGGCGCGCGCCTCGTCCGACAGCGGCAGGGTGTCGGTGACGATGACCTCGCGGGCGACCGAGTCACGCAGCCGGTCGATGGCCGGGTCGGAGAAGATCGCGTGCGTCGCGGCGACGATGACGCTGGTGGCGCCGTCGGCCATCAGCGCGTCGGCCGCCTGGCAGATGGTGCCGCCGGAGTCGATCATGTCGTCGACCAGGACGCAGGTGCGGCCGGCGACCTCACCGACCACGCGCTTGGCCTCGGTCTGGTTGGGCCGGGTGATGTCGCGGGTCTTGTGGATGAAGGCCAGCGGGACGCCGCCGAGGCGGTTGGACCAGTACTCCGCGACCTTGATCCGGCCGGCGTCGGGCGAGACGACGGCCAGGCTCTCGCCGGCATACTTCTTCTTGACGTAGTCGGCCAGGATCGGCAGCGCCATCAGGTGGTCGACCGGGCCGTCGAAGAAGCCCTGGATCTGCGCGGTGTGCAGGTCGACAGCCATGAGCCGGTCCGCGCCGGCGGTCTTGAACAGGTCGGCCATGAGGCGGGCGGAGATGGGCTCACGGCCGCGGTGCTTCTTGTCCTGACGGGCGTAGCCGTAGAAGGGCAGCACCACGGTGATCCGCTTGGCCGACGCACGCTTGAGCGCGTCCACCATGATCAGCTGCTCCATGATCCACTCGTTGACCGGCGCCGCGTGGCTCTGGATGACGAAGGCGTCGCAGCCGCGCACCGACTCGTCGTAGCGCACGTAGATCTCGCTGTTGGCGAAGGCATAGGCCTGCGTGGGCACCAGCGAGGTCCCGAGGTTGTCGGCGATGGCCTCGGCGAGGCTGCGGTGGGCCCGGCCGGTGAAGACCATCAGGTTCTTCTCCGGAGTGCGGTGGATCCCGGTCATCAGTGCTCCTGGGTGGGGGTGGTGTCGGCGTTCTGGTCTGCGTCAGGTGTCCCGGCGGTCTGCCCGGCCTCGGACTCTTGCGCGGTATGCGGTGCCTCTCCCCCGATCGCGGCCTCCGCCGCGGCGGCGGTCTTCGTCCCGGCGCGGCGGCGGGCGACCCAGCCGTCGACGTTGCGCTGCCGCCCCCTGGCGACGGCGATCTGGCCGGGGCCGACCTCACCGGTGATCGCCGAGCCGGCCGCGACGTAGGCGCCGTCGGCGATGTCGACCGGCGCGACGAGCACGGAGTCGGAGCCGACGAAGCTGTGGCGGCCGACGTGGGTGTGGTGCTTGTTGACGCCGTCGTAGTTGGCAAAGATCGTGCCGGCGCCGATGTTGGCGCCCTCGTCGATGGTGGCGTCGCCGCAGTAGGTCAGGTGCGGCACCTTGGCACCGTCACCGATCTGGGCGTTCTTGGTCTCGACGAACGCGCCGATCTTGCCCTTGGCGCCCAGGACGGTGCCGGGGCGCAGGTAGGAGAAGGGCCCGACGGTGGCGCCGGGGCCGATCGTGGCGAGCTCGGTCTGGGCACGCACCACGCTGGCGCCGTCGGCGACCTCGGTGTCGGTCAGGGTGCTGTCCGGGCCGATCATGGCGTCGGCGCCGATCGTGGTGGCGCCCAGGAGCTGGACGTTGGGGCGGATGACCGTGTCGCGGCCGATGGTGACCTCGGCGTCGATCCAGGTGGTGCCGGGGTCCACGACCGTCACACCCTCGCGCATCCAGTGCTCGACGGTGCGGCGGTTGAGCTCCTTGCCCAGGGTCGCCAGCTGGACCCGGTCGTTGACGCCCTCGGTCTGCCAGAGGTCCTCGACGAGGTGGGCGGCGACCTTGCGGCCGTCGCGGCGGGCGATGGCGACGACGTCGGTGATGTACTTCTCGCCCTGCGCGTTGTCGGTGCCGACCTCGGCCAGCGCCGAGCGCAGGACCTGGGCGTCGAAGGCGTAGATGCCGGAGTTGATCTCGCGGATGTCGACGACGTGGGCGAACTCGCTGCCGGACTCGCGGTGCGCCAGGGCGTCCTTGAACTCCATGATCTGGAGGACATCGCCGGCCTCGTCGCGCACGACCCGGCCGTAGGCCTTGGCGTCGGGCAGCTCGGCGGTGATGACGGTGACGGCGGCGCCCGAGCTCTCGTGCCGCGCGGTCAGGTCGGCGAGGGTCTCGGTGGTCAGCAGCGGGACGTCGCCCATGGTGACCAGCACGGTCCCGGTCAGGTCGGCGGGCAGCGCGTCGAGGCCGCACTCGCAGGCGCGGCCGGTGCCCTTGATCTCGTCCTGGTCGGCGACGATGGCGGTGGGGTCCAGCTCGGCCACGTGGGCGGCGACCTGCTCCCGCTCGTGGCGCACGACCACGGCCAGGTGCTGAGGGGAGACCTGACGGGCGGCGTGCATGGCGTGCCCCAGGAGGGAGCGTCCACCGATGCGGTGCAGAACCTTGGGTGTCGCGGATTTCATCCGGGTCCCCTCGCCGGCGGCGAGGATGATGACTGCTGCGGGATGGTGTGACATCACGCCCCTGACTCTACTTGGCATGATGAGGGGGTGACCTCCTCCCCAGCAAGGACCGCCCGTGGTGCCCGGATGACCGGGCCGCAGCGCCGCCAGCAGCTCATCGAGGTGGGACGTGCGCTCTTCGCGGAGAAAGGCTTCGAGGGGACGACCGTGGAGGAGATCGCGGCCAGCGCCGGCGTCTCCAAGCCGGTGCTCTACGAGCACTTCGGCGGCAAGGAAGGTCTCTACGCCGTCGTCGTGGACCGCGAGATCCAGTCCCTGCTGGGCCAGATCACGGCCGCGCTGACCCAGCCCGAGGGTGCGCCGCAGCACGCCCGCACCCTGCTCGAGGCGGCGGCAATGGCGCTGCTGGACTACATCGAGACCTCCACCGACGGCTTCCGCATCCTGGTGCGCGACTCCCCACCCGGCCAGTCGACCGGTTCCTTCGCCAGCCTGATCAGCGACATCGCCAGCCAGGTCGAGCACATCCTGGCCGCTGAGTTCCGGCGCCGGAAGCTCGACCCCAAGACCGCTCCCCTCTACGCCCAGATGCTCGTCGGCATGGTCGCGATCCCCGGCGGCTGGTGGCTCGACTCCCGCAGGATGAAGAAGGAGGACGTCGCCGCCCACCTGGTCAACCTGGCCTGGAACGGGCTGGCTGGCATGGAGGCCAAGCCAGCCCTGCGCACGATCTCCCGCTGAACGTCCAGCGTGCCGGGCCTTGGCCTCCCGCTCGCTGAACGTCCAGCGTGCCGGGCCTTCCCTCCCGCTGAGCGTCCACGGCCTCCTCGCCTGCTCGTGGGAGGACCCGTGCGGCGGGCGAGTCGGGGGTCGGGCCGCACGTGTCCTAGGCTTGTCGGGTCCTGCGGGACGTTCCCCGGTTGCTCTGCTGGTAGGGGCCGCCTGACTTTGAATCAGGATTAGCGACGCAGGTTCGATTCCTGCCCGGGGAGCCCTGTGATGTCGCACGACATCGGAATGGGCCGGCATCGTCGCTGAGTGCTCCGTCAGCCGACAAGTGATCCGCAGCCGAAAGGTGATCCGGCGACCGGAAAGTGCTCCGTCAGTCGACAAGTGATCCGTCAGCCGGAAAGTGATCCGTCAGCCGGAAAGAACCGGACGACCGATCACTTTCCGGCCGATGGTTAGAGACTGCTGGCAGGTTTCCCGGTCGCGGGGGACTTCTCGGGCGTCAGCCCTCGAAAGCCACCAGCAACCGCTTGAGATGGCCGGCAAGATCGGCGCGGTCGGCCGCACCCAGGGCCGCGAGCATCTCCCGCTCACCGACGAGCAGGGACTCCATCGCCTCGTCGACGACCTGCCGCCCCTGGGGGGTGAGGGTGACGATGACGGCACGGCGGTCGGTCGGCGACGCCTGGCGGGTCACCAGGCTCCGGTCGGCCAGACGGTCGAGCCGGTTGGTCATCGTCCCGCTCGTGACCAAGGTCTGCCGCAGCAGCTCACCAGGGGTCATCTGATAGGGCTCCCCCGAGCGCCGCAGCGCCGACAGCACGTCGAACTCCCAGGACTCCAGACCCTGCTCGGCGAAGGCCTGCCGCCGCGCGATGTCGAGGTGGCGGGCGAGCCGGGAGACGCGGGAGAGGACCTCCAGCGGGGCGACGTCGAGGTCGGGCCGCTCCCGGCGCCAGGCCGCGACGACTCCGTCGACGTCGTCGTGCTGACCCTGGCTCATGAACCCAGCGTAGACCCGTCGAGATTCTCGACGTCAAGACATCGCGCCGGCGACGACGAGGCCGAGGCCGAGGCTCACTCCACGATCTCGGAGGCCTCCAGCCACTCCAGCTCCAGGGCCTCCTCCTGGGCGCCCAGCTCGGCCAGCTGCGCGGTGAGCTCGGTCAACCGCGTCGGGTCGGTGGCTGCCGTGGCCATCTCCTCGTGCAGCCGGGCCTCCTGGGTATGCAGCTTGTCGAGGGCCTTCTCCACCCGCGCCAGGGTCTTGCGGGCCTCGCGCACCTGGGCGGCCGAGGCGCCAGATGTCGTGGCCGAGGAGGCAGATGCCGAGGCCGAGGCGCCAGGTGCCGTGGCCGAGGCGGCTGCGCGCGAGGTCCCGGACGACGTCGCCGACGACCCGGCCGCGGCACCGGACCCGCAGGCACGGGCGGCACCAGACCCGCCGGCACTGGAGACCCGGGCTCGCCGCAGCTCGAGATATTGCTCCACCCCGCCCGGCAGGTCGCGCAGCGCCTCGTCACCCAGCAGCGCGACCTGGCGGTCGGTCATCCGCTCGAGCAGGTAGCGGTCGTGGGAGACCACGATCAGCGTGCCGGCCCAGCCGTCGAGCACGTCCTCCATCGAGGTCAGGGTGTCGATGTCGAGGTCGTTGGTCGGCTCGTCGAGCATGAGCACGTTGGGCTCGTCCATGAGCAGCCGCACGAACTGCAGCCGTCGCCGCTCGCCCCCGGACAGGTCCCCGACCCGCGACTGCTGCCGCCCGCCGGTGAAACCCAGCCGCTGCGCCAACGAGCTCGCCGCGACCTCCTTGCCGCCGATCACAGTGAACTGCCGCACCTCGGTGATCGCGTCGATGACCGTCCAGCCGGCGACGCGGTCCAGCTCGCGCAGCTCCTGGCTCAGGCAGGCGATCTTGACGGTCTTGCCGGTCTTGAGCTTGCCGGCCGCCAGCGGGTGCTGCCCCTGCAGGACCCGCAGCAGCGTCGACTTCCCGGCGCCGTTGACCCCGACGATCCCGTAACGGTCGCCCGGCCCGATCCGCCAGGTCACCTTCTCCAGCAGCGTGCGGTCCCCCACCTTCACGGTCGCGTCGAGCAGGTCGAGCACGTCCTTGCCGAGGCGGGTCGTGGCGAAGCGCACCAGCTCCACGGAGTCGCGCGGCGCGGGCTCACCGGCGATGAGGGCGTTGGCCGCCTCGATCCGGAACTTCGGCTTGCTCGTGCGCGCCGGTGCGCCGCGGCGCAGCCAGGCCAGCTCCTTGCGGGCCAGGTTGGCGCGCCGCTCCTCAGTGGCCTGCGCGACGCGGGCGCGCTCCACCTTGGCCAGGACGTATGCCGCATACCCTCCGTCGTAGAAGTGCACCTGGCCGTCGGTGACCTCCCAGGTCCGCGTCGAGACGGCGTCGAGGAACCACCGGTCGTGGGTGACGACCACCAGCGCGTTGCCGGGCCTCGGCCTCCGGCCGCTGAGGTATGTGGCGAGCCAGGCGACGCCTTCGACGTCCAGGTGGTTGGTGGGCTCGTCGAGCACGAGCAGGTCCGGGTCCTGCACCAGGAGCGCGGCCAGGGCCAGGCGTCGTCGCTCGCCGCCGGACATGGGGCCGACCTGCCGGCCCCACCCACCGAGGGCGGGTGCGTCGGTGCCGCCGAGGAGGCCGGTGAGGATCTCGCGGACGCGGGCGTCGCCGGCCCACTCGTGCTCGGCCAGGTCGCCGAGGACGACCTCGCCGACGGTCGCGGCGGGGTCGAGCTCGTCGGTCTGGCCCAGCATCCCGACGGTCAGCCCGCCGGTGCGGATGACCCGTCCCGCGTCGAGCTGGCGGGTGCCCACGATCACGCCGAGCAGGCTGCTCTTGCCGCCGCCGTTGCGGCCGACGACACCGATGCGGTCGCCGTCGGCGACGCCGAGGGAGACGTCGTCGAGGAGCACCTGGGTGCCGGCCACGAGCCGCGCCCGGTCGAGGGTGACCAGGCTCGCCGCCTGGGCGCCTGCCATCAGCGGACCCCCGGTGAGGAGATCCGCATACCTGCGCCCATCAGCCGGGCACCGGGCCGACGGGACCGGGGCGTGGAGGGACCGGGGGTGGGGGCGGGACGCGGTTCTGGACGATCTGCGTGCCCGGCACGGGGCCGGTGGCGCGCAGGATGTCGCCGACGGGCCCGTTGGCCGCGAGGCCGACCGAGAGGTCGATCGCCTCGGCCTGGGAGCCGACGAGGAAGGCGACCGTGGGGCCGGACCCGGACACCAGGCCACCGAGGGCGCCCAGCTCGGAGCCGGCCTCGAGGACCTCGGCGAGGACGGGCTGGAGCGAGATCGCCGCGTCCTGGAGGTCGTTGCGCAGGTGCTTGGCGACCTCCTCGGCGTCCATCCGCCGCAGCGCCGTCATGAGCTCGCCGTTGGGCTCGGGGTCGGGCACCTCGATGCCGGCCTCCTCGCGGAGGCGATCGCACTCGGCGTAGACCGTGGGGGTCGACAGGGCCAGGCCCTCGCCTGCCCAGAGCACCCAGTGCAGCTCGCCCCTGGCCAGGACGGGGGTGATCTGCTCGCCCCGCCCGGTGCCGATCGCGGTGCCGCCGTGCATGAGGAAGGGGATGTCGGAGCCCAGGCTGGCGCCGATGTGCTCCAGGAGGTCGTTCTCGACGTTGTCCATGCCCCACAGCTCACGACAGGCCAGGAGCGCGGCGGCGGCGTCGGCCGACCCGCCCGCCATCCCGCCGGCGACCGGGATCTGCTTGTCGATCTCGATCGTGACCGGCACCAGCCGGGAGCCACGCGGGCGGCGACGGGCCAGGGTCTTGGCCGCGACCAGCGCCAGGTTGGTGTCGTCGGTGGGGACGCGGTCGGCGTAGGGGCCGGTGACCACCACCGACCAGTCGTCGGCCGGCTGGACGCTGACGCGGTCGTAGATGCTCACCGCGTGGTAGACCGTCGACAGCTCGTGGAAGCCGTCCTCGCGCAGCGGGCCGACGTTGAGGTCGAGGTTGATCTTCCCGGGCACCCGGCAGGTCACCACGTCGATCGCCTCGGCAGCCCTCATGCTCCTCACCCTATGGGGCCGGGGCGGTCGGTGCCGGGTCGGCCCCCGTCGCGATGCTGCGTCGGCCCCGCCCGAGCCGCTCAGCCCGCCGGGATCGAGCGTGCCGCGTCGGCGATCCGCGCGTAGTCCAGCACCGTGAGCACCTCGCCGCGCGCCTGCGGGTCGACGCCGGCCGCGCGCAGGATCTCCTCGGCCCGGGCCGCACCGCCCGCCCAGCCCGCGAGCGCGGCGCGCAGGGTCTTGCGGCGCTGGGCGAAGGCCGCGTCGACCACCGCGAAGACCTCTTCTCGGGTCGCCGTGGTGGCCGGCGGTTCCCGGCGCACCATGCGGACGAGCCCGGAGTCGACGTTGGGCGCCGGCCAGAAGACGTTGCGGCCGATGCGCCCCGCCCCCGACACCTCGGCATACCAGTCGGCCTTGACGCTGGGCACCCCGTAGACCTTGCTGCCCGGCCCCGCCGCGAGCCGCTCGGCCACCTCGAGCTGGACCATCACCAGGACCTTCTCGATCGTGGGGACCGTGGCGAGCAGGTGCAGGACGACCGGCACGGCGACGTTGTAGGGCAGGTTGGCCACCAGCGCGGTGGGTCGGGGGTCGGGCAGCTCGGTGACGCGGAGGGCGTCGGTATGCAGCACCGTCAGCCTCTCGGAGAGCTCGGGGGCCAGGGTCTGGACCGTGGTCGGGAGCTGGCCGGCCAGGGTGGGGTCGATCTCGACCGCGGTCACGTGCCGGACCTGCGGCAGGAGCGCGAGGGTGAGCGAGCCGAGGCCGGGCCCGACCTCCAGGACGACATCCTCGGGACCGACCTCGGCGGCGCGGACGATTCGTCGGACCGTGCCCTTGTCGATGACGAAGTTCTGGCCCCACTGCTTGGTCGGCCGGATGCCCAGCCGGGCCGCGAGGTCACGGATCTGCGCCGGGCCGAGGAGGTGCTCCTCGGGCTGGTCTGCCCGGTCCTCGGGCTCCTGCGTCGTCACCGCGTCATGATCCCACGAGTGGCAGGTTTGCCATCCCGGCCGACCTGCTGGAGATCCCCTGCGGATGACCGACGCCCGCCGGTGCAGCATGCTGGGTCGGTGACCACCTACAGCCCCGACCAGCCCGACCGTGCCGACCTCGACGCGACCGAGGGCCCCGCCGTCGTGATCTTCGGCACCGACTGGTGCGGCTTCTGCCGGGCGGCCGAGCGCTACATCGCGCCCGCCCTGGCCGAGCACCCCGACGTGCCCGTCGTGGCGGTCGAGGACGGCAAGGGTCGTCCGCTGGGCCGCTCCTACCAGGTCAAGCTCTGGCCGACCATGGTCTTCCTGCGCGACGGCGTCGAGGTCGACCGGGTCGTGCGCCCCTCGGGGCGGGCCGAGATCGACACGGCCCTGGCCGCGATCACCACCGGCGCCTGACTCACGCTCCGGGCTCAGGGCTGCAGCACGACCTTGAGGCAGCCGTCCTCCTTCTTCTGGAAGACGTCATACATCCGCGGGGCGTCCTCCAGGGACACCCGGTGGGTGGCCAGGGACTCCAGCCCGAGCACGTCCTCGTCCTGGCTGACCAGCTCGAGCAGCTCCTCGGTCCACCGCTTGACGTGGCACTGGCCCATCCGGACCGTCAGCCCCTTGTCGAAGAGGTCCATCATCGGCATCGGGTCGACCGCGCCGCCGTAGACGCCGCTCACCGACACCGTCCCACCCCTGCGGACGGCGTCGATGCTCGCGTGGAGGGCGGCGAGCCGGTCGATGCCGACGTGCTCGATCATCTGGCGTGACACCGCTCCGGGCAGCTTGCCCACGAGGTTGATCACCTTCTCGCTGACCGGGTTGCCGTGGGCCTCCATCCCGACCGCGTCGAGGGTGCCGTCGGCGCCCCGCCCGTCGGTGAGGTCGCGCACCGCGTCGCCGACCTTGACCGGGTCGTCGAGCCCGTCCCGCAGGTCGAGCACCTCGGCGCCCCACTGCGCAGCGAGGGCCAGCCGCTCGGGCACGAGATCGACGGCGATGACCCGCAGCCCCAGGTGGAGCGCGGAGCGCACGGCCAGCTGGCCGACCGGCCCCAGCCCCATGACGGCCAGCGTCCCACCCTCGGGCACGTCGGCCCACTGCACTCCCTGCCAGGCCGTGGGGAGGATGTCGGAGAGGTAGAGATAGCGCTCGTCGGCGCCGTGCTGCGGCAGGCGCACCGGGCCGAACTGAGCCTGCGGCACCCGGACGAGCTCGGCCTGCCCACCCGGCACCGCCCCATACATCTTCGTGTAGCCGAAGAGCGAGGCGCCCTTGCCCTCCTCGACGTTCTGCGTGGTCTCGCACTGGGCGAAGAGCCCGCGCGAGCACATCCAGCAGTGGCCGCAGGAGATGTTGAACGGCACCACGACCCGGTCCCCCACGCTCAGGCCGCCGGCCTCGGGGCCGACCTCCTCGACGACGCCCATGAACTCGTGCCCGAGCACGTCCCCGGGCTCCAGGTAGGCGCCGAGCACCTTGTAGAGATGCAGGTCGGAGCCGCAGATCGCGGTCGAGGTGACCCGCACGATCGCATCGGTCGGCTCCTGGATCACGGGGTCGGGGACGGTCTCGACGCGGACGTCCTCGACGCCCTGCCAGGTGAGTGCTCGCATCCCTCGATGCTAGGTGCGGGGTCGGCGGGGTGCGCGTTGAACAGGCACCTGCTCCCGGACTCACCTAGTTTCGGGGTATGACGTCTCCCGCCTCCTCCTTCGCCCCGCCTCCGCAGGTCTCGGCTCCCGTCGCGCTGGTGATGGGCGCCTCCCGGGGGCTCGGCCTGCTCATCGCCCACCAGCTCGCGGGGCGGGGGCACCGGGTCGTGATCAGCTCGCGCAGCCGGGAGAGCCTGGATGAGGCGAGGGCCCAGATCCTGGCGATCCACCAGGGGGCCGAGGTTCACGTCCACGCCTGCGACATCCGCGACCGACAGGCCGTGCAGGATCTCGTCGGCGACGTCGAGGCGAAGGTGGGCCCGATCGAGGTGCTCGTCACGGTGGCCGGGGTGATCCAGGTGGGCCCGGCCGAGGCGATGACCTTCGAGCACTTCGACCAGTCGCTGGGCACGATGCTGCACGGCCCGATCAACGTGACGTTGCCCGTCCTGGAGGCCATGCGGGGGCGTGGCCACGGCCGGATCGGCACGGTCACCTCCGTCGGCGGGGAGGTCACGCCGCCGCACCTGTGGCCCTACGCGGTCGCCAAGAAGGGCGCGGTCGCCTTCAGCGAGGGACTGGCGGCCGAGCTCGCCGGGACCGGGATCACCTCGACCACGATCGTGCCCGGCCTGATGAGGACGGGCTCGCACGAGCGGGCCCAGTTCACCGGTCAGGCGGAGAAGGAGTACGCCTGGTTCGGCCCCGCAGCCTCGCTCCCTCTCCTGTCGATGGACGCGGAGCGGGCGGCCGAGAAGATCGTGGATGCGGTCCTGGCCGGCGACGTGCGCTGCGAGCTGACCCCGTTGACGGTGGTGGCGACCCGCTTCCGCGGGCTGATGCCGGGGGTCACCACGCGGATGATGGGCCTGACCTCGCGACTGCTGCCCTCCGCGTCGGGACCGGGCCGGACCGTGGAGGGCCGGGTCGCGCGGCAGGGGCTGTCCGGTCCGGCGGCCAAGGTCGTCGACGCCCTCACCACGCTGGGCAGCCGGGCGGCGCAGCGCAACAACGAGCGCTGACCGCCTCCATCAGGCCCAGGTGCCGTAGACCGCCTCGCTGTTGGCCGACAGCGCCTCACAGAGCGTGGGCACCGCGACGTTGAGCGTCGCCGCCATCGACCGCACGGTGTGCGGGATCAGGTAGGGCGCGTTGCCGCGGCCACGGTGCGGCGTGGGCGTCAGGTAGGGGGCGTCGGTCTCGACGAGCAGGTGCTCCAGCGGGGTCACGGCCAGGGCGTTGCGCAGGTCCTTGGCGGACTTGAAGGTGACCGTGCCGGCGAAAGACAGGTAGTAGCCGCGGCGCACGCACTCCCGCGCCATCTCCATGTCGCCGGAGTAGCAGTGCATGACCGTCTTCTCCGGGGCACCCTCCTCGGCGAGGATCCGCATGACGTCCTCGTGGGCGTCGCGGTCGTGGATCTGCAGGGCCAGACCCAGCTCCTTGGCCAAGGCGATATGGCGTCGGAACGAATGATGCTGCGCCGCAACACCTTCCGGACCTGTGCGGAAATAGTCCAGCCCCGTCTCACCGATCACCCGGATCCTGGGATGCGCTGCGAGGGAGGCGATCTCGTCGATCACCGCGTCGAGGTCGCCGGCCTGCTCGTGCTTGGCCGCCTCGTTGGGGTGGATGGCCACGCCCCCGAGCAGCGCGGGATGGTCGTCGAGGATGCCGTGCGTCCAGCGCGCCGACCCGATGTCGCAGCCGATCTGGACGATGCGGTCGACCCCGACGGCCGCGGCTTCGGCGATGACCTGCTCGAGGTCGACGCGCGGGGCGTCGTCGCGGTGGATGTCCAGGTGGGCGTGGTTGTCGGCCACCGTGATCGGCAGCCGGTCCGGGAGCTCCGGGCGCTCGCCCATCCGCGCATCGTTCTGCCGGGCTGCCCGGCCGTCCGCGCCGCCGTCCGGGACACCGCCCCCACTCCTACCCTCGCCCAGGACGGCGCTGTCCCCGCTCATGGCCGGACCCCGGCCCGCACGGACCGGGGCGAGGGGACTGCGGAGGGGAGTGACCTCATACCTGCTCCTCGCCCAGACCCAGGCGACCGCGCTCCTCGTCGACGACCGAAGGATCGAGCTTGGTGAAGATTGGCGAGGGCTTGGCGACGGGCGCCCCGACGACGACCGGCCGGTGCCCCCACCGCGGGGCGTCGGAGTAGTCGCCGGTGATGATCGGGTAGTCGGGCTTCGCCGCGTCGTCGAGGTCGCTGACCTGCTCGAGGCGCGGCATCGGCTGGAAGACACCCTCGCCGCCGAGCGCCTGGTGCACCGCGGTCGAGGAGTGCGGCAGGTAGGGCGACAGGATCGTGTTGAGGTCGACCACCGCCTGGGCGAGGACGTGCAGGACGGTGCCGAGCCGCTCGCGCTGGTCCTCACCCTTGAGCTTGAAGGGCTCGGTGGTGGAGACGTAGGCGTTGGCCTCACCGACCAGGCGCATCGCCTCGGCGAGCGCGGCCTTCTGCTTGTGGGTGGCGATGAGCTGACCGACCGTGGTGAAGCCCTCGGCGATCTGGTCCAGCAGCGCGCGGTCGACGTCCTCGAACTCACCGGCCGCGGGGATCTCCCCGAAGTTCTTGGCGATCATCGAGGCGGTGCGGTTGACCAGGTTGCCCCAGCCGGCGACGAGCTCGGTGTTGGTGCGCTTGACGAACTCGGGCCAGTTGAAGTCGGAGTCTGCGGTCTCGGGGGCGGCTGCGGAGAGGAAGTAGCGCAGCGCGTCGGGCTGGTAGCGCTCCAGCACGTCCCGGACGTAGATGACGATCGAGCGGGAGGTGGAGAACTGCTTGCCCTCCATCGTGAGGAACTCGCTGGAGACGACCTCGGTGGGCAGGTTGAGCACGCCGAACGGGCCGGGCTGCCCGCCCTTGGCTCCCTCGCCGTTGTGGCCGAGCAGCTCGGCCGGCCAGATCTGGGAGTGGAAGGTGATGTTGTCCTTGCCCATGAAGTAGTAGGACAGCTGCTCGGGCGTGGCGCCCTCGACCCACCACTCCTTCCAGCGCTCCGAGTCGTCGCGTCCGCCCTCGCCCTCGGGCAGGCGGCGGGCCCACTCGACGGCGGCCGAGAGATAGCCGACGACGGCGTCGAACCAGACGTAGAGCTTCTTGTGCTCGTTCTCGGCCCAGCCCGGCAGCGGGATGGTGATGCCCCAGTCGATGTCCCGGGTCATCGCGCGCGGGCGGATCTCCTCGAGGATGTTCTTGGAGAACTTGATGACGTTGGGGCGCCACAGACCGCTGGCCTCACGCCCGTCGAGCCACTCCCCCAGCGCCTCGGAGAGCGAGGGCAGGTCGAGGAAGAAGTGCTCGGTGTCCTTGAACTCCGGGGTCTCGCCGTTGATCTTGGAGCGCGGCTCCTTGAGGTCGACCGGGTCCAGCTGGTTGCCGCAGTTGTCGCACTGGTCGCCGCGGGCGTCGGCATAGCCGCAGATCGGGCAGGTGCCCTCGATGTAGCGGTCCGGCAGGGTGCGCCCGGTCGAGGGGCTGATCGCGACCTGCTGGGTCTGCTCGACCATGTAGCCGTTGGCGTGGTTGGCCAGGAAGAGCTGCTGCACGACCTGCTCGTGGTTGGCGGTCGTGGTGCGGGTGTAGAGGTCGTAGGAGACCCCGAGCCCGACGAGGTCCTCGGCGATCATCGCGTGGTTCTGGTCGATGAACTCCTGCGGGCTCATCCCGGCCTTCTCGGCCTGGACGAGGATCGGGGTGCCGTGCTCGTCGGAGCCGGAGACCATGAGCACCTCGTGCCCGGCCATCCGCATGTACCTGCTGAAGACGTCGGAGGGGACGCCGAACCCGGCGACGTGGCCGAGGTGGCGCGGGCCGTTGGCGTACGGCCAGGCGACAGCAGACAGGACGTGGCTCATGGGTCACCAGTCTAGGTGGGGCGCCGGGCCGCCCGATGCGCCCGCCACCGCTCGTCGGAGAGGGCGTAGGTCAGGTTGTCGTCCCACTGCCCCCGCCACCAGTAGGACTTCGGCGCGAAGGACTCGACGGCGAAGCCCAGCCGCTCCAGCAGGCGCGCGGAGGCGTGGTTGTCCGGGGAGAGCTGGGCGAAGACACGGTGGACGCCGAGGCGCTCGACCAGATCGTCGATGACCGCCTCGGCCGCCTCGCGCGCGTAGCCCTTGCCCTGGTGCTCGGTCCGCAGCGAGAAACCGATCTCGGCCACGCCACCCTGCTCGTGCAGACCGACGTAGAGGTCGCCGATCAGCTCGCCCTCGCGCTCGATGCCGACCTGGTAGGAGCCGCCGGGCTCGATGTCGCTCCGGTCCCGGTGCGCGGCGATCAGCCTGTCCGCGTGCTCCCGGGGATAGGGCAGGTCCCAGTCCTGGAGCGCGGCCACCTCCGGGTCGTTCCGGTATGCGGTGATCGTCGCCTCGTCGCCCTCCCGGACGAAACGGAGCAGGAGGCGGTCGGTGCGGAGGGGATAGGGGCCGGGGGAATCGGGGCTGGGACTCACCTGCCCGATGGTGGCCCATGGCGCTGGCAGGCACAACGGGATTTGCGGACCCGGTCGTCTGTTCAAAAGGGCGGCGGCTCGTCGGTGGCGCGGCGTCCGATCCACCGGCCCCAGGGGGTGTCTCGTCCAGGGCTCTGCACGTCTGGCGTCTCTGTTGCCGCGCTCGCCTCGGTCGCCGCGCCCGCCTCGGTTGCCGTGTCCGTCTCGGGGGCCGTGTCCGTCTCGGCTGCAGGCTCCCCTGCAGCGACCGAATCCGTCGTGGTGTCGACATCAGAGTCCGCCGGAGCTGCGACGTCCGCTGCCGCCGTAGGTGCCACATCCGACTCCGGCGGGTCAACCAGGCCCAGGATCTCCTCCGGCGTCGCCTGGGCAGGGGCTGGCCCGGGCCTGCGCTGCCCATCGTCGTCGGTGTGGTGCAGGTGTCCCCAATCGCCGACCATCAACCATTCCTCCGACCCCAGGACGTCGTCATCGGCCTCGGCCCGCTCACCCGGGCGGCGGTGCACGAGCGCGGCGTAGACGAGCTGGTTGAGGAGATCCCGCCTGGCAGCCAGGTCTGCCCGGTCCAGCTCAGCGCGGTCGAGGTCTTCCCGACCCGGGCTCTCGTGCACGCCGTCCGGGCGCGAGGTCTCCGCGTCAGAGGCCTCCCAGGGCGCGAGGGCGCAGACGCGGTCGACGTACTGCCGGTAGTCATGGCCCCGGGTCCGGGCGATCTGCCCCAGCAAGGTCGTCCAGGTGACGTCGCGCCGGCGGTTCATCAGCGAACGCCACAGCTTCTTCGTCTTGCGGACGTGGTCGACGAGCTCCTTGGGGTTGAGGTTGACCTCGGCGGTCCACCCGTGGGTGAGCCATTCCTTCTCGTGGTCGAGCTCGCACTGGCCCGCCGGCCGGCGGCTGCCCGGACCTCGTCCGTAGACGTCCGCCGCGATGATCTGCCGCTTCATCTCGCTGTCCGGCGTATAGCGACCGTTGGACCGCTCGATGCAGCGTCCGCTCTCCGGGTCGATGAGCAGGCGGTGCAGGGTCGTGCCGGGAGTCACGGCGATGCGTCTGGCCTGTCGCGGTGTGATGAAGGCTGCCTCCCACCCGACGAGCTCGGCCACCCTCCCTGCGCCGGGCCGGACAGGTGGCCCGGTCTGGGCAGAGCTGTCCCCTTGGCGGCAGGGCGAGGAGTCTCGGCAGCCGGAGTGCGGCTCGGTGAAATCGGGAGCTGCGGGGATCGCTGGTTCTCCCGGAGGCTCCGGCCCGCTCCTCACTCCGGGTTGCCCTGCTCCCTGTGCGGGCTGCAGGTCTCCGTCTGCGGGATCGGTGACCGCGACGGGGCCGCGGCACTGCGGGCAGACCACGCCTACCATCGCATCCCAGGGGACGATCACGCCTACCTGACCGGCCGGTGTCGCGCTGATCAGCGCCCGCAGCTCCTCGGCCATCTCCGGTGTGATGACCTCGTCGAACAGAGCACCGCTCCCGCCGGTCGTGTCCTCGCCGGCACCGTCCGTGCCCCCGGTCCCGCAGCACGCGGCAGCGCACATCCCGCCCCCGGCCCCGCCTCCGTCTCCGTCGCCGTCTCCGGGCAAGGTGACGACACCGTGGAGGATCAGGATGGCGATGATGTCGGCGCGCAGCTGGGCAAGGGTCCTCTTGTCGCCTCCGGCCCGTGCCCGCCGGGCCATGTCTTCGATCCGGCCGAACACCGCGACCCCCGTCACGGTCGACATGGTGCAGGTCAGGGTCGCGGTCCCGTCATCCTCCACGTCCAGCTGGGCGGACCGGCCCTCGAAGGCGGCTTCGCGCTCTTCCTCAGCGGCATCCTCGTCAAGGCTCTTGGCCTTGGCGACCTCCCGCTTGAGCGCGGCGAAGAACTCTCTGTGGTGCCAGGGGCGCCCCAACTCGAGATTGCCATCGACGTCGAGTCGCTCGACGGCGGCCAGATCCTCGTCGGTGCCGAACATCGCCTCCGAGACCCGGATCGCCTGGTCGACCTCAAGCCGACGAGTCTCCTGCTGGAAGGCCAGGACCAGCTTACGGATGACCTCACCACGCCGCAGCGCGCCGAGGATGGGTCGCCGGATCGATCCAGGACTCGTCGCGAGAGCCACGAGCTGGCGCGCCTCCCACAGCGAGACCCCGAGCAGGACCTGCAGCTCGCCGGCCACGGCCGACTTCACCGATACGCGCCAGGTCTGGTGCGCGGTCTTCGACATGGTCCCGGGGTCGGTCACGCCACGCTCCGACAGGAGGCGGCTGCCGGCGCGAAGGACCAGATCCTGCACGGAGACGAGCAGGGACGCCTCGAGCGCCGCACTCGCACGGGCCATGGCCGCCATCGCGGAGAGGACGTCCGGGTCGGTGTCCGGCACAGGCACCCCGGCCGCTTCCGTGCCATCCGCCGCCAGCTGGGCGCAGTGCAGCTCGACCCAGCGGTCTGCATCATCCTCGACCATGCCCAGGTCCTGGAGAGCTGCCGCCGCGCGCGCAGCGAGTGGGGCAGGCGCCTCGTCCGTCCATGGCGCTGGGCCTACGGAGGTGATGGGATCGGCAACCGGCGCAGCTGCGCCAGGATCAAGTGAGGTCTCGGCAGGCGGGCGAGCAGCACCCACGTCCTCGGACTCCAGCTCGAAGCCGAGCTCGTCCCACTCCGCCCGCTCACGGTCTTCTCGCTCGCGGTCTTCCTGCGCCCGCTCACGGCCTTCGTTCTCTCGATCCTGCGGTTGAGCCGCCATACCCTCCCCTCCCATCGATCCATCACGACCGCCCCGCCCTTCCCCTGAGGAGGTGGTCTGTTGAACTACCTCCATTCTAGAACACACGTCCGACAACCTCCGGGTATCCACAGCCGTGTCAGATATTTGTTCGATATGACCTGGCGGGGGCTCGGCCACGGCAGCTTCCGCGAGTGAGCACGCTGACTTCCGCCGTTCGCAAAGAGGGGCAGGTAGTTGCGGTCGGCCCGGTCAATGGCCTTCCGCCCCGCCGACCCCGCACCCCGGCGGCCGGCGCATCGGGGTCGGGCTATCGCTTCGGGACACCCACCAGTCGAACCTGCCCCTCCGGGCCTTCGATGGTCACGCGCTCGGTGCCGCCGGCATCGAGCTCGGCAGGCAGAACCCCCGGCTGCCCGTCACCGACGGTGAAGTAGATGGCCGCGTCCGTCTCCCACGGCCAGCGCCAGCGGGTCATGTCGACCATCCCCCCGGCCGAGGGACCCTGCTCGTCGGTCACCCTGAGGAAGAGCGATCCGTCCTCGGCGTCGAGCAGCTGCGGCCAACCGTGGGGATCGATCGCCACGGTGTAGGTGGTGCCGAGCAGCGTCACCTCCTCGCCGGGGCCGGCCACCTCCCCGTCCACGACGCCGCGGGGTTCCCAGGAGACCGAGGTCGGCTCCCAGCGTTGCCGGTGCCAGACCCCATCAGCGGCGGCCCACTCAAGACCTTGCATCTGGACCACCTCCGGCCCCAGCCCCTGCACCCCCGACAGGCCCGCCTCGGTGACACCCACCACCCCGAGTCGGAGCCCACCTACCTCCTCCACCGCGCCGGGCGCGATGGCGAAGAGGTCGTCCGGATCCGCCTCGCCGGAGAGCGTGGCGCGCACCCGCGCGGCGTCGTCGCCAAGAACACCGAGGTGGACGGCCGCGATCCCGCCACCTCGCCACCACGGGCGACCCGAAGCCACCTGCAGGACCTGCTCCGACGAGGCTGGATACTGGTTCTCACCCACCACTCCCCACAGCCCGCGCGCGTCCGGCAGCACGTAGACCTCCGTCGCGAAGCCGCCCTGCCCGACCCTGTCGGTGACGACGCGGGCCCCGGATGCCGCCACGACGTCGGCCCCGCCCCACCGCGGCACCTGGGTGATCGCCTCAGAGACCTCGGTGTCCCCGCCGGCGAAGACGAAGTCGAGCCGACCCCCCGGCACGTCCACCGGCTCACCATCCACCGGGGAGCGATCTTCCGATGCGCTGCCGGACACGACCGCCAGCCCATCGGCACCCTCCGGGACCTCCCACACCCCCACCGTCATCTCTCGACCGGGATAGACGACCAGCCCCCCACCGACGAGCTCGCCGTCGACAGTCTGCGCGTCCTCACCGCTCCCGATCCGCACCGAGCCGTAACCGTCCGGACCATCCTTGGTCAGCACCACCTCCGGCCACGGCTGCCCGTCCACGGACGGCGCCGACAGCACCACCCCCTCGGGCACCTGCCAGGTCGTCCCCGCCGGCACGACCGGGGAGAGCCTCACCAGGCCCGACCCACCCAGCCCCGCCCAGACGGCGCCGGCGAGCGCGAGGCCGGCGAGCCCCATACCCGCAGAGGCCGTGCGCCGACGGCGCACGATCTGCTCCCCCCGCGCGACGACGTCGGCCCGATCGAGGTGCAGCGGCGGGGTGTCGGCGGCGGCGCGGTCCAGCAGCGCCAGGACGTCTCGCTCGTGCTCAGACATGGGTGGTCTCCCCTTCCAGCAGCTGGGCGCGCAACCCGCGCAGGCCCTTCATGGTGTAGTTCTTGACGCTGCCGACGCTGATGCCCAGCGCCTCCGCGGTCTGTTTCTCGGACAGGTCCAGGTAGTGCCTCAGCACCACGCACTCGCGCTCGCGCGGCGCCAGGCGGCGCAGGGCGCGGACCAGGTCCACGGTCTGCGGGTCGAGGTGCGGGCCGACCTGCGCGTCACCCTCCGGCAGCTCGTCGGTCAGCACCTCGCGGCGGCGCTTGCGCCAGGTGTCGGTGTGCAGGTTGACCATCACCCGGCGGGCGAAGGCCAGCGGCTGACCGGTGCGCACCGACGACCACCGCGCATAGGTCCGCGCCAGCGCCTCCTGCGCGAGATCCTCGGCGGCCGCCTGCTCCCCCGTCAACATCCAGGCGGCCGCCAGCAGACGGGGGGAGGCGAGGTCGAAGAAGTCCGCGAACTCCGCCTGGTGCGACGACCGCATACCCGCCTCCTCTCGTGGCCTCACTCTCTCAACGGATGAGGCCTCGAAAAGGTGGGGGTATGCGGTGCGCCGTCCCCTCAATCCATCTCGCCCCACGGGAGGGCGGGTGCGACCTCGAGGTCGAGCGCGCCGTCGCCGTCTGTGTCCAGCCCGAAGTCGCCGGTGCCGCCGTCGACCGGGCGGTCCACGGTGGCGGTGAAGACCTCGTAGCCCTCCACGGGACCCTCGTGGGTCTGCGTCCCCACCAGCTCGAAGCCGTCCCGCAGGACCACGGCGGCATCGGTGCCGGCGGTGAGGACCGCCACGAGGACGACGCGCTGCGGGTCGTCCGGGTGCACCCACTCCAGGACCGTCTCGTCGATCGCCCCACCGAGGAGCTCGGTGCCGTCACCGAGGTCGCCGCCGGGGTAGATGAGCCAGCCCTGGCCGGGCAGGAGGTCCAGCGCGAGGCCCGGGTCCAGCGCCATCGATCCGGTCACGACCGAGCCGCCCATCAGCGACCACGTGTTGTAGGCACCCACCGTGCTCGGGTGGTGGATCGCCAGCAGGTGACCGTCCTCCTCGCCGAAGGTGCCGGACGCGACCTTGAGCAGGCGCAGCGCGCCCGACTCGGTCTGCAGCGTGGTCGAGTCCACGATGCTCCCGACCGCCGGGAGGTAGCGGCCGCCGTTGGGCTCCAAGGTCATCAGGACCGAGTCGTCCCCGATGCCCACGGGCAGCACCACCAGGTCGGCCCCGTCGACCCCGGGGTAGGGGTAGACGTCGCCCGAGGTCAACGAGCTCGGGGAGGGGACCAGCTCCTCGCCCTGGTAGGACGCGGTGACCTCCAGCTCGGGGGTGACTTCGAAGGTCAGGCCGGCGAAGTCGCCCAGAGCCTCCACGGTGCCGCCTGCGAGCGCGGACACGGTGCCCGCCTCGTCGGCCCAGCGCACCTCGGCACCCTCCACGACCTGCCAGGAGGACTCGCCTCCGGCGATCACCTGGTCCCCGACGGTCACGAACCAGTCGGCGCGCGCGACCTCGTCATCGCTGCCCGGCGCCGCCAGCCACACGCTGCGCGCCTCCTGCGGCACCCGTGCCGCCCAGGTCATCTGCTCCTCCTCGCCCGTCATCAACAGCTGACCCGGGGTGGAGCTGACGAAGTCGTGGCTGGCCATACCCCACTGCCCCAGGCTCGGGATCGACCAGGCGAGCAGGCCCCGCTCCTCGACCGCCGCGAAGTCGACGGGCGCTCCGCTGAGGGCCTCGGCCCGGTCGGCCCAGGTGAAGAGCACGTCGGTCGGCGGGCCTGCCTCCGGGCTCGGGTCGGGCCCGTTGAGGACGGCCCACCACTGCATCGGCGCGTCACCGTCGGCATAGAGGTCCGAGATGGCCTCGCCGGTGCCCAGCATCGACGCACGGCGCACCTGATCGTCGGGCAGGGGGACGGTCAGGATCGTGACCTGCTCCCCGCGGTAGGCCGTGACCTGGCCGGCGAGCACCTTCTCCCCATCGACCACGGCGCTCGTGCCGTTGACCTCGATCTCGGCGGTGGAGCTGCCGTCGGCCTGCAGCTGGAGCGTGATCTGACCCAGGCGGGTGTAGCCGTCGCTGAACATGTAGTCCCCGTCCGCGCCGCGCAGGTAGATGGTCCGGTCCTTCGCGACGGGGCCGGTCGTGATCGTCGACGTCGTGGTCGTCGTGGTCGTCCGGCCGGCCGGGCTGGTGTCGGGACCCGAGAGCAGTCCGCTGCCGCTCACACTGGTCCACACGGCGGCGGCCAGGGCGAGGGCGCCGATCCCGGTGCCTGCGGCGACGGTGCGGCGCTGGCGCACCCGACGCCTGCCCGCGGCGAGCATCTGCTCCCCGCCCAGGTCGCGGGTCAGGCCTGCGGTGGGGGCGTGCTCGACCGCACGGTCGAGCAGCTGGCCAAGGTTGCGCTCAGACATGACGTGCCTCCTCCTCGCTCAGCAGCGGCCGCAGGGCCGCCAGGGCGTCGGACGTGTATCGCTTGACGGAGCCGAGGCTGATCCCCAACGTCTCGGCGGTGTCCTTCTCGGACAGATCCAGGTAGTGCCGCAGCACCACGCACTCCCGCTCGCGCGGGGACAGCTTCTGCAGCGCCCTCACCAGGTCCACGGTCATCGGGTCCTGGGTGTATGCGGCCTCCCCCGCCTGGTCGGTGAACACCTCTCGCCTCCGCGAGCGCCACCGGTCGGTGTGCAGGTTGCTCATCACCTTGCGGGCGTAGGCGACGGGATGGCCCGAGGCCACCTTGCGCCACCGCACGTAGACGCGGACGTAGGTCTCCTGGAGGAGATCCTCGGCCGCGTACGGGTCGGCCGTCAGCAACCAGGCGTAGCCCAGCAGCGTGGACCTGGACTGGTCGACGAACTCGACATAAGCCGCGTCCTGAGAACCGCTCACCCGCTCCTCCTATCTCTCGGCGTGGCCATTCTTCGCCCTCGGTAACGGAGCAGGTGGCCGAAAGGTTGGGGGGTGTCGCTCAGGGAGCCAGGTTGGCGCTGACGTCGGGGCGCTCGTCCCCGTCCAGGTCCAGCCCCAGACCGGTCCCGGCCGGGTCGTCGATCGGCTCGTCGAACCGGGCGGTCCCGTGCAGGAGGGTGAGCCCACCCTCGAGCTCCACGTCGTCGGCCGGCTCGATCTGCACGCCGGGCTCCGCCACGATCTGGGCGTCGACCCGTGCGTCCCCGCGGACCAGCGCCGCGTAGCGGACCGTGCGCTCGTCGACCGTGAAGGCCAGCAGGTCCTCGTCGGCACGCCCCGCGAGCGGGTCGTGCAGCACCCGGCCGGTCGTCTGCGCCAGCAGCCAGGTGCCCGTCGGGGAGGCCAGCACGAGGCCGTCGTCGATCGCCACATAACCGGCCGGGTCGGTCCCGACGAAGTGCCAGTAGTTGGCGATCCCCTCGGTGCGCTGCTCGCTGTCCTCCCGGGCCAGCGCCACGACGCGAGCCCCCTCGGCGACCTGGGCCACGAGGAAGACCCGGCCGGCCGCGAGCTCGACAACCGCCTCCCGACGCACGGCGCTGGGGTCTGCCACGAGCCTCCCGTCCCGTTCGACGATGGGCAGGACCGGGCCGGTCGGGTTGGCCTCGGCCAGCAGCAGGGTGGAGCCGTCGGTGTCGGTCCAGGCCCACAGCTGCCCCTCGGGCTGGTGCGGCGCCTCGGCCAGCTTCGTGGGGCCGCGCAGGACGGCGGACGGACGTTCCGTGCCTGGTTCGACCAGGATCTCGAGGCCTTCCGCCGGGGAGGGGACGGCGAGGGCGGGTTGCCGGACACTGCCGTCCGGCTGCTCCTCACCGACGACCAGCTCACCGAACGGTGGTGCGTCCACCCGCAGGGCGATGACCTGGTCTGCGTCCTCCCCGGTCAGGGGAAGGATGGCGACGTCGGCCGGCTCGGACCAGTCGATGGCTCCGGCGGGGCCCTGCGAGCCGACCCGCGCCAGGGCGGGGTCGGAGAGCTCCCAGCCCCCGAAGAGATAGACGGGTCGACCCTCGCCGTAGAGCGTGGCCAGCCCGGACACCGACATGATGTCGGCCAGCGGGGTGGGATAGGTCTGCCCGTCCTCACCGGTGGCGACCACGTCCTCACCCTCCTGGGTCAGCGTCACCGTCGAGCCGTCGGCGAGGGTCAGCGTGGCATCGGTCGCGGGGCGGACGGTGCCGTCCTGCTCGCTCTGCGAGGTCGTCTGCCCGGCTGGGGCGGTCGACTGCGAGGACCCGAGCAGGTCCTGACCCGGCCCCATCCAGAAGGCGCCGGCCAGGGCGAGGGTGGCGAGCCCCATACCTGCTCCCGCAGCGCGGCGGCGGCGGACCTTGCGGCGACCGCCCTCGAGCACGGAGTCGGGCTGCACGGACATGGGGGGCGCGTCGGTGGCGGCGCGGTCGATCAGGGCCAGGACGTCGAGGTCTCGCTCAGACATGGCTGTCCTCCAGGATGCGGCGCAGGCCGGCGAGGCCGCGCGAGGTGGAGCTCTTGACCGTGCCGAGGCTGACGCCGAGGGCCTCGGCGGTCTGCTGCTCGGACAGGTCCAGGTAGTGGCGGAGCACGATGCACTCGCGCTCCCTGGTGGGCAGCTCTTGCAGCGCCCGGACGAGGTCGACGTTCTGGCTGTCGGCCGGAGAGCCTGAGGGGCGGGATCCGACACCGGCACCGGCGTCGAGGGGGTCACGCTCGGGAGGGCTGTCGGAGAGCACCTCGCGGCGACGCTTGCGCCAGCCGTCGGTGTGCAGGTTCGCCAGGATCCGCCGCGCGTAGGCCGCAGGGTTCCCCGAGCGCAGCCGCCCCCAGCGGACGTAGACCCGCTCCAGCGCCTCCTGCACCAGGTCCTCGGCCGCCACGGGGTCGCTGGTCAGCATCCACGCGGTGGTCAGCAACCTCGGCGAGGTCTGCGTGACGAACTCGACGAACTCAGCCTCGTGCGCCGCTCGCATCACCGACCTCCTTCCTGACATCCATCATGTCCCCCCAACGGCCCAGCCCCCCGAAAGGTTGAGTCCCCACTCCCCCTTCCCCACCGGGCGCGCCGAATGGTTGCCCCACACCCCACCGGGCGCGCCATGTGGTTGCCACGCTCGCCCGTCACCGGGAAGAACCGGACCACCCTGCGTGGTTCACTAGACCGACGACCCCCACCGGGGGACGCCGAGACGAAAGGGCGAGGCACCGATGCTCGCTGCACTCACCGGGGCAGGCCTGTCGGCCGCAGCAGGCCTGAACGCCTACATCCCGTTCATCCTGGTCGCGCTGATCGCCCGCTTCACCGACGTCATCAACCTGCCGCACCAGTACGCCTGGATCGAGTCCTGGTGGGCCATCGGGATCGCGGCCGTGCTGCTGCTCTCCGAGGTGGTGCTCGACAAGGTCGCGGTCGTCGACAGCATCAACGACGCGGTCGGCACCTTCGTGCGCCCCGCCACCGGCGGCCTGATCTTCGCCGCGACGACGGCGGCCGAGGACTTCGAGAAGGGGTCGACCTTCATGGCCGACAACCCCTGGGTCGGGGTCATCCTCGGCATCATCACCGCCGGCATCGTGCACACCGGCAAGGCGGTCAGCCGCCCGGTCGTCAACGCCGGCACCGGCGGGCTCGGCGCACCCGTCGTCTCCACCGCCGAGGACGGGGCTGCGATCACCCTGTCGCTGGTCGCCATCTTCCTCCCCGTGCTGGTGATCTTCCTCCTCCTGCTCCTGCTGTGGGGCCTGTTCGCGCTGTGGCGCCGTGGCTACAACCGGCGCCGGCGCCGCGACGAGCTGATGGCGGACGCCGGCTACAGCTGAGCGCACGCAGACGTCGGACGGCCCGTCACCCCTGTGGGGTGGCGGGCCGTTCCGGTATGCGGCCACACCCCGGCCGGAGCCCCGTCGCCGCGGTCGTGCGCCGGGTCAGGCGGCATCCCGGTCAGGCGGGATCCGGGCCAGGGTCAGGCGGCGTCCGGGTCAGGCTGGTGGATGCCGATGGTGTTGCCCATCTGGCACCTCCTGGTGTCGTGGGTGAGGTGGTCTGGGTGGAGCGGAAGCGGGTGGAGCGGATCCGGGTGGAGCAGGCCGCGCCTGCGACCCACGATCACGCTAGCGCGCACCGGCTCCCCCCGTCAGGGTTCGAGCCCAGGATCCGTTCTGATAAAGTGATATCACTTAGTTATCATTTTGGACTCCACCAGGAGGGATCACCATGACCGAAGAGCAGCACGCACAGGTCCACGACGACAGGCTGGACCTCGACGAGTCCACCGGGGGCACGCCGGCCGGCCGGCCGGTGGGCGTCGACGGCACCCGCGTCGACGTGACCGAGCGCAAGGCCTGGTCGATCGACGGCTTCGCGGGCCTCGCGGTCTCGCTGGTCCTCATGGGCCTGGGCAGCTGGGCGGTCGTCCAGGGCGGACTCGACGCGGACGCCGGACGGGGCGGCGTGGGCCTCATCGTCCTGGGCTCGGTCGTGCTCCTGCTCGGGATCGTCCTGGCGGCCTCGCTCACGGTCGTGGCCCCGGGACACACCAAGGTGGTGCAGTTCTTCGGCCGCTACATCGGCACGGTCCGCAAGCCCGGGCTGCGCATGGTCGTGCCGCTGAGCACCCGCCGCAACGTCTCGGTCCGCGTCCACAACTTCGAGACCAACGAGCTCAAGGTCAACGATGCCGACGGCAACCCCATCAACATCGCCGCGATCGTGGTCTGGCAGGTCGCCGACACCGCCCGGGCGACCTTCGCCGTCGAGGACTACGAGGAGTTCGTGGCCGTCCAGGCCGAGTCCGCCCTGCGGCACGTCGCCATGAGCCACCCCTATGACAACGACGCCACGGAGGTCACCCTGCGCGGCGACACCGACGTCATCTCCGCCGAGCTGGCCCACGAGGTCGCCGAGCGGATCGCGCTGGCCGGCCTGGAGGTCGTCGAGGTGCGCATCTCCGCCCTGGCCTACGCCCCCGAGATCGCTCAGGCCATGCTCCAGCGTCAGCAGGCCTCGGCCATCATCGCCGCCCGCGAGAAGATCGTCGACGGCGCCGTCGGGATGGTCGACAGCGCCCTCAAGCAGCTCGAGACCCAGGACATCGTCGAGCTCGACGACGAGCGCAAGGCCGCCATGGTCTCCAACCTGCTGGTCGTGCTGTGCTCCGAGCGAGGCACCACGCCGGTCGTCAACACCGGGTCGCTCTACACCTGACCCGGGCATGGCACAGAAGGAAGGGCGCCGCCCGCAGGAGCGCAAGTCCGTGCTCCTGCGGCTGGACCCTGCCGTGCACGCGGCGCTCCAGCGCTGGGCCGCCGACGACCTGCGCAGCGTCAACGCCCAGGTCGAGATGATCATCCGGGACGCCCTCCGCGAGGCGGGCAGATCCCCCAAGGGCGCGAACCCCATACCCCGCCGTGGCCGTCCCCCCAAGGAGACCTGACCTCCACCCCCACCGGGCGCGTCCAATGGTTGCCCCACACCCCACCGGGCGCGCCGAATGGTTGCCCTCCACCCCACCGAGCGCACCGAATGGTTGCCCTCCACCCCACCGAGCGCACCGAGTGGTTGCCCTCCACCCCACCGGGCGCGCGCTGTGGTTGCTGAGGGCTCAGCGGGCGGCGATGGCCGCGTCGTAGAGCACCTTCGCCGACTGACCCGTGCGGGCCGCCACGTCCCTCGTGACGTCCTTGAGCCTCTCACCGGCCGCGGCCCTCTCCAGGATCTCGGGTATGAGGCTCGCAGGGTCGGTCTCGCGCGTCGCCTCGCTCGGCCGGCCGGACACGACCACGGTGATCTCCCCCTTCACCCCGTCCGCCGCCCAAGCGGCCAGCTCGGCGAGTCCGCCTCGCCGGGTCTCCTCGTAGGTCTTGGTGAGCTCACGGCATACCGCGGCACGGCGTTCGTCCCCGAACGCCTCAGCCATCGACGACAGCGTTGCGGCGAGCCGGTGCGGGGCCTCGAAGAAGACCATCGTGCGCGGCTCGTCGGAGAGCGTGGCGAGCATCCGGGCGCGCTCACCCTGCTTGCGAGGCAGGAAGCCCTCGAAGCAGAAACGGTCGACGGGAAGACCTGAGACCGCGAGCGCCATCAGCACGGCGGAGGGGCCGGGGACGCAGGTGACGTGGACCTCCGCCTCCACGCAGGCGCTGACGAGCCGATAGCCGGGATCGGAGACCGAGGGCATCCCCGCGTCGGTGACCAGCACGACGCGCGCGCCCTCGGCCATCCGGGTCACCAGCTCGGGAGTGCGGGCAGCCTCGTTGTGCTCGTAGTAGCTCACCACCTCGCCCTTGACGTCGACGCCGAGCCGGTCGGCGAGCTTGCGCAACCTGCGGGTGTCCTCGGCGGCGATGATGTCGGCGGTGGTCAGCTCCTCCAGGAGGCGGGGGCTGGCGTCGCGGGAGTCGCCGATGGGGGTCGCGGCGAGGACCAGTGCGCCGGTCGTCGGATCGGTGTGCGGCATGGGTTTCTCCTATGTCAAGCCGCTGCCGTTTGGCAAGTCGGTTCGACGGTGGTGTGGGTGTTGTGGTCGGTGGTCAGGAGGTTGAAGACGGTGCGGACCAGGCGTCGTTTCAGGCAGCGCAGGGCTTCACGGTTGGACATGCCCTCGGCCTTCTTCTTCTCGTAGTACGCCTGCCCGAGGGATCCTTTGAGCCGGACCTGGGTGATGGCGATGCGGTGCAGGGCGCAGTTGAGCTGACGGTTGCCCGAGCGGGTCATCCGGACCCGCCCGTCGGTGCGTCCGGACCAGACCGGGATCGGCGCCGCTCCCGCGTGCCGGGCGAACGCGGCCTCGCTCTTGAAGCGGGTGATGCCGGCGGACTCCCCGAGCAGTTTGGCCGCGGTCAGCCCGGCGCAGCCGTCCATCGCGACCAGGGAGGGGGCGTGCTCTTTCGCGTGCGCGGTCAGCTCCTTCTCCTTGGCCTTGATCCGTGCCGTGAGCTCGATGACGTCCTCAAGCTCCTCCAGCGCCAGGGCGGCCACGATCCCCTCCTGGGTGACCAGCCACGCCTTCAACGCGTCCTGGTGCTTGGCCAGGTCCAGCGACCGGGGCTTGGGAGCGTGCTCGGGGTCCAGCTCGTGCACCCGCCACAGCAAGGCGTTGATCCGCTGCGTGCGGGTCTTGACCAGCGCATCTCGCCGGTCGGTCAGCAGCTTGGCGGTCCGGGACACCTCGTCATGGGAGGCGACCGGCAGGTGTGGCTCACGCAGGTACGCCTGCGCCACAGCCAGTGCGTCGATCGGGTCGGACTTGCCCCGGGTGCGGGCGCTGGCCCGGACCTGGGCCATCATCTTCGGCGGGACCCGCACCACGAGCTGGCCCGCGGACAGCAGGTCCCGCTCCAGCCTCGCGGACAGGTGCCGACAGTCCTCGATCGCCCAGGTCAGCTCGGTCCCGAACTCGCGCCGGGCCCACGCCAACGCCTTCAGATGCCCCTTGGACGTGGCCTCGACTTTCAGTTGGCCCAGCTTGCGGCCGACCTCGTCGACGGCGACGAAAGTGTGGGTGGACTTGTGCACATCGGCTCCAACAACAACCATGGCGGTTGCCTCCTCTTTCACCTTGATCAGTGAGTGGACGGTTGGACCGGTCGGCGGACACATCTCAGTCGGGGCGAGACCACGCTCCTATCAAGTCACGCCGGCCGGTCCGTCACACCTGGTGCCGGCAAAACCCATGCTGGTCAACCCGCGAGCGAGCGACAGCGAACCTATGAGCCAGACACCAGGTGATCAGGATCCAACCACCGCAACCAGTGCGGTGCCATCACCCTGACACTGA